>JBEKLQ010000193.1:0-3151 GCA_050010115.1 Acidimicrobiales bacterium | reverse complement strand
GAGGTGTTCACAAAAGGGTCTGAACTGCCGAGGAGCGCCACCCCTGAGGAGTTGACCACGGGCTAAGCAAGCTCCGGCCACGGTTCGTCCACAGCTGAGCGCTCAGCGTCGGGTGCTGCGGGGATCGTTCTCGATGGCGTCGAGACCGATCGCCTCAAGCTCAGTGATGAGCTGGCGGATCCGATGGGCGTTGTCTATCCACGGCCGGTAGTCGTCACGCTGCTCGGCGCTGAGCCACCGCCCTACGGTCTTGGCCCGGACCTTTCGGGTCCACTGCCAGTACGGACCGTGTAGCTCAGGCGGCGACGCCATGCACCGACAGGTGGGCTTCCCGCAGTGGGTCCGGCGCTCTGAGATCGTCCCGGGGAGCACCATGCCGGTGCGGGCGATGGCGGCGAGCTCGGCCGCGATGCGTCGTGCCTCGGTGCGCTTGGTCGCTTCCAGTCGCATGTGACCCACCTTCCCACGGGGATCCACCCGCTGTCCCTCATCGTACGGTATATATACCGGAATGAATGCCGCTCGGGAGGACCCGGAGGTGCTGGCCGAGAAGGCCGCCCTCACCGTCGCGGCGTTCCGGCCGACGTCGGTAGCGACCGAGGCGGCCTGTTTCGCACGGGCCGTGGTCGGCGCGGCCGGGCCCGAAAGCCCCGCACGAGCCAAGGCGCTGCTGTTCGCCACCTCGAAACTGGCGAGCTTCGGCATCTCCGTCGGCCTCGAGGTAGTTCCCGAGGTGCTCTTTGACCCTTCGGTGATCGATCGCTTCGCTCTCGTGGGCACACAGCACCTGTCTCCGGCGACGAGGCGCACGCTGCGGACGAACCTGCGCTTTGTTGCCCGCCGCCTCCTTCCCCCGGTGTGCTCGGGACCGGTGCCACTGTCACGAGAGCGGGCGAAGGCCCCGTATTCGAAGACCGAGATCGCCTCCTACCTTGCCCTCGCGAGCGCCCAGCCGACCCTTGCGAGGGCCATGCGCACCACCGGGCTCGTCTGCCTCGGTGCGGGAGCAGGGCTGATGGGCCACGACCTACGGGCCGTCCGCGGCCATGACGTCGTGGCTCGCTCCGGCGGGCTCGTCGTCACCGTCAGCGGCCGGAGGCCCCGTGTGGTCCCGGTCCTTTCTCGTTACCACGACGCACTGGTCGAGTCGGCCGCCTATGCCGCCGGCGACTATGTGACCGGAGGCGAGGACCCGTCACGTCACAACGTGACGACCCCGCTCGTGTCGGCTCTTTCCGGCGGGCTGCACCTCGAGCGCCTCGACACTGGGCGGCTGCGCTCGACGTGGCTCAACGACTGCGCCGAGCACATCGGCCTTTCCGCCTTCATGGCCGCAGCCGGCATCACCTGCAGCCAGCGCCTCGGCGACATCGTCGCCGGGCTCGGACCGGTCGGCGAGGAAGAAGCCGTCGCCCTTCTGGGAGGACGACCCTGAGCACATCCAGGCGCCGGGCGGCCTTTGAGGCGATCCTCGACGCATCGGGCGTGCCCGAGCTGCTGGAGGCGGCGATGCCGAGCGGCGGCCGGCCCCGCCAGCTGCCGTCGCGCACGGTGCTGCTCGGGGTGATGCTCGCCCTCGACTCCGGCCGGCCGGCACAGCTCGAGGCTGCCCACCGGGCGCTGTCCTTTCTCCCGCTGAGCGACCAGCTGGCCTTAAAGGTCGCCGTCATCGAGGACGGTGACTGCCACGTCGCCACCTACCGCCAGTACGAGGACACCTTCTCGGTGATGTGCCGCCCGATCGATCCCTCGCCGGTGCCATCGTTCAAAGGCGTGCCCGAGCACGAGCGTGCCGCCCATCTCTTAGGAGCACGGGGCGGCATCGACGACAAAGCGCGTAGGAAAGCGCTCGGTCGTGTCGTCGACGCCCTCGTCGAGGCGAGCGTGCCCGACGAGCACAAGTCGGCTTCGCGGTCGCTCGCGGTCGACTGGACCGACCACGAGACCTGGAGCCGCCCCCGCTCCGCAGAGGACACCCAGCCGGCGAACGACCCGGACGCCTCCTGGGGCCATGCCAAGCGGAACGCGCCTGGGGCCAAGGACTGCCTGTTCTTCGGCTACTACGCCCAGGTTGCCACGATGGTCGCCGACGAAGGCGGTCCGGCTGTCCCAGAGCTCGTCCGGCGCATCGCATTCGCGGCCCCACGCCTCGACCCGCCAGCGGTGATGGCCGGCACTCTTGTTCGCATGGCGAGCGAAGGGATCGAGCTCGGCGACGTGCTCGGTGACTGCGGTTACTCCAATCGTGATCCGGTGACCTGGGCCCGGCCGCTGCGAGGTGCGGGGGCGAGCCTCGTGATGGACCTGCACCCGAACGACCGGGGAAAGCAGGGAACCTTCGAGGGGGCGATCTGTGCCAACGGCCAGCTGTACTGCCCGAGGACGCCCATCGCCCTGCTCGGCCTCGGCCCGCGGCGACGGGGAGCCTCGAACGACGAGATCGCCGACCACGACGGCCGCTGTGCAGAGCTCGCCCGCTACAAGCTCTCCCCGGTGGCAGCCCCCGATCGTGACGGCTACCAGCGCGTCGCCTGCCCGGCGGCGGCCGGGAAGATCCGCTGCCCGCTGAAACCTGGCTCCATGGCGCTTCCGGCCGAGCACCCGAGCGTGCTCGAGCCACCCGGACAGCCGGAGCGCTGCTGCGCCCAGCAGACGATCACCGTGCCGCCGCAGGTGAACGAGAAGACCCGCCAAAAGCACGACTACCCGAGCACCGCTTACGCCCGCTCGTACACGAGGCGAACGGCTGCCGAGCGGACCTACGCATCGCTGTGCGACCCGTCGACCGGCGGCATCCGCCGGGGCTGGAGCCGCCTGTTCGGCGTGGCGAAGAACACCCTCATGTACGCGCTCGCCGTCGTGGTGCGAAACGTCAGGATCGCCGAGTCCTTCGAGCATCGACGGGTGGCTGAGACGCGACGTGCCGTCATGGGCGACCCGAAAAAACGGCGGCGGCGGCGGCGCCACCAGCGCGATGAGCCCGTGCCCGAGGAGCCGCCGACGGACGAGCCTCCGGCCCTGCCCGGGTAGCCGCTCGGCTACTGCGCCGCTCGGACGCCATCACGAAAATGCCGGTGAGACATTTCTCATCGCGGCCTTCAGCCGATCGAAGCAGGCGAAACTCCCTGCGGAAGGCGAGCGGGCACGACTG
>JBEKLQ010000192.1:0-4800 GCA_050010115.1 Acidimicrobiales bacterium | reverse complement strand
TGGCTGGAGGTGTTGACCGTGACGACGATCTGGGCCGTGGCCGACGAGCCCGCCCCCGAGGCGGTGAGGTTGGCGATCGTCCAGGTGACGGTCTGGCCGGAGTCGCCGATCGTGCCCGTGGCACTGGAGGAGGAGACGTAGGCGAGCCCAGCCGGGAGCGGGTCCGAGACCGAGACTGCAGTCGAGTCAGGGCCGCTATTGGTGACCGTGATGGTGAAGGTGTCCTGCGATCCCACTGTGGGCGTAGTCGAAGAAGCTGTCTTGTTGATGACGACATCTGCACCTACGCCCGGCGAGATGGACGCTTGTGCATTTTGCGAGATGGTCCCATTGGAGTTAGGGGTAGAGACCGACTGAGTCTCGGTTGCAGTGTTGATGATCGTCCCGGAGTTGGCAGTCACGGTGACATTGATCGTCAATTGCACGGAGGACGAGATCCCGAGTGTCCCGATCATCCAGGTGACAGTCCCGCCCGACTCGCTGACCGTCGTGCCGGTCGGGGGCGTCCCTGTGGACAGGTAGTTGACACCAGTCGGGAGCGGGTCGGTGACCACGACCGACTGCGCTGCGTCGGGGCCCGTGTTGTCCACGGTCAGTGTGTAAGTATCCGTCGAACCATCGACCGGCGTCGCGTTCGAGACCGTCTTGGTGAACGTGACGTTCGCAACGCCGGTCGGATTGATCGTCGCCGATGCCTGAGTCGAGGTTCCGCCAGATGAATTCGGTGTCGACGAGGACTGCGTCTCGGTCGCAGTGTTGGTAATCGACCCACTGCTGACGTTCA
The DNA here is from genome assembly GCA_050010115.1 of Acidimicrobiales bacterium. GTDB lineage: Bacteria > Actinomycetota > Acidimicrobiia > Acidimicrobiales > Bog-793 > JAKACA01. The sequence continues at coordinate 4,016 of JBEKLQ010000192.1, read as the reverse complement.
CGGTGGCGTTCACGGTCAAGCTAAACGACGTCCCGTCGGGAAGCGGGTTGGTGATCGTCCAGGTCACGGTGCCGCCCGACTCGCTGACCGTCGTACCCGTCGGCGCGGTACCGGTGGACACGTACGTCACGCCTGTGGGTAGAGGGTCGGTAACGACGACGCCCGAAGCGCTGTCGGGACCCTCTCCAGTGACCGTCAAGGTGTAGGCCTCCTGGCTGCCGACGGCGGGGTCGAGAGTCCCGGCGCTCTTTTGCAGCAAGACGTTCGCTACCGATGTTGGCGTGATGGTCGCACTGGCTGAGGTCGAGGTAGCACCGGAAGAGTCCGGAGTGGTCGAGGATTGCGTCTCGGTGGCCGTGTTGACGATGGCCGTTGCGCCGGTCACGGTCACGTTGATCACAAGTTGCAGCGAGGCACCGACCGCTAGGGTGCCCACGGTCCAGGTCACCGCGTTGTCCGCTTCCGACACGGTCGTGCCGCTAGGCGGTGTACCGGTAGACACGTAGGAGTCGCCATTGGGCAAAGGGTCCGTCACGACGACGCTGGCCGCTGACGACGAGCTGGTGTTCGAGTTGGAGACAGTCAACGTGTAACTGTCTGAGCCCCCATCGGCGGGGGCTGAGTTCGAGGCGGTCTTAGTAAGCGTGACGTTGGCGAACTGGGTCGCGTTGATCGTCACCGATCCCGTCGAGGTCGTACCGCCAGCGGAATTCGGCGTCGTCGCCGACTGTGTCTCGGTGGCAGTGTTGGTTATCACCCCTGTGTTGTTGACAGTGACGTTGATCGTCTCGGTCGCGGACGCGCCGTCCGCCAGAGTGCCAACAGTCCAGGCCAGTGTGTCGGAAACATTGTTGAAAGTGGCAGTGCCCTGACTCGGCGTGCCGGTCGCCGTCTCGGTCACACCAGTCGGCAGCGGGTCGGATACGGCCACCGTAGAGGCCGAGTCGGGGCCGTTGTTGGTGACCGTGAGGGTGTAGGTGATGCTGGAACCACTCGTCGGCGCCGAGTTGCTCACCGTCTTGGTGATGACGACATTGGCCACCGGAGTCGGCGTGATGGTCGCCGACGCGGTAGTCGAATCAGCGCCGGACGGGTCGGGCGTGGAGGAGGATTGCGTCTCAGTTGCCGTGTTCACGATCGACCCTGAACCGGAAGTGACCGTCACAGTGATCGTCAACGTTGCCCTCGTATTGGCCGCGAGCGTGCCGATCGTCCACGTGACCGTGCTCCCCGAGGCGCTCGCACTGGTCCCCGCGCTCGGCGTCGAGGAGTCGTACGTCAAGCCGTTGGGCAGCGGATCTGTCACGACGACGGACTGAGCAGGGGCGGGGCCTCCGTTCAGCACCGTCAACGTGTACGTGTCCTGGCTGCCATCGGCAGGGCTGGCAGTGGCCACCGTCTTCGTCATTGTGACGTCAGCCACCGATGTCGGTGTGATAGCCGTAGAAGCCACCTGAGTGCCGGTCAGATTGGTATTCGTCTGTGTCTCCGTGGCCGTGTTGATTATCGTGCCCGAGCTGGCATCGACCTCGACGGTGATCGCGAGAGAGCCAGATGTCGCGTCCGACATCGTCCCGATCGTCCAGGTCACGGTCTGAATTCCGTTGACATTGGCTTCGGATACTGTTCCGATGCTTGCCAGGCTCGAAACGTAGACGAGGCCGGTGGGCAGCGGATCGGTGACAACCACACCGGTAGCAGCGACCGGTCCGTTGTTCTGCGCTGAGATCGTGTACGTGTCCTCTGCGCCGTCAGCGGGCGATGAATTGCTGGACGACTTGGAGATCGACACATTCGCGGCCGTCGCGCTCGCCGACGTCCAGGTGAGTTGCTGGATCGCGAGAAGGCCGGATGTGCTCGCATTGTCGGCGCTCGACACGGCCGCGTCGGGCACGAACCCGCCCGTGGCGTTTGCCGTCGCGGTCTCGAGCGGCACCGTGATCGGGGGTAAGGAGGTGCCCGGTTCGATTGGGGCCACAGGTGTGTAGGTGCAGGTGTCCGTTGTCGCTCCTACAGCCGGGGTCGGACAAACCCACCCGCTGCCCGTCGGCGGTTGGCCCGCTACAAAGCTCAGCCCGCTGGCGCCGCCGGGGATGGTCACGAGAGCGGACACTGGATCATCCTCCGGTGCACCGGTGGCAAGGACGCTAGTGGTGAAGGTCGCATCGGCGACACTGCCAGCGGTGACGCTCACTGCCGAGCCAGCCGACTCCGACAACAACGGAGAGATCGGGAGGACCGTCGACACGCTGACGTCGTTGATCTCGTGGATCTCATTCTGACCACCCGTGCTAGCCGACCACCCGAACTTCACAGTCGGAGTCGTGCCGACGACAGCGGGCTCAGGCACAGTCACGACAGGGGTCGACGCTCCATCGACATACACACGAATCTGGGGGCTTGAGCCGTTCGGGCAAGGGTTGCTCACGGAGGTGGCACACCCTGGCGGATCGATCTGAATCTCGATCTGATGGCCATTGCTCACACCCGCAGCGGTATAGCGGCGCGTGGCGGCCGCATCGTCGAGACTTAAGCCCGTGGCGGTATAGGGTTTACTCAGGAGGCAGTATTCGCCATTTGACTCACCGGTCTCGGGGTACCACCCCGCCGGATAACCGGACTGGGTGTTGTTCAGGTACCCGGGTCCACGAAGGGCAATCTCTTCTGGAACTCTCGCAGTTGGTACATACGAAGCGTTACAGGCACCGCTTCCAGTACCGATAGTGTCATTGTAGAGGTAAGAGTAGTTGCCATACGCGTCAAGGCCGACACCGAGGATGCCGTAAGGAAGTCCGTCACACTCCTTATTCGGTCCGACATCGGGATCGCTCGCTGGACAGTCGGTTGCTGTCTGATCGGTAGCGAAGTCATAACCACCGGATCCTCCAGATGGGCCGATCTGTGTCAGTGGGTCAGCACCATTCGACAGGAAGAATGTAATCCCGTCAGCGCCAGTTCCATCGTACTGGTACTGGTTGAACTTTACGTCCAGACCCGCCGAGGTGGGGATCGGGTAGTTGTAAAGAATGTAGCCGTTGGAGTTGCCACCATTACTCGTCAGCCGAAGAGCACCCTGCCCTGGCGTGTCCGGCAGCGTCCCCCCGTAGCCTCCTGGCTGGCCGGTCGAGTTGGTCGAGTTGGTGCACCCTGGAATCGGCGTCTCGGTGGTGTTCGAGGAGGCGGTGAGGCATGGGGTGAAGGTTCCCGCCGGGGCGACGAGGCTCGCTTCGCTCGAGTTGATCTGGGCGTCGGCGAACGTCTCCGAGAAGATGACCGACCCGGTCGCGCCAGCAGCCTCGCCCACTCCGCCGAAAGACGATGCGACCACGCCACCAAGAGCGCTCGAGACGATTGTTGCGCCGACCAGAAGCAACGAGGCACCGACGCGACCTCGCTTGCTGCGTGCCTGTCCAGCGAGACTCGCCGCGCGACCAAGCGGTGACTCCCGCCGCCGTTGTCCTCGTCCGCGAAACACCTGATCCTCGCAGCTCCCCTCGCAGTGCTGGCAGATCGACTATACGCTGCCGGTCCGCCGGTAGATCGACCCTTCCCCGCCGCCCCGGCGCCTCGTTCTTCGCCCGGCTTGCGCCCGAGCGGACGTCGCCTCACGATTCTCCAGGGCCCCACTCATCAGATCCCCCCAAATTCGCGGACGAGCGACCCCGTCCGGTCACGGGTGTCGACAACCCCGTTCCCGGCCTCTGTCTCGGAGGTGCCGGCAAGAGCCTGCAGGCTGAAGGAGTACGAGCCGGCCGCTTGTGAAAACAGGGCGGCCGTGCTCAACATCGTCGTAGGGCTCGCAGTGGGCGGGGCGGCGGTGTGGGGCTTGGCCGGTGCCTTCGTGCGTGGTGACTCCGTGCGTGGCGCCCCGTTCGATCCATTGAGCGGGATGCCATAACTGGACGGGAAGAGCGTGCCGTTGCCGGTGATCCGAGCGGCGGAGCCCCACGTCTGGCCGTTGTCGGACTCCACCCGGCCGATGCCGGCGACGTCCTCCCAGGAGAGGGGCGCCGCCT
>JBEKLQ010000191.1:0-2855 GCA_050010115.1 Acidimicrobiales bacterium | reverse complement strand
GTACACCTCTTGGAACTTGAGCGGCGTGCCCGCCGGGATGCCCTTACCGCAGTCACCCTTGGCGGTTCCGGCCTTGGCGCACACCGACGTGCCACCCGGGTTGACCGTCCAGCCGTTCGCCTTCAACAGAGCGATCGCTGTCGACTCGCTGAAGGGGTACGGACCGCCCGACTTGGTCTCCTCCGAGCTCACGAAGGGGTTGGTCGGGTAGACCGGGGCGGGCCCGTAGGTGGGCACGCCGTAGCCCTTGAAGTACGTGGAGATGATGCCCGGCTGGTTGATCAGCTCCTGCAGTGCCTGACGGAAGTACAGCTGGCTGAACACCGCTCCAGCGTGACCGCCCGCCCCGAGCGTCGAATCGAAGTTATCCGGGAAGTAGTTGACCTGCCATGTGGGGTCCGTCGACAAGGTGTAGTTGGACGACAACGCTGAGGCGTTGGCACCGACTTGCATGGGCCCGAGGCTCGAGGACTTCTGCGGGGTGTCCTGCGATGGCAGGTAGCCCTGGTCGGGAGCGGTCGCCCCACCGGCAGCCAGAGCGTCGTACTCGGCGGTGTCGGAGGCGTAGGGAACCTCGACGAACTTCGCGATGATCGGCTTGCCCGGCCCGCTGGACTTCGGGTTCGGCGTGAACGTCGCCTCACCGCTCGAGGCTTGGAAGCCGGTGAGCAGCCAGGGGCCGTCCGCCCCTTCGGTCCACAGCTTGTTCGTGGCGTAGGTCGACGGGTCGCCGGCCATCACCGGACTCTTGTTCAGGCCGCCGTTGTCGGTGTCGAACTTCCACACCGCCTCGCAGGCATGGAGCGTCGCCATGCCGGTCATGTCGCCCGAGGCCACAACGCCGCAGCCACCAGAGCCAGGCGCCGCCGTGAGCGACGTGACGTCCCAGGCCTCCGCCATCGGGCTGAGCTGCGACAGCTCGTTGTAGAGGTACCAGTTCGTGCTGAAGGTCTCCGACAGGTTGAACACGACCGTGTCGCCGGTAGCGCCGCCAGGAGCCGAGTAGCTCACGACGTTGCCCGGGAAGCCCTGCGTGCCGGGAACCGCGCCGGCCCACTGTGCGTATCATGTTCATCCAGAAGATGATGCTCTGGGCGTCCACCTTCTGGCCGTCGTTGAACTGCCAGCCCTTGAGGGAGATAGTCACCGTCTTGTTGCCGTTCGACCACACCGGAGCGTTCGCCGGAGACATGGCGTAGTCGATCGTCGGTGCCGCCGAGCCGTACGGGCCGAACCAGTACAGCGGCCGGTACATGAGGTACTGGAACTGGGTGGTGTTGGCGACCGAGAAGTACTGCAGGCCCGTGAACGGGAAGATGAAGTTCGGCGTCGTGGCAGGCACCAGGGCCCAGTACACGGTGCCGCCCGGGACCTTGGTCGGCGCCTTGGTGGTGGCGCTCGGCGAGGTAGTGGTCGACGTGCTGGTGCTACCGTCGCAGGCGGCGAGCACCAGGGCACCTGCGGCAAGCACTGCCCCGACGGTCCAGGCCGCTCGCAACTTGCGCCTGCGTTGCACGGACGGCGCGGATCTCAACGACGCTGTCGGCACCGGCATGGTCAGCCCCCTTCGCTCACCCAGCATGCGGCACCCTAGAGCATCTGAAACGCTCCGCGCCGGGCCCTCGCCACCGCTGTGGGCCTGCGAGCACCCGAACGAGTCCGAGGCGTTACGACTCCGGCCGGCTGGAGTGTCCCGAACCCGCAGCCGCGACCTGTTCGGCAACCTCTCGGGCTGCTGCGGCAGGGTCCGAGGCGCTGGTAACGGCCCGTCCGACGACCAGCAGGCCGGCTCCTGCCGACGCCGCCGCGAACGGGGTGGCGGCGCGAGCCTGGTCGTCGTTGGAGCCACCGGCGAGCCGGATGCCTGGGACGACTGCCGTCAGTCCGGGTGCCACCTTGCGGACCGTGCCGAGATCGGATGCCGCGCACACAACGCCGACGCACCCCGTCCGGGCTGCCAGCTCTGCTCGTGCGGCAATCACCGATTCGGGCGCCTCGGGGTCGCTCGTGAGCACGGTGACACCGAGGATGCCGCCGGAGACGGTCGGGCCGAACCCCTCCACTGCCGCCCGCAACATCGCCTCGCCCCCGGCTGCGTGCACAGTCAGGTACGTCGCTCCGATAGATCGCGCTTGGCTGGCGGCACGCCGCACCGTGGTCGGGATGTCGTGGAGCTTCAGATCGAGGAACACCGCCAGGCCGTCGGATCTGAAGGCCTCGACGGCCGCCGGGCCGACGGCGATGAACAGCTCGAGGCCGACCTTCACGACCCCGAAGTAGGGGGCCACGCGGCTGACGAGCAACCGTGCGGCTCGCAGATCCTCGACATCGAGGGCAAGGGCCAACTGACCACGCACCTCGGTGAGTCGATCTGTCGCCAGCTCATGGGTCATCACGCCTGCCTCCTCCGTCGTTGGGTGTCTCGGTCATGGCGCCCTCATCGGTCGGCCGCCTCTGAGCTTCACCGATGACCTCACCGAGCGATCGCACCCCGTCGCTGTCCAAGCGTCGGCAGAGCTCCGACAGCACACGGTGCGGGGCCCTCGGGTCGGCCAGCGTGGCGGTCCCGACTTGTACGGCGCTGGCGCCCGCGAGCAACATCCGCAGGGCCCCCGCCCCATCGGAGATGCCGCCGACACCCACGATCGGGGCTCCGGGATACGCCGCTGCGCAGTCGTACACGGCGCGCAGCGCCACCGAGTGCAGGGCGGGGCCCGAGAGACCTCCACCACCGGCACCAAGCACAACCTGGCGCGTCCGCTCGTCGATGGCGAGGCCGAGCAGCGTGTTGACGAGCGTGAGGGCCTCTGCGCCAGCATCGAGCGCCGCGCCCGCCACCTCGAGGAGATCGGACG
>JBEKLQ010000190.1:0-4115 GCA_050010115.1 Acidimicrobiales bacterium | reverse complement strand
TTGGGGCCCCTCAGTAGTACTAGCGGGAGTTTCCTGGCTAGCTCAGCTGACAGCGAGGTAACCCCAGCTCAGCAATGGTAAATCGGTGCTTGGCGCGTCTTACCTAAGAACTCAGCGTGGGGCGTAGGCGTCGAGGCCGAACAGCTCGTAGAGGCGGGCCTGGGTGGGGTCCATCTCGGTGATCATGCGCCTCGCACGGGGACGGCCACCGGTGGACGGGTAGATCAGCAAGGTCTCCTGAATCGCCTTGAGGCTCGAGAGGAGCTCGCGGACGCTCATGGCCATGCCGGCGCTCCTGGCCTCCCGGGCCATCAGCCGGGCGACGGCGAGGGCGAGCACGCAGTATTGGGCGTGCACCCGGATCTTCTGCTCGGTCCAGTGGAACATCGGTGAGAAGCCGACCACCTTCGGGTCCTTCATCTGGCGGAGGTCCGCCTCCACCCCGGACTGCGAGCGGTAGGCGGCCACGACCTCGGCGATGAACCAGGTGTCCCGGTCGGTGAACAGCACGCGCTTTCCGAACAGCTCGGCGAGCTGTCCGCTCGCTTTGGCGAGTGTCCGGAGATGGACCAAGGCCGCGCCGAAGATTCCAGTACGCGAAATTCCACCCGGGCGCCTTCTAGGGACATGTCGCCTGATCGTCTCGTGATTCACGACGCCAAGACCCTTGCCAAGTCCCGCAGCCGGCACGTTGCCCGCGGTGCGCTCATCGGACTCGCGGCAGGGGTCATCGCCGCCTCGATCGGGCTTGCGCTGGCGAGCGGCTCGGCAATCCACCCGGGAACCCGCAAGAGTCTCCACCAGGGCGCCGTCGGCTACGGCGGCATCCGCTTGACGGGTTCGCTCGGCGTGGTCAGCTCAAAAGGAGCCAAGCAGGTCGACGAGGGGTTGGCCCAGATCATCAGCCCGCCGTCGTGGACGGTTCAGGCGCAGCTCCCGTGTCCGATGGTGGTCGCGAACCGCAGCGTTCTTCTCGTCGGCGTCCAGCCACCCGAGTCGAAGGGATGCAGCACCCTTCCCGAGCCGGGCTCTGCACTGTCGATCGTCTGGATTTTCACTTCGACCGAGAAAGGCTCCGGAAGACCGGTGCGGGTCGTCAACGGGTTCGACCTGTATCCGGCTGCCCTCGGGGGAGCGCACGGGTACCTGGTACCCAAGCTCGGCATCGAGCTCCTTTGGCGCGGCGCCGAGCCGGCCACACTGATCTCGACGCTCGGCTGGTCGCCCTTGCACTACGTCCTCGTAGGCGGAGTGGCGAAGCCTCCCGCCTCGTGGAAACTCCAGTACTTCGACGGCGTGAGCATCGCGGCACCGCCTTCCTGGCCCGTCAGCCAGCCGCTGAAGCTCGAGTGCTCCGGTCCGTTCGACCACGGACCGGTGGTTGCTCTTGGCGTCCACGTGATCCCCGTGCCTTGCGCATACTTTCCGCCTCCGACCAAGCCGACCGACGGGATCATCGTGTCATCGACGGCTCAGCTCGAAGCGTACCCGGTCAACGGCACCTTGAAGGTGGCGGGCGTCGAAGCGACGGCGTGCAGTGACCCGTCCGTGCAGCCGTCGGAGCTCGAGGTGAAGCTCGTCTTCGGGTCCGGCAGCACGAAGGCGGCTGTGTACGTCGTGGTCGGGCTGGGCGGGAACGGCACCGTCGCCCGCGAACTTCTCGGCTCGGTGGAAGGCATAGTCCCGGGGCCGTCCGGTCGGTCCCGCTAATCGGCGACGCAATACACCCGCCCAAGGCAGCCGACCTTGCAGCGTCGTGTCGGAGACCTTCCTGCTAGTGGGCCAGAGTCGGTCTTGCTGGTAGCCCGTGCTCCATCGAGACGGCCCTGATCAGCTGTTTTGTCTGCGGCGTGAGCGGGACGGTGGAGGTGGTGAACTGCTTGAGCAGGCAGCCTCGGGCGTTGTTCTGAACAGCGCGTGTTGTGGGCTTTCGGACTTGCCGTTCGACCAGACCTCCGACGCCTGCATCCCCAAGCTGCTCAGCCGCAATTGGCCGATTTGGGCCTTGCGTCGGCCGGACCCGGCGACAGAAGATAGAGATAAGCGAAGGGAAGGGGGGGCGTCGGTGAGTGTCTCGCGACTTGCGCCGCTCCTCTGACCACCCACGATCGGAGCCAACCATGCCCACTCCCCCCACCATCTCGCAGGGCGCAACCGGACCTACCGTCAGGTGGGCGCAGTACCTTCTCGTTCGCCGGACTTTGAGCGACAACCAGATCGACGGCATCTTCGGTCCCGTGACCAAATCGGCCGTGGAGCAGTTCCAGAGCTCCAGCAATCTCGCCCTCGCCGTCGATGGCATCGTCGGGCCAGCCACCTGGGCAGCCCTGGGTGGTGACGGCCCCGAGCCACCGACGCTCAGTGAAGGATCTCAAGGCCCCGTCGTCAAAAAGCTTCAGACCGCCCTGAACGAGGGACGGGGAGACTTCGCGCCGAACTCGAACCCGGTGCTCACCATCGACGGCATCTACGGTCCGGAAACCACCACCGCAGTGAAGGGGGCGCAGGAGTCGGGTGGCATCGAAGCGGACGGCGTCGTCGGCCTGCAGACCTGGGCCCTTCCGGTGCACGCCGCCGGCCAGGTGCTCGCCGATCTCTGCGGCGTCCCGGGGCCCGGCAACGAATAGCCGCTAGGCCGACTTCGGCACGGCGGGAGGAAACTCCAGGAGCCGTGCGAACGCGATCGCGGGGTACAAGGCGAGGACGGCACCGACAAGGCGTACCGTTCTGCGAGAGCCGGGCGATGACCGTAAGACCGTCTCCAAACTGCGGGCGAGGTTCGTGGCCGAGCGACTCCGATGGCCTGCACGTTGAGCCTCGCGCTAACCAGGATCAGCATGCGTTGACCGAGGTTTGGAATGGGAAGACCTGGGCGGTCCACCAGGCCAAAGAACCGACGGGCTCCAACTACGGCCTGTCCGCAGTGTCATGCTCCTCAGCCTCGGCCTGCGCGGCTGTGGGGAGCATCAATCAGTCGCTTCCGCTTGCCGAGTTCTGGAATGGCACCAGCTGTGACGGAAGTTCCGTAGGCCGAAGCCGGTCCGCTTCACGCGTTTGATGAGGTTGTTGATCGCCTCGGTCGGCCCGTTCGACACGAAAGCCTTGTGCCAGGCGACTATCTGGTCGAACCAGCGCTCGATCGTGCGGCCGAGCTGGTTCACCTCCGGCGGGCAGGTGTGGTCCTGCAGGTCGTGGTAGAGCTCGGTGACGAACTCGGCGGCGAGCTCTGCGTCGGTGATGTCGTAGATCGAGCGCACGACTTCTTATCTGTTAACCGGGTCGGCGACCCCAAGCACCGGTCAGCACCGCGCGGACGCGCCCGACCGAGGACCTACTCGCCCGTTCTATCAAGAGGCGTCAGGAAACTGCACGCCGTCCCGGGGGCTCGGCTGAGCTTGGCGTCCAGCGTGGCAAGCGGAGCATCGAGCAATTCGGCAAGGGCGACGTACCAAGCATCGTAAGTGGTGACGTACGCCCGTAGCTCCCAAACTCGTTCGCCGAGCGGTGCGTAGGGAAACAATTCCATCCGAAGACTCAGCAGGTCGCTGTGAGCGAGGGCTGCGACATCTGCCGAGATGTCGCCAGCGTTCGCCATACGCCTCAATATGTTGGCGGTTTCGACCGGCAAGAGATGTGGCGCGGCCAGGGGACCGGTCAGCAGCACGGACTCTGACCAAGCACCCAACGATCCGGAATCGACCAAACCAGCCGCGACGAGCGAGGCGTCCACCACCGTGGTCATCTTCGGTCGGCGTCCCGGTGGCTGAGGATCTGGTCGATCGTGGCGTGGCTGCGCGTGGCGGACTTGCGTGCGCGAATCGCCGCGAAGAGCGCGTCGGCGTCGGGGCTCTCGGCGAGCTCGATCAGCCTGGCTCTCAGGTATTCCTGCAGCGACCGCCCAGTGGCGGCCGCGCGCGACGCCAACCGCTCGCTCGTCTCGTCCGGAACGTCTCGCACGGTAATGGACTTGGACATGCCAGCATTATACAGGCAGTGCTGTGGAAATGCATGTGCAGCGGACGACCAAGACACGCGCTTTCCGGCCCGGGGAGCTGGCGTCGCTTCTCTACGTACGTGAATCGGCGCAATGACATCGTCGAAGTCGCTCCTCACTA
>JBEKLQ010000189.1:0-2951 GCA_050010115.1 Acidimicrobiales bacterium | reverse complement strand
GTGCGGAGCGAACAGGCCCGGACCGCTCATGCCCAGCAATCGGCGGTTCTCGTGATCCAGCTCGAAACGCTCGCTCGACATCTCCTTCACCAAGCCGATGTGCCGGTGCCGGTGCAGTACACGCCGGTGCGCCCGCTGACGGTGACTGCGTTGAATCGGATGAATGACGTGACTGAACGCGCGCCGCAGCACTCCAGGCCGCTTCCTGGACATCTATCTACCGACTCTCGTCGCTGCGTTCATCGTGCATCCCACGACGGGTCGGTCGAAATCCCGGAGAGACGTGCTCGAGCCTCCTCAGCCGCAGCGGCAACGTCCGCCAGCCGCATCGAAAGCTGGTAGTAGCGCTCCATCGGTGCGATGGCGTCGGGTGGAGCGGTGTGGCGATGCACGCCAGCCATCCGGCCGAACTCCGGCCGGTACCCGTACTTCCGCAGCAACTGCGTCACACGGGACAATGCGTTGCTGACGACGCCTTCCATCGCGGGTGGCACCTTGTACCCACTGTGCTGCCAAATGCCGTAGTCGAGATCGTTCATGATCCTGCCGCTCCCGTCTCGGCTGGGATCGACATAGATGTGACGCCACACCGAGCGCCGGAACCCAGCCCGAATTCGCTCGGGGAGCTCCGCCTTGAGCTGTGCCACTTCGTCGAGCAACTGTTGGAACGTGCCTGCCGACTGAAGTGTCACCGTTCGGTGGCTGTCATTGGCGACCGCCGCGTCAACGGTCGACTGGCACCACTGCTGTGCCCACTGCCCCAGGATCGCCTCGATCGTCGTCGCCGCCCCCTCCATCTCGGCGAGATGCGCGTCGAGGACGCGACGCGCATCGGCAGCCTCTTGATTGAGATCCTGCATGTTCATCCCCTGAAAATCGGCGAAGGGGCCCCTCACCGCGGCGGCACAACCCTACGTGAAGCGACCGCCATTCGTGCAAGCGTCTCGCCGTCCTGGCCCGGGACTGTCAAACTGGGCCATGGACGTGCAACGTTGGTTCAACCAAAGCCAGCCGCAGACGCTTTGGCTCGCTCAGATCCTCCTGTACACGACCGCGGCGTTCGAGCTGATCGCAGGGCTTTCAGCTGGCGGTCTCGAACTCCTCCAGCTCCTCCTGATCGGAGGTCAAGTCTATGCCGCCCACGGCATCGCCAACGGCCGAAAGCTCGGCTACCGCATCGGAGTCGTGTTCGCGTTCCTCCCGATCGCCCTCCAACTCGCGCTCTTCGCCGTCACCAGAGTCTTCGCAGTGAACATCTTCAGCCTGCTCTTCGAGATCGCCTTGGTGGCAGCCCTCCTCCATCCCCAGAGCCGCGAGTACCAGCGGATCTGGTTCAAATGACCGGCCTCGACCGCCGGTAGGACCCTCATCCGCTGCGGCCCGCCTGACGTGGGTATGCGTCCCCCTCGCCGACCGCGGATACCTCGGGCAGCGGCCTTGGACGACTATTCTCGATCACATCTGGCGACGGCGAGTTCCATGATCAAGATGGCGGCGCGTGTCGTGCTCGTTCCGGGAATTGCGCTGGTCGCTCTCACCTGTGTGGTCGCCGGTGCGACAGCGGGCGCGTCAGCAACAGAGCGGCCGCCGGCCATGCAGACACTCACCGTGAGCGGCTAGGCAGGTCGGGTCGCTGATGAGCAGTCTGGTGGGAAGGCGATCGGCTGTGGGTACGTGTCAGTGGAGCCGGCGGTACCGTCGGTGACCTCACCCAGATCGACAGGCACCGATCGTGTTGACGTGTCAACTAGCGCCGCTCCGATAGGCTGCCCCTATGGGTGGTAGCAACGTCGCCGAGGTTGGTTCCGATGCTGGCCAGATGCGTGGTTGGCTGGACAGCCGGGAAGAGCTCGCTTGGCGGCGGTTCCTCTCGGTGCACGTGAGGCTCCGCCGCACGCTCAGCCGGGAGCTGCAACGAGAAGCAGGCCTCTCCGACGCCGACTACGTCGTCCTCGTCCACTTGTCCGAGGCGCCGCGGGACAGGCTCCGACCGTACGAGCTGGGTGATGCGGCTGAATGGGAGAAGAGCCGCCTCTCTCACCACCTGACCCGTATGGAGCGCCGCGGCCTCATCGCCCGGGAGACCTGCCCGACCGATACGCGGGGCGCCTTCATCGTCCTGACTTCGGCGGGAAGAGCTGCGATCGAGGCAGCAGCACCCTTGCATGTCGAGCACGTACGGCGTTGGTTCCTCTCGGTGCTGACGCCAGAACAGCTCGACACGCTCAGTGAGATCTCCGTGGCCTTGCTGGCTGGACTCGATCCGGGCGACGGAGGGCTCGACTCCGAATGCGATGGCACCGGAGACGACGGGTCCGCCCCGTGCTCCGGCGGCGCCGGACTGCTCGACTGAGGCTCCGCCGGCCGGCTCTCGCGTAGACAGCTCGGGGCGCCCCGCGACCGACCGGCTATCGCCGAGCCTGCCCCACTGGCGCCGGCTGTGCCGGCCTCAGTGGCCGAAGACCAGCTTGAAGTTCCGGTCGCTCGGCATGGCGCCGCAGTCGTTGACGAAGATCTCGGTGATCGACGGTGACCACTTGACGTGGCTCGTGACCTCGGCGGTGCCCATGTACATCGTGGGCTTGGAGCCCCGCGGGCAGTAGGCGGTGTTGGCGTAGTTGAACAGCACGTTCTCGCGGTGGCCCCAGCAGGCCTTGGTGTTGTGCGTCGTGCACTCGGTGTTGGGCGAGTTGAGGCCGTCGTCGTACATCCAGTAGTAGTCCGCCCCCATGGCGTTCGCCGTGCCCTCGGCGAAGTTGGATCCGTAGGCCGTGGCCAGGCCGCCGTGGGTGAGGCGCAGCGGCAGCTTCACCGATGGGTCGCCCTGCTGGGTGGCGCCCGACTCCGCCATGGCGTCGAGCTGGACCGTCGTGGCGAGAATCGGCGGCAGGCCGCGTGCGGTGCGCTCGATGTTCGCGATGGCGAAGATCTGCTCGGGCCCGGTCAGCTTG
>JBEKLQ010000188.1:0-2573 GCA_050010115.1 Acidimicrobiales bacterium | reverse complement strand
TTCCAGGCCCACTCGGACGTTCCGGGGCAGCGATGAGGAGGGGCAACGAGGATGGTTTCGCCCAAGTACTACGCGCCGAGTGGACGAAACTCCGCACCGTCCGCGGCTGGGTCATCGGCCTGGGCGTCGTCGCCGTGCTCGGCACGCTCCTCTCGATCGCGTCGGCGAACGGCTCTCACAGCGGCACCTGCACCGGGTCGAACCCCGCCCATATCGTGTGCTCCGTAGGTCATCCTGCGGTACCGGTCGGCCCTGGCGACCAGATCGTCACCGACACTTACGAGCTTGTCCACCAGTCGCTCGACGGCAACGGCGCGATCACGGCGCGGGTCACCTCGCTCGCCGGCTTCATCGCGGAGGAGAACATGAATCGGGCCTCGCCGAACGCGCCCGAACGCCCCGGTCTCGCAGGGTGGGCGAAGGCCGGCGTCATCGTGACGTCCAGCACGAAGGCAGGCGCACCATACGCGGCCGTGATGGCGACCGGTGACCACGGCGTCCGCTTCCAGTATGACTACTCCCACGACATCGCCGGCACGCCGGGCACCCTCTCGCCAAGCGATCCGCGCTGGCTTCGGCTCGTGCGCCACGGCGACACACTTACCGCCTACGACTCGACCAACGGATCGTCGTGGGACGAGATCGGGTCGACCGCCATCACCGGGCTGCCGAGCACGGTTGACATCGGTCTGTTCGTCACCTCGCCCGTCACCTATGCCCTCTCGAGCCAGGGCAACACGACTCAGGCGACCGCTCACTTCGACCACGTGACCGTGCAGGGACGCACGACCACGACGGCCTGGCAGCACACAAGCGTCGGCGGCGGCAACAACTTCTACCCGACGCTCGGCTTCGGGAGCGCCCGCCATATCGGTGGCACTTTCGTGATCACCGGCACCGGCGACATCGCCCCCGGCGTGCTGGCCGGCATGATCGCCCAGAATCCGGCTACGGGTCAGACGCTCATCGGCATCCTCGTGGGGCTCATCGTCCTCATCGTGATCGCGACGATGTTCGTCACGGCTGAGTACCGGCGCCGGCTCATCCGCACGACGTTCACGGCCATGCCGAACCGTGGCCGAGTCCTCTCTGCCAAGGCGATCGTCATCTTCGCCGTGGCGTTTCTGACCGAATCGGTGGCGGTCGCCATCTCGATCCCGATCGGCCGGCACCTGTTGATCAGTAACGGGAACTACCTCTTCCCGGTCGGAGCACTGACCGAGGTGCGCGAGGTGTTCGGGTCCGCGCTCCTCGTCGCGCTCGCTGCCGTTGCCGTGCTCGGCCTCGCCACGATCCTCCGGCGCAGCTCCGGTGCGGTCGTCGCCGGGATCGCCCTGTTCGTCGTCCCGAACATCCTCGGCGCCACCGTCACCGGCTCGGTGGGCGAGTGGATCTATCGGCTGACGCCGGCCGCGGGTTTCTCGGTTCTCGACTCCGTCCCGTCGTCGCCGCTCGTCAGCTACCCCTACACCGTCCAGAACGGCTACTACCCGCTCGGCGCCTGGGTTTCGCTGATCGTGCCGTGCTGCTACGCCGCCCTCGCCCTCGGCGTAGCGGCGATGGTGCTCAGCCGGAGGGACGCATGACCCTCGCGCTCCGGGCGGAATGGACGAAACTCCGCACCTCTCCCGGCACCGCCTGGATCCTGCTGGCAACCGTCGTGCTCACGGCCGGGCTCAGCACGTTGGTCGCGGGCACGATGCACGTCAGCGGCGGGAGCGGCGAGGACCCCACGAAGACCAGCCTGATCGGCGTCGACCTCGGACAGGCGATCGTGGCCGTCCTCGGCGTGCTCGTCATCTCCGAGGAGTACGGCACCCGCATGATCCGCACGACCCTGGCGGCGATCCCGCGCCGCATGACGGTGCTCGCGTCGAAGGCGGTGAACCTCATCGTGCTGACTGCGCTGGCGAGCACCTTCGGTGTCGCGGGCAGCGTCCTTGCCGGCCGGCTCCTGCTTTCCCGCGCCGGCCTCGGCCCGGCGAACGGGTACCGGCTCATCTCGCTGGCGAACGGTCCGACACTTCGCGCGGCGGCCGGCTCGGTGATCTACCTCGTGCTCATCGCCCTGCTCGCCCTTGGCATGGCGGCGGCGATCAGGGACACGGCGGTCTCGATCGGGGTCGTACTCGCTCTGCTGTACCTCTTCCCGATCCTCACGGGGACCGTCCAAGGTTCGTGGCACCGCCACCTCGAGCAGATCGGACCGATGACCGCAGGCATGTCCATCCAATCGACGACGGGCCTGAGCTCGCTCCCGATCAGCCCATGGGCAGGCCTCGGCGTCCTCGCAGCCTGGAGCGCCGGCGCACTCCTGATCGGCGGCTGTGCGCTCCAGTTCCGAAACTCATAACTCGTGTGCGCGCCGATCCTTGCTGGTTAGCTTGCACTTTCTGTCTTTGACCTGGGAGAACGCGCTGCTAGGGTACAATGCGACCGTCGACGTCAGGACCTCCTTGGGGTCTTGGCCGGCTCCCGGGGTGTTCACGCACCGCCGGGAGCACTTGTTGTCGGCTACCCTGAAGCGCGCTGGGGCGAGCCGCTGGAACCGGCGGAGCACGGAGGGGACAGGC
>JBEKLQ010000187.1:0-2655 GCA_050010115.1 Acidimicrobiales bacterium | reverse complement strand
GCCGACGACGACCGTGGCGCCGACGACGACCGCGTCACTGCCGAGCGGTTGGACCGAGGATCAGCTGCTCGCTCAGCTGATCATGGTTGCCGGCGAGTTCTCCAGCATCGGCGCGTCCACCCAAGCGGTCGAGGCGGGCGCGGGCGGCGTGGTGTTCCTCGGGGCTCCTTCCGCCGGGTCCGGCCCTGCGATCAAATCCGGCCTTGCGCGGCTGGAACAGGCGGCGCACGAGCCCCTCTTTACTGCCACCGACGAGGAGGGTGGTGAGATCGCACGACTGGCGAACGTCATCGGTCCCATGCCGTGGCCTCGCCAGATGGCTGAGCAGATGACGACGGCACAGGTCCGTGGGCTCCTGACACAGCAGGGATCGGCCATGTCGGCCCTTGGCGTCGACATGGACCTGGCGCCGGTGCTCGATACCGCCAGCGCCACTGACACGATCGACGAGGAGAACGAGCGCTCGTTCTCTGAGCACGGCACCATCGCTGCGGCCTACGGGCTCGCGTTCATCGACGGCCTGCGAGCAGGGGGCGACATCCCCGTCGCGAAACACTTCCCCGGCCTCGGTCATGCGAACGGTGACACCGATACCGGATCGGCCACCGATCCCCCACTCTCGCAGCTGGTGAAGGACGATCTGATTCCCTTCGGGCGGGCGATCAACGACAGCGTCCCGGTGGTCATGATGAGCAACGTCACGGAGCCGGACTGGGGGAGCACGCCGGCGTCGATGAACCCCGCCGCGTATCGGTACCTGCGATCTATGGGCTTCACCGGGGTGATCCTCACGGACAGCCTGGACGCCGGCGCCATCAAAGACGCCGGTGAGACCGGTCCGCAAGCAGTCGTGAAGGCCATCGAAGCCGGCGCTGACATGGCAATGATCACCACTGCGTCTGAATTCTCCGCCGCGCTGGCCGACCTCGAGCAGGGTGTCTCCTCCGGGCAGCTCTCGATGACCCGGGTGGAGGCGTCGGTTCAGCGCATCATCAGCCTGAAGGACACCATCACGTCCGGCCAGTAGCCGGCCACTTACACCGACGGTCGCCGATGTCGCTGGCGTGACCTAGCGTGAGCCAGGTGATGGACCCGCCCCCGTCGACCGCATTGCTCACGGATCGTTATGAGCTGACCATGCTCGACGCCGCTGTCGAATCAGGCATCGCCGGGCGGCGAGCGGTCTTCGAGGTCTTTGCGAGGTCCCTTCCCCCGGGCCGCCGCTACGGCGTCCTGGCCGGCGTGGGTCGCCTGGCCGATGCCCTGGATCGCTTCCGCTTCGGCGGTGACGAAGTCGCTTGGCTCGTGGGTGAAGGCATCGTGTCGGAGGTGACGGGGGAGTGGCTGCGGTCGTTCCGTTTCTCGGGCGATCTCGACGCGTATGCCGAGGGGGAGTGCTACTTCCCGGGAAGCCCGGTGGTCACCCTCGAGTCGACGTTCGGCGAGACGGTGCTGCTGGAGACGCTCGTCCTGTCGATCCTCAACTACGACTCGGCTGTCGCAGCGGCTGCCTCCAGGATGGTGGGCGCTGCCGAGGGCCGGCCGGTGATCGAGATGGGCGCGCGCCGCATGCACGAGCTGGCGGCGATCTCGGCGGCTCGGGCGGCCTACGTGGCGGGTTGCTCATCGACCTCGAATCTGGAGGCGGGCCGCGCTTACGGCGTGCCGACAGCCGGGACGGCCTCTCACGCGTTCATACTGGCCCACGCCGATGAGCGCACGGCCTTCGCCGCCCAACTGGACTCGATGGGAACGAGCACGACCCTGCTCGTCGACACCTACGACGTCGATACCGCCATCCGGACGGGGGTCGAGCTGGCCCGGGAGCGCGGCGCGGACGGGCCGGGCGCGATCCGCCTCGACTCGGGGGACCTTCTCGACCAGGGGCTGAAGGCACGTGCACTGCTCGACGAGCTGGGCGCGACGGCGACCGCGATCGTGATCACGTCGGACCTCGATGAGTACTCGATCGCTGCCCTCGCCCGTGCTCCGGTGGACTCCTACGGGGTCGGTACGCGGATGGTGACGGGGTCGGGTGCGGCGACGGCTGGGTTCGTCTACAAGCTGGTCGCCGTCGCTTCCGAGAACGGTCGCCTGGCCGAGCTGCACCCCGTCGAGAAACGCTCCCCGGCCAAACACACCCTCGGTGCCCGCAAGCACGCCTCGCGCTGGATCGACGACGAAGGCCGGGCCCGCGTCGAGTTCGTGCGCCCCATGTCCGGCGACTCAGCGAACGCCGACGGCGACCACCATGGTTCCGGCGACCGCATGGATGGCACGCTGTCCGGTGTGCCGGGAGAGCTGCCGGACGAGCTCCCCGAAGGCTGGGCTGCCCGCGACCTGCAACGACGGCTGATCTCCGGCGGGATACCGGTCGAGGATCCTCCGAGCCTCATCGAGTCGCGCGAGCACCATCGCTGGTCGCTCCGAGAGCTCGGCGCCGAGGCGTTCGACTTGAACCCGGGGTCGCCGCTCATCCCGACCCGGTACGGTCACGCCGCCACGCCGAGCCGGGAGAGGAGCGCCGCTGATCGCCCGTTTGATCGCCCGTTGGCGACGGTCCGGGAGATCCGGCCCGGGGCCGGCCGCAGCGCTGGGCCGGTGGCCGACAGCACCGCTACGCCCAAGGTGGCGCATCCGGCGCATCCGGCGCAG
>JBEKLQ010000186.1:0-2862 GCA_050010115.1 Acidimicrobiales bacterium | reverse complement strand
TCGCCAGCGGTCGGCAAGCCCGATGGCAAGGCGGGGGCTGTCGCCGGCGGACTGCCGGCGGGGATGTCCGCTTCCCGGGTTGCGGCCGCAAAGTCCGCCGTGACGCCGCAGGCGTTCAGCTACCCGTACCCCTACGACAGCTTCAACGTCCCGACCACCAACTACAAGAAGTTCCCCTGGGAAGTGAACGGAGCGATCTTCTTTACCAACAACGGCGTCAACTACGTGTGCTCGGGCACCTCGGTGGCCAGCGTGAACGGCACCAGTGACGAGAACGAGGTGTGGACAGCAGGGCACTGCGTCGCCAACACCGAGGGCGGGAACCTGTGGGACTCGTCCGCGCTCTTCATCCCCGCCTACAACGGGGCGGCGTTGAACTTCGACCCGTACGGGGAGTTCGTCGCCTACTCAGAGGAGACGACGTCGGCGTGGCTCTACAGCACTGACTTCAGCGTGGACGTGGGTGCCATGTTGGTCGGCTACAGCACCAAGCAGCCCAAGAACCACCGGATCCTCGGCAATCTCACTGGATACGACGGGTTCGCCTGGAACTGGGGCACTGACGAGCAGTTCGTCACGTTCGGGTACCCGGCGGCGTCTCCGTACAACGGTGAGTCGATGATCGAGGACATCGCCGCCACGGCGGTCTCCGACACCGGAATCGGTGGTTCGGCCAGCGTGCCCCCGATCGGTATCGGCAGCCCCCTCACGGGCGGTTCGAGCGGCGGTGCATGGAACGTCGACTGGAGTGACTCGGGGACCGGCTACATCAACGGCCACAACGACTACAAGTACAGCTCTCAGCCGCTCGCGATGTACTCGCCCTACCAGGATACTTTGGCGAACACCGTCCGCTGCTTCGGCGCCAGCACCTGCTGACGACGCTGCGTCTCAACTGAGCGCGACAACGCGGACCACTTCGGTGGTCCGCGTTTTCGCGCCTCGCTACGACCACGGCACCTGTCACCTATCCGCTGAAGCTCTTACAAACGAGGAAGGGTGACGACGAAGCACGCCCCCTTCTCCTCCGTACTTGTCACCCTGACCTCGCCGCCGTGGGCGTGGACCAACTCGGCGACGACGGCTAGCCCGATGCCGCTCCCCGCGACCCGCCGGGCGGCCCGTCCGCGCCAGAAGCGTTCGAAGACGAGCGGGAGTTCGTCCGTGGGGATGCCGATGCCGGAATCGGCGACGACTAGACGCGCCTCGCGATCTGAGGCCTCCACTGTGAGTGAGATGCGGCCACCCGCCGCGGTGAACTTTGCGGCGTTGTTGAGAAGATTCGTCACCACCTGGTGCAGGCGTGCCTTGTCGCCCCTCACGACAACGGGCTCCAACGACCGGGCCAGGGTGAGATCCGCCGTGGCTAGGCGAGCTTCCATTGCGTCGGCGGCGCGCTCCGCTACCTCGGCAAGGTCGACAGGCCTGTTGTCCAACGTCAGTCCCGCCGCCTGCGCCGAGGCCAGGACCTCGAGGTCCTCGACGCTGCGGGACAGCCGTAGTGCCTCGTCGCGCAGTGACGACAACGTTTGGGCGTTCGACTCGATCACACCGTCGGCCAAGGCCTCGGTCGACGCCTGCAGCACCGCCAATGGCGTGCGCAGCTCGTGCGCGACGTCGGCCACGAGCATTCTGCGTAGGTGATCCTGCCGTTCCAGGGCGTCGGCCATGTGATCGAACGCCCTCGATAGCTCAGCCAACTCGCCCAGCGCCGCCACGTCACCCACGCGGGCACCATGCTCCCCGGCGGCCATCGCCTGGGCCGCTCGCGTCAGCGACACGACGGGCCGTGTGATTCTCCTGGCGGCGACGAAGCCGGCGATCAGAGCGAGCAGCCCGACCGCAGCCGCGCTCCCCCCGACGGCGGCGGCCAGCGTGCCCCGAAAACTGTCGCCGACCGCACCGATGCCGGTGTCTCCGATCCTTACCAGTACGGTCCCGACACGATGGCCGTCGACAAGGACAGGCAGGGAGCGGGGCTGGCCAAGCGCGCCGTGGCGGGTGCTTTCGGGAACTGCTGCGGCGACCAGGCTGCCCGAGGAATCGGTGACGCGCACAGCGATTCCCGCGTGCGCGGCCAGTGCCAGGGAGGCCGAAAGGTCGGCGTTCGACCAGGAATCATGGCCGCGGTAGCTGACGGACAGGGAGTTTGCCACGGCGTGGGCGAGGTCGTCTTCTCGTTGGTTTGCCATAGTCGAAACGTCGGTGTTGACGAAGGCCAAGGTGATGCCGGTCAGCAGCGCCAGGGCAACGAGCGAGACCAACGCGATCGCAACGGCGAGGCGCCAAGCGATCGGCGACAGAAACCCACCCGCCCCCTCGCGTGAGGGAACCAGGTCGAGTTGGGTCGGCGGGCGCGGCGTAGTGGAGCGGATGTCGCCGATCTCAGTCATCACGGGCCAGACGGAGCCGGTAGCCGGTCCCGAGCACTGTTTCCACAATCAGCGGTGAGCGGTGGTTCTGCTCGAGCTTGTGCCGGAGGTTCTTGATGTGGGAGTCAACCGTTCGCTCGTAGCCGTCAAACTCGTAGCCTCGTACGCGGTTGATGAGCTCGAAGCGCGAGTAGACGCGGCCTGGCGTGGTTGCCAAGGCGCACAGCAGACTCCATTCAGTCGGGGTCAGCTCGACTCGTTGGCCGCGAATGACGACTTCGTGGCGACCCTCGTCGATCACCAGTTCGCCACCGCCAAAGGAGGATCGGTCGTCGTGCTGGGTGCCCGTCCGACCCCGCCGGAGAATGGCCTGGGCGCGCAGTACGAGCTCGCGAGGACTGAAGGGCTTGGTCATGTAGTCGTCCGCGCCGAGCTCCAGGCAGCGGATTCGGTCGCTCTCAGCGGCCTTAGCCGTCAGTACGAGGATCGG
>JBEKLQ010000185.1:0-2881 GCA_050010115.1 Acidimicrobiales bacterium | reverse complement strand
ACCGAGTTGACGTTCGCCTTGCCCGATTGCGGGTAGATCGGCACGATGCGCCCGGTCTGGTCGCCGATGAGGTCGATGACCGGATTCGCCATCTGGCGCTGGTTTCGGTACATCCGGAGCTTTCCGAACACGGTGACTCGTTGGCCCTCGGAGAACTGGCGAGCTCGCCATCCCTGGTTGAAGAACGTGCAGGTGAGCGGCGCCGTCCCGTCGTGGAGGACGATCTCGGCAGTCGACCGGCCGCCGCGAAGGCGCCGAACGGCAGTCCGGACGACGTTCGCCGTGACGACCGCTTCCTGCCCGTCCGAAAGCGAGGCGATCTCGGCCTCTTTCGTTCGATCGGCGTACCTGCGCGGGTAATGAGTGAGCAGATCGAGCACGTTCTCGATCCCGAGGGATCGCAGCCCGGCAACCTTGCGGGCGGGCACCGATTTCAGCTCCGACACCGGTGTGGTGTGAAGCGTTCGGAGCGTGCGAGGGCTCACTCGGC
This sequence comes from Acidimicrobiales bacterium, assembly GCA_050010115.1. GTDB lineage: Bacteria > Actinomycetota > Acidimicrobiia > Acidimicrobiales > Bog-793 > JAKACA01. The sequence continues at coordinate 2,391 of JBEKLQ010000185.1, read as the reverse complement.
TGCGATGAGGTACGGGTACAACGGCTGCCCTCCGTGGTGCAGCTCGACGGCCACACCGGGACGGTTCTCCGCCAGCCACTCGGTCACCCGGCGGGTGTCCGCGGGCCTGGCGCCTGCCCCCTCGATGATCGTGACGATCTCGTGGGACGGCTCGAGGAGGCGGTCGAGCAGGCGGCAGGTCGCGTCCGCCACGCTCCCGGCAACAACCTCGATCCCCCGGCGGGACAGGCCGATCCAGTCCCCCGCCGCGATCTCGCCGACCTCGGTCTCACTGGCGCGGATGGCCTGGGTCACCTCGCCCGCCACGACGCGGGCGGCCGCGTCGGCCATGGCGGCGGCGTTCTCCTCGGCACCGACCTCCGGGTCGTACTCCAGCAACGCCGCGAAACCCTCTTGGATGCCGGCGGTGTCGACGACTCGGGCGGGTTTCGTGGAGAGCTCACAAGCCTGAGCAGCAACAGCGCGGATGTTCTTGTTGTTGGGGAGCACGACGACCTCCTGGCCGGGCGTCGTTTCGATCACCTTCAGGATCTGCTCCGTCGACGGGTTCATCGACTGACCGCCGGCGACGATGTGGCGGGCGCCGAGCGAGTAGAAGATGCGCCCGATGCCGTCCCCGGTAGCCACAGCGACGACCGACGTGACCGGCGGCGGCCCGATCTCGGCCTCCTCGGCTGGGGGGGCCGCAGCCGCCTTGCGGACCCAGGACTCCTCCTCCACTTGTTCGAGCAGGTCGGTGACGCGAACGTTGCGGGGGCGGCCTGCATCGAGGGCCGCCTCGATCGCCGCCCCGATGTCGTCGGTGTGGATGTGGCAGTTCCACATGCCGTCGCCGCCGACGACCACGATCGAGTCGCCGATGCCCGCCCAGACGTTCTTGAACGCCGGCACGGCGTGATCCTGCGCCTCGAGCAGGTACATGACCTCGTACCGCAGGCCGCTGATATCGCCGGTACCCTCGTTGGCCTCCGCGAGAGCGTGAGGTTCCGCTGGTGCCCCGTTGCGCTCGGTGTTGGCTTGAAAGAGCGCCCCTTCGGCGATCAGGGCCGCCACGTCGTCTGGGAGCGGCAGTGAATCAGGCAGATCGCGGCCGTCGATGACGTGGAGGAAGGCGTCGAACAGCAGCACAAGCCCTGCACCGCCTGCGTCGACAACGCCGGCCGCCGCGAGGACCGGGAGCTGTCCGGGGGTACGCCACAACGCGTCGACGGCGGCGGTGCGGGCCGCCTCGGCCACAGTGACGAGGTCGGCCTGCGCCGCTTGAGCTCCGGGGACAGCCTTTGTTGCCGCGACCGGGTCGGCCGGGTCCAGCCGTTCGGCGGAGGTCACCGCGGCCGCTGCGGCCATGGCATCGGCGGCACCGGCAGCAGCCGCCGTCGCGACCGTGAGGATCGTCCCCTCGACCGGTCGCATGACGCCGGCGCGGGCGGCGGCGTCGGCCTCGACGAGACCTTTGGCCAGCTCCGGCGAGCCGACAGGCGCCTGGTTGCTGTCGCTGGCGGCGCCTGCGAACGTCGTGACCAGGCCTCGGAGGATCTGGCACAGGATGACCCCCGAGTTCCCTCTCGCTCCCATCAACGAACCATGCGAGATCGCTTTGCAGGTCGCTCGCATATCCTCATCGCCGGAGAGCCCGGCCAGCTCTCTGCGAACGGACTCGAGCGTGAGGTGCATGTTCGTGCCCGTGTCCCCGTCCGGGACGGGAAAGACGTTCAGCCGGTTGATGGCTTCACGGTGCCGGGCAAGCGACTCCTCATAGCTGGCCATCACCTCGACGAGGTCGCGGGCGCCGAGCGCTGTTCGGGTCACGAGGAGTTCTCGTCGCACCGGGCTCGGTTGTTCGGGGCCATGGGCGAGGATGGTAATCTCGAACCCTGTACCTGGCAGTATCCCCCGCATTCTCCCTGATTGAGGTGACGCGTCCCCATGGCAGCCGTGTGCGAGATTTGTGGCAAAGGACCTGGCTTCGGCATGAACGTGTCGCACTCCCATCGGAGGACGAAGCGGCGTTTTGACCCGAACATCCAGAAGGTGAGAGCGCTGGTGGCCGGTACGCCGCGACGCCTCTACGTCTGTACGTCGTGCATCCGGGCGGGCAAGGTCGTGAAGCCGCCCCGTCGGCAGATCCCTCAGCAGACCTCCGCCTGAGTCGCTGATCGTTCGTCCCCGCTGGGCCTTGGGTCGGTGTCGCCTGCGCCAACTCCGGGGCTTGGCTTTGGCGGCGGCGCTGCCTACCGGGCTCGGCTCGACCGGCCGGCACCGAATGAGTGCTCCCAGCCCACGATGTCGAGCGGGCGACTCTCGAGCGTCCGCTCCGACGCGTCGTCGACGCACTCGCCGATCCTGATCGGCGCCCGCAGCGCTGCGTCGGAGAACGCCCGCAGGATGCCT
>JBEKLQ010000184.1:0-3114 GCA_050010115.1 Acidimicrobiales bacterium | reverse complement strand
CGGAATCACGGTGGCTGAGGCGAGCGACACCACCTTCTCGGCGCCCGGCGTCACCGGCTGCGGCCCGTCGGGAGGTGTCTTCAACGTCCCAGTCGACGAGGCGATCGACACGTCGAGCGGCTTGCCAGCGGCGTCTGGGGTCAACAGCCTCACGCTTTACGGGTCCTTCGCTATAGCTGCCACCACAGCGTCGGAGGACTCGTCGCTATCCCAGCCGCAGGACGATGCCAGCGACCTGCTGGCGGCGTTCAAGGCAAGCACCAATGGTGAGCATTCTGTCAAGCACCAGCTCGCCATGGCCCAGATGAAGGCCATGCTGTTGCCACATAGCTGAAAACCGCAGCCGATGGAGGGGGGCACCGGTGGCGCCGGTGCCCCCCTCTACCATCAAGGTCATATCGCGGGGTCGAAGGCGCGAGGCCAGGAACCCTAAGTGGTCCGTCGCTAAAAGAGCCTGGTAGGCTAGAAATGTGGACGTGCTCTTTGACGAGGTCCATGCGGTCGACGCTCCTAAGCGCGTCGGCGAGGTCGGAGAGGGCAGACTTGTCGAGGGCCATCGGGTGATCTCCTTTGTGCGTTCGGACAGGAACACACCGAGGATCACCCCGATGGACCCACGTACTGGTGGATGGTCTCGTTCACCTCAAAGCCCACCAGTCCGCAGGACTCGGTCCTCCCGGCGTGTGGATAACTCTCTGACATGCCGTAATACATCTGAGCTTTCCCCCGCCAGCCGGACACGTTGTTATGCGGCTTGGGCTTGACGGCGAAGGTACTCGATCTCCCACTCGATCGGCGGCACGTACCCGATGCTCGAGTGCAGCCGGACGGCGTTGTATCGCTTGATCCAGAAGGTGATCGCCGCGATCGCCTCGGCCCGCGTGGCGGAGCGGTAACGGTGGACGAGCTCTCGCTTGAGGCTCGACCAGAAGGCCTCGGCCACGCTGTTGTCGAAGCACGTTGCCACGCGTCCTGCCGACTGACGCACCCCGAGGCGGCTGCACAGGCTCGTGAACTCGCCCGAGAGGTACTGCTTGGGTTCAAGGAGTGGAAGATCGCCCCGGCGAGGCTTCCCCTGAGCTTGAGGGCCCGTTCGAGCGCGTCGGCGACGAGCTCGGTCCGCATGTGGTCCGCCATGTCCCATCCCGCCAGGCGCCGGCTCCCGATGTCGAGCACCGAGACGATACAGCCAGCCCTCGCCTGTGGGGACCTAGGTGATGTCGCCCGCGTACCTGGAGTTCGGCTCACCTGGGGTGAAGTCGCCACCGACGAGGTCCGGCAGTGGGGGCGCGAGATCGGCGCGGATCGTCGTGCGGACGCTTCGCCGCGGCGTCACCCCGACGATGTCGTTCTCACGCATGAGCCGCTCGGTCCGCTTGTGATTGACGCAGTAGCCGCGTCGGTGCAGCTCCTTCGTCATCCGAGGCGACCCGTAGGTCTCGTCGGACCCGGCGTGGATGTCGAGCATCTCGTTCACGAGGTGCGCCTCGTCGATCTCGGCCGGCGTCGGTCCAACCGCCTCGGCTTGCTTCCACTCGTAGTACGACTGGCGAGAGACGCCGGCCACCCGGCAGGCTGCCGCGACGGGGAAGTGCTCGGCCCTCTGGGAGTCGATCCACCGGTAGCGGCTCACCGGTCCGACTCCTTCACCCAGAAGGCCACAGCTCGTTTGAGTAGTTCGCGCTCGACGGACAGGCGCTTCACCTCCCGGCGCAGATTGTTGAGCTCGTCGCGCTCTTCGCTCGTGAGTCCCTCGCGCTCTCCCCGGTCGATCTTCTCCTGGCGGACCCAGTTACCGACGGTCTGCTCGACGAGGTCGAGCTCCTTCGCGACGTCAGCGATCGTGCGGTGCTGGTCGAGCACGAGCGCCGCGACGTCTCTCCGGAACTCCTTCGGGTACCTACCCCGGCGCCGGCCGGGGCTCGGTCGCTTCTCGGTCACTGCTGGCATGACTACCTCCTAATCGAGGTGTCAGGCCAGCGGGGGGATGCTCACTTGATGGTAGAGGGGGGCACCGGTGGCGCCGGTGTCCCCCTCCATCGGCTGCGGTTTTCAGCTATGTGGCAACAGCATGGCCTTCATCTGGGCCATGGCGAGCTGGTGCTTGACAGAATGCTCACCATTGGTGCTTGCCCTGAACGCCGCCAGCAGGTCGCTGGCGTTGTCCTGCGGCTGGGATAGCGACGAGTCCCCCGTCGCTTGGGTGGCAGCTATTTCGAAGGACCCGTAAAGCGTGAGGCTGTTGACCCCAGACGCCGCTGGCAAGCCGCTCGAGGTGTCGATCGCCTCGTCGACTGGGACGTTGAAGACACCTCCCGACGGGCCGCAGCCGGTGACGCCGGGCGCCGAGAAGGTGGTGTCGCTCGCCTCAGCCACCGTGAATCCGAGGACAAAGGTGTCGGGGTGGACAGTCGGGTTCGGGTCGTAAGTAATAAATAAGCTGCCGCCTGGGGCAACGGAGAGACTCGGGTTGACGACGACCGGGGTCTCGTCCGACCCGATGTAGCAGTTGCTGCCCAGCAGCGGATTGATCAGCTTGAACTTCAGCGGCTGCGTCCAGCTGAAGATGCTGAAGTTCGTGACCTGGCCCGCCTCCTGGGCCAGCGCGTAAACCCGGTTGTAGTTCCCGCCGCGGGCCTGGGCTTGCTGGCACATATTCTGGACAGTGGCGTCGCTGCTCGGGCAGCCCAGCGCCGTGGTCAGAGACTCCGGGATCAGGTCCGGCTTGGTGGACAGGATCGCGGATGGCCCGGCGAGCGGCGGCACGGCTGGGGCAGGGTAGAAGTTCTCGTCCTTCGGCGGGATAAAGAAGCCGAACTGCACGTTCACCGGCTGCACGACCGTCGTGACGATGTTGCCGATCGTGATCGAGCCGGAGCCTACGCCCCCGGCGACGCATGCGGAGAAACCGCCGCCGCCGTCGGTGATGGGCAAATCCTCATGCATGACGGGGTTGTTCAGCGGGCAGTTGGTGAACGCCTTATAGATACCGTTTGGCGGCGGGTAACCGGGCCCTTTGGCCTTGGTACTGGTGGTCGAGGTCGACTGTGCCGATACCGACGATGTCACTGCGCCAACGATCATCGTTGTCGCGATCGCGGCCACCCCGCCCGT
>JBEKLQ010000183.1:0-3438 GCA_050010115.1 Acidimicrobiales bacterium | reverse complement strand
GAGCGGTACGGGCGTGAGCGGGCGGCGCTCGTGGCCGTCGTCGTGACGTACCGGGCCCGCTCGGCGGTGCGGGATACGGGCAAGGCGTTCGGGCACCCGCAAGGCCAGGTGGACAGATGGTCCAAGCAGATCGACCGGTGGGGAGCGCTCGGCGGCAGCCGCCCGGTCAACTCCGGGGAGCGAAGCGGGCACTGGTCATGGTGGAGCGGTGCCGTCGCCCGGGAGCTCGCCGAGCGGGAGCAGGCACGACAGCAGCGTGGCGGGGCCGACGAGGTTCAGTCGAAGGGCTCTCGCGCTCCGGGGCCGAAGGGTGCTGCCGGGCCGAAGGGCTCTCGCGCTGCGGGGCCGAAGAGCGCTGCCGGGCCGAAGGGCGGCACGGGCCAACTGGAGCGCCCAGGGCGTGACGACGTCGCTCCCGAGCCGGTGCCCTGGACGACTGGTGCGTCGGCAGGTCGGGCCGGCGACGAGCTCGGCATCCCTCACACCGTGCTCGCCACCGCCACCGAGCTCGAGGGCTTCCCCCGGCATCTCGGAATCCATCCCGGTGGCATGGTGATCTGTGACCGTCCCGTCTCCGAAGTGTGCCCCGTCGAGTGGGCACGGATGAAGGGGCGCACCGTGCTCCAGTGGGACAAGGACGACTGTGCGGCCGTCGGCCTGGTGAAGTTCGACCTCCTCGGTCTCGGGATGCTCGAGGCGATCCACCGGGCGGTCGACATCGTGAAGGCGTACTACGGGGTCGATCTCGACCTCGCTACCATCCCGCAGGAGGATGCCGTCTACGAGATGCTCTGCCGGGGCGACTCGGTGGGCGTCTTCCAGGTCGAGAGCCGTGCGCAGATGGCGACGTTGCCGAGGCTACAGCCGAGGTGCTTCTACGACCTCGTCGTCGAAGTTGCTCTTATCCGGCCGGGGCCGATCCAAGGTGGGTCGGTGCACCCGTACATCAGGCGGCGGAACGGTTTCGAGCCGGTGACGTACCTCCACCCGATCTTCGAGCGCTGCCTGGCCAAGACCCTCGGGGTTCCGTTGTTCCAGGAGCAATTGATGGAGATGGCGATCGATGCGGCGGGTTTCTCAGCGGCGGAGGCGGACCAGTTGCGCCAAGCGATGGGATCAAAACGCTCCGCCGACCGCATGGAACGCCTCCGCGCCCGCCTGTTCACCGGCATGGCCGAACGCGGCATCACCGGCACTGTCGCCGAAGAGATCTGGGACAAGTTGCGGGCGTTTGCCAATTTCGGCTTTCCGGAGAGTCATTCGGTCTCCTTCGCCTACCTCGTCTACGTGAGCGCCTGGTTGAAGTTGCGGTACCCGGCTGCGTTCTTGGCGGCGTTGCTGAATTCGCAGCCGATGGGTTTCTGGGCGCCGCACACGTTGGTGGCCGACGCTCGGCGCCATGGGGTGACTGTGCTCGGGCCGGATGTGAACCGGAGCGGGGCACTCGTGTCATTGGAGCCGGCGCCGGCCGGCCCTGACTCGGGGGAGGCCGCTGTGCCCGCTGTGCCCGCTGTGCCCGCTGTGCTTGCGGAGCCCGTCGTCCGCCTCGGCGTCACATCGGTGAAGGGGATCGGCACGGAGCTCGCCGAGCAGATCGCCGCCGGCCGGCCGTATACAGATCTGGAGGATCTCGCCCGGCGGACGGGCGCCAACCGGACCGTGCTCGAGACCCTCGCCACCGCCGGTGCGGTGAGCGGGCTGGCGGACTACGGCGCTGGTCTTGGAGGCGCCGGCGCCCCCGGGCTTGGTGGCCCCGGCCATGGGCGGCGTGAGGCGCTCTGGGCCGCCGGCGCCGCAGCCGAGTCCCGTCCCGATCGTCTTCCCGGAGCGATCATCGGGACCGACGCCCCGCCGCTCTCGCCGATGAGCGAGGCGGAGGAGATGGCTGCCGACCTGCAGACACTCGGGCTGTCACCACACTCGTCGCCGATGACTCTCGCCCGGCCGGAGCTCGAGCGCCTGGGTGCTGCACCGATCTCGTCACTCCTGGGCGCCGGCGATGGCGAACGGGTCACGATCGCCGGCATAGTGACGCACCGGCAGCGGCCGGCGACGGCGGGTGGGGTGACGTTCCTCAACGTGGAGGACGAGACGGGCCTCGTCAACGTCATCTGCTCGGCCGGGCTGTGGGTTCGCTACCGACGAGCCGCCCGGTCAGCGGTCGTGATGCTCGTCCGTGGCCGGCTCGAGCGGGCAGCCGGGGCTCACCCCGAGGCGCCCTCAGGCGCCAACCTCGTCGCCGAGTACCTGGAGGAAGTCGACTTCACCCTCGCCGTCACGCCGTCGAGGGATTTCCGCTGACCGGCGACGGCGGCGACCGGCGACGGCGGCGACCGACGCCGCCCCGCGCCGCGCCGCCGACCGGCGCGGCGGGCGCGACCGACCTGGCCTCTCCGGGCGCGATCATCTAAACGTGCGACCGGGTGCGGGGCGGAGGCGGCTACTCGTGGCAGGTTGCGGGGCCGTTGCACTCGCGCTATGCGCTACCGGCTGCACCTCTGGCTCCTCGACTGCGACGACCAGCGGACCCACCACCACGTTGACTCACGTCTCCACGCAACCTCTCGTTGTTCCGATGAAAGTCTTGACCTCTGGCACTCCAACAGGCTGGGTCCCGGTCGACTGGGGCCGCGTGCAGATCTCGGTCCCGGCATCGTGGTCGGTCGAGTTCGGTGTGATGTTCTGCCGGGGGGAGGGGTCCGCCGTCGAGCTCGGCGCCACCAAGGGGACAACTGCGAACTGCAACATGTACCAGAAGTCGTCCTCTCCCTCTACGGTCCACATGTTTGGAACCGCCGCCAGCGGTGCCGGCCGCCGGACCCAGGTGAACGGCCTGCCTGTCGTGGTCTTTCCGGCGCCGACGGGTGAGCTTGACTACGGCATCCCCGGGTTGCGCGAGGAGGTGGACGCCGCGGGACCGTTAGCGCGTCGGATCATCGACACCCTGACCGTCTCTCCGCGCGCAGTGCTGTGGACCTCGCCGCCCCCCGTCGTGCCGAGTTCGTGGAAGACGATCGCGTTCGACGGGATCGCCGCCCGCGTCCCGGCGTCGTGGCCGGTCGAGACGACCCGCATCGCATGGGCGTTCTTCGAGCCGTGCGGCGGGAACGGCGTTTGGTCCGGCGAGCCCGGCGTCGTGCTCGACACGGACCGAATCGAGGGAGTCACGTATTGCTATGCGGAATGGCCCGGGATGCTCTGGCCGGTCTCCGTGCCGGTTGACCACCTCGGCATCGACTCGACCACCAGCGAACCCGGCCTGGCAGCGACCGCTCATTGCGCCCACAACTACGGGCTTGACGTCTGCGCGCTTGGCGGGTGGGGCTCCGTCCTCAACCTGCGGGTCACCGAGTCGGACGGCCGGGATCTCGTGGTCACGATCAGCCTTGCGGGCAGCGGGCTTGTTGCGAGGACGATCATGTTCTCGCTCCGCCCGGC
>JBEKLQ010000182.1:0-3575 GCA_050010115.1 Acidimicrobiales bacterium | reverse complement strand
CACGAGGTTCGTGTAGATCTCGTAGCCGCCGGCCGGCCCGTAGGACTTCGGTGCGAATGCGTGAGCCAGCAATCGGATAGTGAGGAAGACTGTGGGGAGGCCGATGTTCACCAGGATCAGGGCGATCATGAGCCCGCGCCGTTTGCGCAGCTCCATGAATCTGGTGGCGATCATGCCGCCGGTGGGTATCGGGGATCCCCGGTGGTCACGCGACACGCCAGCCGGCGCCGGCGCCGGAACCGGGGTCGGAGCCGGTGCGCCCAGGCCGGGCACCGTCGTCACTCCGAGGCCCCCAATCGGCTCGTGACCTGCAGGAACCACGACTCGAGCGAGGCTTGGATCTCTTGGAGCCGGTATAAGGAAATCCCACCTTCCACCAGGACGCGGGCGATCTCGGCGATGACGTCGCGCGCCGTCCCTGCCGGCAGCGTGATCCCCAGCCCCAGCGGCCCGACTTCGACGTGCGCCCCGATGGTGGTGCCTTCGAGGAGGGCGCGGGCTCGATCGGGCTCGGAGCATTCGACCTGAACCCCAAGCGACGCTCCCGCCAGCAGTTCGGAGATCGGTCCCTGCCGGATGACGTTGCCTCGGTCCACGATGGCCACGGCATCACAGGTCCGTTCGACCTCGTCAAGGAGGTGGGAGGACAACACAACCGTGCGGCCCTCGGCCACCAGGGAGACGATCATGTCGCGCATGTCGTGCATGCCGGCCGGATCGAGACCGTTCATCGGCTCGTCCAGGATCAGCAGCTCGGGATCCCCGAGCAGGCAGGCGGCGACCCCGAGGCGCTGGCGCATGCCCATCGAGTACTTCGACACCCGGTCGTCGGCGCGCTGGAGGATGCCGACCCGCTCGAGTGATGGCCCGATACGGTCCCGCGCCGCCGGTTCGCGTGCCTCGGCGAGAAGCTTCAGGTTCTCCCTCCCAGTCAGATGGCTGTGGAACCGGGGTTCGTCGACGATGGCTCCGACTCGAGCCAGCGCCGCATCGCGATGCTTAGGGACCGGGTATCCGAGCAGGGACATCGTGCCGGCGTCGGCGTGCGTCAACCCCAGCAGCACCCGGATGAGCGTGGTCTTTCCGGCGCCGTTGGGACCGAGGTAGCCGAACGCGCATCCCCGAGGGATGAGGAGCTCCACGGCGTTCACGGCGACGGTCTCCCCGAACCGCTTGGTCAGCCCATGGGTCTCCACGGCCCATTGGCTCTCGGCGGCTTGCGTGTGGGAGGTGTCGGGGAGAGTGGTGGGGCTCATCCGATGCCCCTGCCCACGACGGCCTCCACCAGCCTTGGCACGGTGAGTTCCTCGGCCGCGGTCGCACCGGTGGCGGGCACGCCCCTGCCTTCGGCCGGCTTCACGAAGTCGAGGTCGAGGTGGGCCAGGCCGAGCAGGGACCGCGAGCGCTCCCCGGCCGACTCGGCCTCCATCCGGCCGAGATCCATTTCCAAGATGGAGTACGACGAGTTGAAGAGCACGGCTGGTGACGTTACGGCCTTCGCGCGCCTGGGTGCAGAATCCGTGCTGGGTTGTACATAGCGCTCTCGCCCGATTCGACTGAAAGCATCCAGGGCCAGTTCGAACCCGGTCGACTGTCTGAGAGCCACCTGCCCTGTGACCAGCAGGAAACAGTCGGCCCGGACAACCGCGTGCAGGTGCACGGCACCGCGTGCCTGGTACTCGACCACCTTGAGGTAGCTCAGTAGAGACGCACCGGGTGGGCGCAGTGGTAAGCCTTCTCTGACTGGAGCTCGAAGGCGTCGATCCCGCCGGGCGCCGCTGCCCGGTCCAGGATCGCCTCAACGAGCTCGGTGACTGCTGGTGCTGCGTAGCTCATCGCGTGCTCAACGGTGGCCGTGTCCGCCACCCCGCGGCACCTGGCCTGTTCGACCTCTACGTCAGAATCGGCTCAGGACTACTGTTGACACCAGGAGCCGCCCGGCTGGGTGACAGGGAGGGTAGGCGCATGGAACCGTTGTTTCCACGGTTCGCGGGTTTCGCCTCACGACGACGAACGGTCGTCTGGTTGTCCACCGTAGTGCTCTGCGCAGCCACGGCCTCGGTCGGTACGAACGTTGCCGCCGCCTCGACTGATGGCGGTGCGCGGGTCGCCACAACCTGGACAACTATGGGCGGAGGTCCGATGATCACCTGCGCCGGTGGCGGCACGTGCCCGAAGGAAATGGTCGGCGTCACCGATTCCGTCGGGCAACCGGTCATCCTCGGCACGGTCGATGGCGGAGTGCGCTGGTCTGCGCAGCCTGACCCGTCCGGAACTTACGAGCTCAACGATGTCGCCTGCCCCTCGACAACCCAATGCGAGGCCGTCGGATACAAGTATGTCGGCAGTGCCGAACCTTTTCCTCCGGTCGATGAAGACATCCTGCGGACGACCACCGGGGGGAAGGCGTGGAGCAGCACGACGCCGTCGGACAGACTCGGCAAGTTCCTGGGCCTGTCATGTCCAGGCGTGACCGTCTGCGAGGTGGTGGGTTACTCCGGTCACGCCGACTCCTTGCCGCCGGACGTCGCGGGTGTGGCCGCGACGACCGTTGACGGAAAGCTCACGCGCCAGGTCACCGTCCCGGGTTTGGCGCACGGCGAACTGACGTCAGTGTCGTGTGCGTCGGCGGAGATCTGCGACGCCGTCGGGACGATCTACGTGGGCGGGAACGACAGCTTCAACGGGGTCGACTACACGACGTCCGACGGCGGCGCGAAGTGGACAGCCCGCTCGCTGCCGCCCGACCCGGCCGGCACGGGTACTTACATCGGTGTCATGTCCGGGGTGTCCTGCTCGTCACCGATGGTGTGCGTTGCCGTCGGGCAGTGGTCATCAGTCGCCGGCCACGGGGAACCGGATTTCGGAGGTGTCGCTCTCTCGAGCACCGACGGTGGCGTGAAGTGGAGCGTCGACACGGTGCCCTCTCACCTGGCGGACCTCCGAAGCCTTCACTGTGCCGCCAGCATCGGGTGTGTTGCCGTCGGTGAGGTGGCCATCATCGGCCCTCACAGCGAAAGCACCGGCAATGGAACCGCGATCAAGGCCAGCACCGAAGCTGGCGGAGCGTGGCGTCAGGAAACCGTTCCAGCCGGCTCCTACAGCCTCAGCGGCCTGTCGTGCGTGCTGACGCAATGCACAGCGGTCGGAGCTACGTCCAAGGACGGTGACGAGATCATCGTTTCGACGAACGGCGGCACGACGTGGTCGAGTCAGGCGGCACCGGCAGCCACCAACGACGGGCTTAGCGCTGTCAGGTGTGCTTCAAAGCTCGTTTGTGAGGCGGTTGGCTGACCGAACGTCGCGCCGTGCATTCGCCGGGTTGGCGATGCGGCGTTGAGGTGGCAAGGCACCTTCATCGTAACTGTTCAGGCTCCCTGAGCCCCCTCCTGCAAGGAGATTTTGAAAAACGCGCGTGACCAGCGCGTTGAACCTGTTCGACAACATCAGCTTCCGCCGTCCGCTCGCCAGCCGCGGTTGAACGTCGATGGGCGATCGCGTCGCCCACCGACGTTCAGGTCCACGAGGCTGAGTTAGCTTGCTCCGGACACGTTCGGGCTGAAGACGACTGTCGC
>JBEKLQ010000181.1:0-4336 GCA_050010115.1 Acidimicrobiales bacterium | reverse complement strand
GCGCCGGCGCAGTAGCGAGGCCCAGGGTTACGATCAGCCGGTCCGTACGACGGCGACAAGGAGGCACGGGACGGTGGCAGACGGCGGCGACGACCCGGCTGGGAAGCTGCCGACGGTCACGGTCGGCATACCCGTCCTGAACGAGGAGATCCACCTCGCCACTTGTCTCGACGGAGTGATCGGTCAGAGCTATCCGAACATCGTCGAGGTGCTCGTCGCCGACGGCGGCTCAACAGACCTGACGCGCGCCATCGCGGAGAACTACCCCGATAATCGGGTCACGCTTCTGGACAACCCGCGGCGGAGGCGGCCGGCCGGCCTCAATGTCGCCATCGCTGCTGCGACCGGCGAGATCTTCGTCCGCGTGGACGCCCGAACGAGGCTGGCACCCGACTACGTCGAGCGATGCGTGACCGCGCTGGAGCGCACCGGAGCCGCCATCGTGGGGGGCCCGATGCGGTTCACCTCGACGACCGCGGCCGAGCGAGGAGTGCAAGCGGCCATGACTTCGCGGCTCGGGGCTGGACCTGCCCAGTTCCGCCGGGAGACGGACCACGGAGCCTTCGTCGACACCGTGTACCTCGGTGCCTACCGGCTGGACACGATCCGCCAGCTTGGCGGCTACGACGAGTGGTTCGGCGGGAACGAGGATGCTGAGTTGGCCTGGCGGGCGCAAGCGGCCGGCGGCGTGTACCTCGATCCGGACATCCGGTCGACCTACGCGGTGCGCGAGGGTTTGGGACCCGGCGCGCCAGTTGGCGGTGCCGGCTCTCGTCGCCGGCATCCTCAGTCCTTGGAGGCGGCCCGTTGTAGCGTGCTACGCCGCCGCCGTCACCGGCCGGGCACTGCTCGGTGCCGTGCAGGACGGCCCGGCAGCCGGCGCCGTGCTCGGTCTGTCGTTGCCGACGATGCACGCGGCGTGGGCGGTGGGTTTCTTCGAGGGGATGACGCGGCGCAGTGTTCCGACGTCGCCCGACCGGTCGGGCAGTGACAGTGCTGGGCGTGCCGCTCCGGGTGGCGACGGTTAGCCATTCACCAGGACCCTGTGACCTACACTGACCGGACCGAGCCAGGAGACAACCGTGACGAGCCGCCCATGCGTGTCGTAGTTCTAGCCGGTGGCTTAGGGACGCGCCTGCAAGAAGAGACCGACACACGGCCGAAGCCCATGGTGGAGATCGGCGGCCGGCCGATCATCTGGCACATCATGAAGCTCTACGCTTCCTTCGGGCTGTCGCACTTCGTCGTGGCCCTCGGTTACAAGGGTGAGCAGATCAAGTCGTATTTCATCAACTATCGCCATCTCTCCAGGGATCTGAGGGTGCACACCGGCGACGGGTCCACGAGGGTGTTCGACGGGATCGGTGACGATTGGACGGTCGATCTCATCGACACGGGCGACGCCACCAATACCGGCGGTCGGGTGCGCCGGCTGGCCGAGCACCTGCCGGATGACAGCTTCTGCGTTACCTACGGAGACGGGCTGACCAACGCCGACATCGGCAAGATCGTCGAGTTCCACCGGCGCCACGGCCGCATGATCACCGTGATGGCCGTTCGTCCGCCGGCTCGCTTCGGCTGGTTGGAGCTGGAGGGTGAGCGTGTGGCCACCTTCGTCGAAAAGCCGAAGCTCGGTGAGGGTTGGGTCAACGGCGGGTTCATGGTGCTCCGCCGAGAGGTGCTGAGCCACATCGTTTCGGACGACCAAAGCCTCGAGCTCGACGTCATCGCCCCGCTGGCGGCCGCCGGCGAGGTCATGGCGTACCCGCACTCGGATTTCTGGCAGCCGATGGACACGTTGAAGGACGTGAGAGTGCTGCGAGCGCTCTGGGACCAAGGGGCAGCGCCGTGGCGACTGTGGGACTAGACCCCTGGCGCCAGCGACGGGTGCTCGTCACGGGAGCGACCGGTCTTCTCGGCGGCTGGTTGGTTCGTGAGCTGCTGGAGCGCGAGGCCGATGTCGTCGCCATCGTCCGCGACGCCGTCCCGCGGACGTTCCTGGCGGAGGAGGGTCTGGTCGACCGCATCACCGTGTGCCGTGGCGACATCTGTGACGCGAGCCTCGTCGGGCGCGTTCTGGCGGAGTACGAGGTTCAGACGGTGTTCCATCTGGCAGCTCAGACCATCGTCCCCATCGCCAACTGCAACCCTCTGTCGACCTTCGAGACCAACATCGCCGGGACTTGGACCGTCCTCGAGGCGGCGCGCCTGACCAGCACAGTCGGCGAGGTGGTGGTCGCGTCCTCGGACAAGGCGTACGGCGAGAGCAGCCAGTTGCCCTACCGGGAGGACTACCCACTGCAGGGTCGGACCCCGTACGACGTCTCCAAGAGCTGCGCCGATCTGATCGCGCAGGCGTACGCGCACACGTGGGCCCTCAATGTGTGCGTGGTCCGCTGTGGGAACCTCGTAGGCGGCGGGGACCGCAACTTCAACCGCCTCGTGCCGGGCGTGATCCGGGATGTGATGGCAGGCCGGCGCCCGGTGTTGCGCTCGGACGGGCTGCCGGTGCGCGACTACATCTACGTCGAGGATGCAGCTCGGGCATACCTGTTGCTCGCCGAGGCGATGCGGTCCGACCGCGGGCTCGGCGGGACGCCGTTCAACTTCTCTCTCGAGTCGCCGGTGTCGGCGCTTGCCGTTACGAACATGATCCTCGAGCTCATGCACTCGGATCTCGAGCCGGACATCCAGGCCACTGCGCGTCGGGAGCTGGCGGAGCAGTTCCTCGACGCCTCGGCGGCGCGTGCTCGCCTCGGCTGGCAGCCGCAGGTTCCGCTGAGCGAGGGCCTCGCCCGGACAGTGGCATGGTACGCGGCCCATGGGTGACGACGATCTCTTCAAGCCGATCAGCACCTGCAGGATCTGCGGCTCGGCTGACCTCTTCCCGGTAGTCGATCTCGGGCGACAGCCATTGGCCAATGCGCTGCTGACTCCTTCAAGCCCGCCGGCCCCGACGTTCCCGCTCGCAGCGGTCGGATGCCCTGGATGCAGCGTCGTGCAGTTGAGCGGCACAGTGGATCCGCGGGCGATGTTCGACGACTACCTCTACCTCTCGTCGTACTCGACCTCGATGGTGAGCGCCATGCAGCGCCTTGCCTCTGAGACCGCCCGGCGGCTGGCGCTCGGTCGAGACGATCTGGTGGTCGAGGTGGCGAGCAACGACGGGTACCTGCTTCGCCACTATCAACAGCTCGGCATCCGCGTCCTCGGGATCGAGCCAGCCGCCAACGTCGCCGAGGTCGCGAGGGCCGCGGGTGTCGAGACACGGGTGGACTACTTCACGCCGAAGGTGGCAACCGACCTCCGGTCCGAGGGCCTGCGACCGCGGGTGATTCACGCCAACAACGTCCTCGCGCATGTGCCTGACATCCATGGTTTTGTCGAGGCGATGCACATCCTGTTGGCCGACGATGGCGTCGCGATCATCGAGACGCCGTACGTGGTGGATCTCATCGACCAGTGCTGGTTCGAGACGATCTACCATGAGCACGTCTTCTACTACTCGTT
Source organism: Acidimicrobiales bacterium (assembly GCA_050010115.1). GTDB lineage: Bacteria > Actinomycetota > Acidimicrobiia > Acidimicrobiales > Bog-793 > JAKACA01. The sequence continues at coordinate 826 of JBEKLQ010000181.1, read as the reverse complement.
GACGGCACTCGCACGGCTGTTCGGTGAGCACGGCATGGTCCTGCAGGACTACGAACACCTCGAGGTCCACGGCGGATCGCTGCGTCTCACCGTCGGCAGCGACAGCCGAGCGGTGCCGGCGACTCGGATCACCTCCACCCTGGCGGACGAGGCCGCCCGCGGGCTGACCTCGGCGCGGGCCTATGCCAGGTTCGCCGCCGATGTGGCGGCATCGCGCGGCGAGATCATCAGCCAGTTCCACGACGTCAAAGGATCGGGTCGGTCATTGGCAGGCTACGGCGCCGCGGCCAAGGCGACCGTCCTGTTGAACTTCGCCGGGATCGACGCCAGCACGATCGACTACATCGCCGACAAGAACCCCGCCAAGCAAGGCAGGATCATCCCCGGCACCGGCATCGAAGTGGTTCCGGTCGAGCGCATCCGTGAGGACCCTCCGGACGTTCTCGCCGTCCTCATCTGGAACCTGGCTTCGGAGGTGCGCGAGCAGCTGGACTGGTTCACCTCAGCCGGGGGCGAGCTCATCGTCCCGCTCGAGAACAGGAGGCACCGTGATCGAGGGACTACAGATCGTTCCGCTCCGTCGCATACCTGACGAGCGCGGGACGGTCTTTCACATGCTGCGGGCGAGCGACCCGCACTTCCAGCAGTTCGGCGAGGTCTACTTCAGCTCGGTGTACCGGGACGCTGTCAAAGGCTGGCATCGCCACGCGGACATGACGCTCAACTACGCCTGCGTGTGGGGGCGGGTGAAGCTCGTGGTCCTCGATGATCGCGAGGGGTCGGCATCACGAGGTGAGGTCGAAAAGATCTTCCTCGGGCCGGACAA
>JBEKLQ010000180.1:0-3659 GCA_050010115.1 Acidimicrobiales bacterium | reverse complement strand
CCGCTCTCGGCGCGGGTGTCTTGCTGGTGTCCTTCCCCAACTGTTACACCCCCCCCGTATGGTGGCGGCGTGACCCGTGACCGGACAGTGCAGGTGTGCAGCGAGTGCGGCGCAACGGCGGCTCGCTGGGCGGGGAGATGCGCGGGTTGCGGCGAGTGGAACACCCTCGTCGAACAGACGCGACCGGGAGCGGCGGGATCGAGAAGGCGTGGTTTCGGGCAGCCACAGCCACGTTCAGGTCTCGGTCGGACCACGAAGGTCTGGGGCGAGGTGGAGCGGGCGGTGTCACTGGCGGACATCAGCTCGGACTCGTGCGTCCCGGTCCCGACTGGGATAGCCGAGCTGGACCGCGTGCTCTCCGGGGGCTTGGTCGCAGGCTCGGTAACCCTGATGGGCGGCGAGCCCGGCATCGGGAAGTCCACCCTGGTCCTGCAGGCAGCTGCGAGTGCCTCACGGCTCGGTAGGCGCACCCTGCTCGTAGCCGCCGAGGAGTCGGCTGAGCAGGTGCGGCGGCGGGCGGAACGGCTTGGCACGATCGTCGACGAGTGCTACATCGTCGCCACGAGCGATCTGCAGACCGCGCTTGAAGTTGCCGGCAACCTCGAGCCGGAGTTGCTGGTCGTCGATTCGATCCAGACGGTTGGTGATCCGTCGATCTCCTCCCAGCTGGGCTCGATGACCCAGGTCCGGGAGTGTGCGCAGGCACTCGCCCACTTCGCGAAGGCGACCGGCACGGCAACGGTGCTCGTCGGCCACGTGACCAAGGAGGGGGCGCTCGCAGGGCCGCGGACGCTCGAGCATCTCGTCGACACCGTCTTGTCGTTCGAGGGCGATCGCCATCACGCCTTGCGGATGTTGACGGCGACGAAGCATCGCTTTGGGAGCGCGGGCGAGCTGGGCTTGTTCGAGATGGCCGAGTCGGGCCTGGTCGGGCTGGCGGACCCGAGTTCGCTCCTGCTCGGCGATCGCCGCGGAGCCGGGCCCGGAATGGTCGTCGCCCCGATCATCGAAGGCCGGCGACCACTCCTCGTCGAGGTTCAAGCGCTCGTGAGCGCTACTCATGCGTCCACTCCTCGCCGGGTCGTACAAGGGATACTGCCTTCGCGCCTGGCACTCCTGCTGGCCGTGCTCGAGCAGTCTGCCGAGATACCGGTGCGGTCGACCGACGTGTTCGTGTCCACCGTCGCCGGCATCAAAGTGACGGAGCCGGCGGCCGATCTGGCGGTCGCGCTCGCGGTCGCGTCGGCCATCAGCGGAGTGCCGATCCCCGGGCACCTCGTGGCGTTCGGCGAGATCGGCCTGAGTGGCGAGATCCGGCAGTCACCGGGCGCGCCGAGGCGGTTGTCGGAGGCAGAACGCCTTGGTTTTTCGAGGGCTTTCGCTCCGCTCTCAAGTCCCTGCTCAAGCGGTACAATGAAGGTTGTCCAAGTCGCCACAATTGGCGAGGCGGTGACTGCGCTGGGCCTCGTCAGCTCGGGCGGTCCGACAAGGAGCCGAGAACGCGGGCCTGCAGCCCGGGCTTCTGGCCGGAGGGCAGTCGTGTCACGGGGAGTCAATGATTCGATCCAGAAGCAAGCCGTGGCGCCGATGCGCAAGACGCGGGCGGGTCTGACCGTGGTCCGTGACTGAGTCACCAACGCCAGTGGAGCGTGCCGGGTTCGGTCCAAGTGCCAACTCAAGAGAAAGTGGATGAGCGTCCGGTGGATGCTCGGTCGTGAAATCGGGTCATGGTCGGTCTGTCGACCGGAGGCAGAGTTGAGGTATCGCTCAGACCTCCGTACCCTGGTAAGTGATCTACAAGTCGTGTGAGGAGTGTTCTGTTGTTCGATGTCGGGGACAAGGTTGTCTATCCGCACCACGGTGCGGCCGTGGTCGAATGTCGAGAGGTGCGGGAGTTCTTCGGCGAGAGCCGTGAGTACCTCGTGCTGAAACTCGCGTATGGAGATCTCACGCTCATGGTCCCGGCTGACAACACGGCCGAGGTCGGACTGCGTGAGGTCATCAACGACGAGGAGGTCGAGGAAGTCTTTGCCGTGCTGCGGAAGAAGGAGGCACGGATGCCGACGAACTGGTCTCGTCGCTACAAGAACCACGTGGAGAAGCTGAAGTCCGGCGACATCTACCAGGTTGCCGAGGTGGTGCGGAACCTCTCGATCCGGGACAAGGACAAGGGGCTGTCCGCTGGCGAGAAGCGGATGCTCACCAAGGCGCGGCAGATCCTCGTGTCGGAGCTGACCTTTGCCATCGGCGTGAGCGAGGATGAGGCCGAGGAGCGTCTCAACGCCGAGCTGCCCTAGGTTCGCCGGCCCTTTTGGGCGCGGGCGCTCGGGCTGAGTCGTCGTCGTCGACGGATCGGATGAAGCCGTGAGCGGTTCAGTCTGGGGGATCGTAGTGGCCGGGGGCTTGGGCCAGCGGTTTGGCGCGGCCAAGCAGTTCGCGATGCTGTCCGGGCGTCCGGTTCATGAATGGGCCCTCGACGGCGTGCGTTCGGTCGCACAGGGTGTAGTCCTCGTGGTGCCCGCAGGGTACGAGTCGGACATTCGTCTTGGAGCGGTGTCCGACCGGGTGGTGTGCGGCGGTGCGACTCGGTCCGACTCGGTGCGCGCAGGCCTGGGCGCCGTGCCCGACGAGGCGGCGATCATCGTCGTCCACGATGCAGTGCGGCCGCTCGCTTCTCCCTCTCTCTTCGCTGCAGTCGTCGCTGCAGTCGCCGGTGGTGCGGACGGTGCGATCCCGGGCCTGCCGGTGGTCGACACGGTCAAGCAGGTCGATGCCGGTGTTGTACGTGCCACGCTCGATCGCGCCACCCTCGTTCGCGTGCAGACACCGCAGGCGTTTCGGGCGGCGGCGTTGCGCCAGGCGCACCGAGGCGAGCCAGATGCGACCGATGACGCCGCGGCGGTTGAAGCAGCCGGTGGCGTGGTCGTGGTCGTGCCCGGCGAGGACAGCAACACCAAGATCACAACGCCAGAGGATCTCGCTCTGATGGAGTGGCACCGGACCCGGGTGCATCGTGCTGAGCCTCACGGGTCTTCTGCTGCTGCCGACGGTCCAGGGAAGGCCCCGATGCCGACGGTCGTGAAGCCCGAGTGAGTGCTCGCGTAGGGGTCGGGTACGATGTGCACCGGTACGCCACCGACGAGTCGCGCGTGCTCGTGCTCGGTGGGGTGAGGTTTCCTGGCGAGAACGGGCTGGCCGGTCATAGTGACGCTGACGTTGTCGCCCACTCGGTCGCCGACGCAATGCTCGGAGCAGCGGGCCTGGGTGATCTCGGAGCGCACTTCTCCGACCAGGACGAACGCTGGCAAAGCGCCGACAGCATGGACCTGTTGGCTCGTGTGGCGCAGTTGGTACAGAACGAAGGATTCAGGTTGACGAACGCAGATTGCACCGTCGTGTGCGACCGCCCACGGTTGGTTGGTTCCCGAGAGGAAATGATGAGGAAGCTCAGTGCCGCCGCCGGTGGCCCAGTCCATGTAAAGGCCACCCGGCCGGAAGGCCTCGGCGCGCTCGGGCGCCGAGAGGGCATCGCCTGCATGGCTGTTGCCCTGCTCGAGTTGGTGGCGTCATGAGCCCGGCACCTCGATCTGACGACGACGGCGATCGCGACCGCGACCGCTCGAAGGGGAACGGCGGCGGCCGCGGCGGCAGCGCTGGCA
>JBEKLQ010000179.1:0-3735 GCA_050010115.1 Acidimicrobiales bacterium | reverse complement strand
GGAAGTGCACGACCGAGGGGACCTCCCCAAGGTCAGATGGAGCCCGGACCAGGCCAGCCCTCGTGCGCAGCACTCAGAGCAGGTGGCCCAGGTGGCCACAGCCGTCGCCGATGCCACCGCTTCGGCACTGGATGACAACGAGAGGCCGCTCATCCTCGGCGGGGACTGCACGATCGAGGTCGGTGTGATCTCGGGGTTCCTCCACAAGCCAGAGCGCATCGGTCTGCTCTACCTCGACGCAGGACCCGACCTCAATGTGCCCTCGTCTGTACGTCTCGGGTTCCTGGACTGGATGGTCAGTGCCCACCTCATTGGACTCCCCGAGGCTACGCAGCCACTCAGTCACATCGGCCCCCGCTTCCCCCTGCTCGACCCCGACCAGATCGTCTACATCGGAGCGGTTCCCGACGAACTCACCGACTGGGAGCAGCGTGTCGTCGCCGAGAAGGAGTTGCGAGTGCACTGGGTAGATCAGGTTAAGGGCCGGGCTCCCCAAGCCGCTCAGGAAGCCCTAGCCGACCTTACAGACAGCGTCGACCGTCTCCTCGTCCACTTCGACGTTGACGTGGTTGACTTCATCGATTTCCCCGCAGCTGATTTCCCAACCATCAACGCCGGACTAACGCTGACCGAGGCACTCGAATGCGTTGAAGTGTTCGCACACCACCCCAAGTTCGCCGCCTTGACAATCTGCGAGTTCAACCCCGACCACGTTGACGAGGACCACAAACTCGTTCGTAGGTTCGTTGAAGGGCTTGCCACGGCGCTTGCGCCTAGTCCGTCGCCTTGATGTGACCTCAACTGGCCCATTCACTCACCAGGGGGAGCAGTCGAGCCGACCGCAAATGCTGGGACCGGGTCGCCCCTCGTCAGGGCCTCCGGCCGGGCCAGGACGCCGAGGGCGACCTGGCACCCCTGGCCTCCGACCGGCTGCCGCCGAGGCATCCGGGTCCGGCACATCCCGGGCGCGACACCCAGATACACGCCAGTGGGCGACACGCATACCGCCGGCTGGCGGGCATTGACCCGCGATGGCACCTTGGTGACACTAACCGCGCCGGCATAACAATGGACAAGAGACTCGGTTCCCCTGAGAGGAGCGTTTCCCCATGAGCGACGATATGTATGCAACGGAGCCGGAGGATGTAACCCGGCTCGTCACCGAACGACTCAATGCCGGCGACGCGGCCGGCGTAGCCGCGTTATACGAGCCGCAAGCCGTCTTGGCCTACCCGGTCGACCAACCAACCTCAGGCCGAGAGGCCATTCGGGCGATCTACCAGCAGATGGTCGACGCAGGAGTGAAGTTTGGTTTGGAAGCTCCCTTGCCAACCATAAGGTTCGAGAACTTGGCGCTGACCTCCACGCGCTCGGCCGACAACACCGGAGTTCGGGTGCAGGTATTGCGCCGACAACCCGACGGCTCCTGGCTGCGGATTATCGACCGCCCTGAGGTTCCCCAGCCCTAGCAGGCACCGCCACCCCAAGGAGCTGTCTCATAACTCCGGGCTGGTCTAAAGCGTGACGTGACGCCCATCCCGGTTCGCGGGCGCACAGAATGACGGCGTCAGCTCATTGAGGCGCACCGAGTCGGCAGGGAGCGCCTGCGAAGTAGAGCGCCGAGCCGTCGATCAGTATGGCCGCCCGACCCAGAGGATGCGACGGTCAGTCGCGCCATTCTGTTCCGGGCGCCCGGGTCGGCCCAGCCAGGCGCCTCGGTTGGGCGGCGACCGACGTCCCACTGCAGCCGAACCCCCGACTGACCTCCAGGAGACCTGGGGTCGCCTTCCCTGAGCGACGGTGCCAGGTCCGCGAAGCTGCCAGCCTGGAGCTTGCGGCCGGCAATGCGCTACAAAGGGACACATGACAACCGTCGAGAATCGCTACCTCGTGGGTAACTACGCGCCGGTCGCCGACGAGGTAACCGTCAGTGAGTTGCCAGTCACCGGGTCGCTGCCGGAGGCACTGTGTGGTCGCTACCTGCGCAACGGGCCGAATCCGCTGGCCCCACCGGAGCCTTCGACATACCACTGGTTCACAGGCGATGGCATGGTGCACGGAATCAGGATCCGCGATGGCCGGGCGCAGTGGTACCGAAACCGGTGGGTACGCTCGGCCGAGGTGGCCAACGCTTTGGGTGAGCCGGTCCGCCCCGGTCCAGTGCATGCGGACATGGATTTCGCCTCGAACACCAACGTGATCGGGCACGCGGGACGGACTTTCGCCATCGTCGAGGCGGGAGCACGCCCGTACGAACTCACCTACGAGCTCGACACGGTGGGGCCGTCGGATTTCGGCGGCACGTTGCCTGGCGGATACACAGCCCACCCGAAGCGCGACCCGGCGAGCGGCGAACTCCACGCCGTGTCGTACTTCTGGGGATGGGGCAATGTCGTGCAGTACACGGTGGTCGACATCGGTGGCCTGGTGCGCAAGGCGGTCGACATCGAAGTGGGTGGACCCGTGAGCGTCCACGACATGTCGCTCACTGAGCGATTCGCTGTTATCTACGACCTCCCCGTGGTGTTCAACCTCGAGGCCGCCATGTCCGGAGCCCGCTTCCCGTACTTGTGGGATCCCAGCTACCGGGCACGCGTCGGGCTGCTTGAGCGCGACGGGGGTGCGGAAGATGTTTCGTGGTTCGACGTGGAGCCGTGTTACGTCTTTCACCCCATGAACGCCTATGACGATGGTGACCAAGTTGTGCTCGACGTGGTGCGCCACGCGCGGATGTTCGACACCCACCCTCTTGGCCCCGACGAAGGCGCGCCCACCCTGGAGCGTTGGAGCCTGGACCTGGCGGCCGGCAAAGTGGTCGAAGAGCGCCTCGACGACCGAGGCCAGGAGTTCCCACGTGTCGACGAGCGGGTCGTCGGTCGTCGGCACCGCTATGGCTATGCCGGCGCCTTCCTCGAGAGCGAGAGCGCGCTGGTGAAGCACGACCTGGACCGCCGCACCAGCGAGGTCAGACCCCTCCGGTCCGCGGGCGGAGCCTCCGAGGCCGTGTTCGTACCGTCGGGCCCTGATGCCGCCGAGGACGACGGGTGGGTTCTCTCGCTCGTGTACGACGCCGACCGTGACACGAGTGACCTCCTCGTGCTCAACGCCACGGACTTCAAGGGGGAACCCCAAGCGATGGTTCATCTGCCCCAGCGCGTTCCTTTCGGTTTCCACGGGAACTGGGTGCCAGACAGCAACGCGTAATGTTCCAGGAAGGCCGGTCCTGTTCTTGCCAGCCCGGGTGTGGCAAGCCCCATCTCGCCACGGCCCTTGCCATCTTGGCCGTGCCCTTGCCATCTTGGCCGTGGAGGCGGGCTACCGCGGCTACTTCAGGCCCTGACCCTCAGGTTGTTCTGGCGCGACCCAAGCCAGTCGTAGTGCGGGGCAAGTTGACGCTAACGGCCTTGTCGTGGTGTGTCATCGCCGACTTCCTCATAGGGCGAGAGGGCGAGCTGTCAGTTCGACGTTCGACTGCTCGCGCAACGACGTCCAGTTGCGGTGGGATCACCGTGGTCAACCAGTCCTAGCAAGGCTCCGAGCCTCGCGAGCAACCCGTCGCGCCTCCTGCAGCGGGACCGGCGTTCGGGCCGCCGGAGTGGACGCGTCGAGCACCACGCGGACGGCGGTCTCCGGACTCGTCCGCCATCCGCAGTGGGCGACAAGCGGGTGGGCGCCCGTCCTGGTGCAGACCCAGAAGGCGACGCAGCGACCGCCCAGCTGCAGTGGCGCGACGGC
>JBEKLQ010000178.1:0-5269 GCA_050010115.1 Acidimicrobiales bacterium | reverse complement strand
TCGCCTGCGCGAGCGAGACCACCTGTGTGGCGGTCGCCGGGAACTTTCCCCCGAACGGTGTCTTCATCGCACGAACGGTCGAGTCCGGCTACACATGGCGGGCTGTCCCGCTACCTCCCTGCGCCATCGGGCGGTGTCACGGCTGACTCGGACAAGGACGAAACGTGCCGGGAGACCGACGCGGCTCGAGCTGTCTCCATCCTGACAGGCCGGTGGCGCGAGTCCAGCTGCTTGTTATGCGCGTGTTCTGTCTGTTCAGGTTGCTGCTCAAGTCAACCGAGTACCCGTGCCCCCGTTGAGCGCGCCGCTGACGATGGTCACTCGGATGGACAGGCGCGGAAACGAGTTCGCCGGCGCATGGGCTCAGCCGCACGGTGCGCGACGGTCGTTGGGGTTCGGTCCAGAATCGGCGCCGTCTCGCTCACCGTCACGAGTTCGTAGCCGTCGACGAGCTGATCCGGATCGCGTCCCAGGACGAGCCAGCGACGATCATCCGGGCATTCGTGTCCACGTTGCCCCGCCATCGGTCGTTCGCCAGAGCTCCCAGTAGAGGCACCAGCCGTCGCGGGCGTTGACGAAGTCGAGAATGCCGGGGCCTAGGGTCGAGTCCTTCAACACGTCATGAGCTACCTCGGTGCCCAACTCGGGAGCTTCCTCCCAGATGTGCCCGTCATCGGTGCTGCGATACGGCGGGCTCCGGCCGAGAGCAATCCACACGCTGCCTGGCGTGGCCACGAGGTCCGAGGCGTATCCCATTGACGGTGCAACCCCCACCGCTGGCAGATCGCCGGCCACGTTGTCCGACTGGAGCTGCCAAGTGCCTGCCGAGAGCGAGTGCCGGCTCCAAAAGCTCAGCGCCTGGTAGCCGACACCTGCTGCCCCAACGCATTCGAGGACCAGGGCTGCGGACGTCGGGGCACCTGATCCTCCCGGCACGAGGGCGATCGAGTCCGGCGTGGCGGTCGCATGGACGGTCCCGTTCGACCCTTTCCTGGTGAGGGACCCACACGGGATTGCCGAGCGCGTCCACGTCGAGCCCCCGTCGTTGCTTGCGAAGAGCCAGCCAGCTTGGTCGGTCCCGTAGGTGAGTAAGAAGTCCGTCCGAGGCGACGGCCGCACGATCTCGACGGGCCCGGAGCCAGCTGGCTGCACAGGGAGCGAGATCGGCTGCCATCCCGATCGACTGCTCCACGACCACAGCGGCGTGGAGCATTGGCTCGTCGGTCCTCCACAGGAGAAGGCCGCCCAGAGGCTGTCGCCGAGAACCGAGACGGACTGGATGCTCGGCGACACCAGTCCCGGAGGACTCTGGATGCGCTGGTACTGGCCCTTGTCGTCGATGCGGAGCAGGTCAGAAGAGCTCCAGGCGTAACCGAATGTTGGGCTCTCCCAGTCGACGGCTCCCACGTCGCTGAGCACGGTCGAGGCCAGAGGAAGGAAACCTCCCTCGGCCCGCCAGGAGAGGCCTCCGTCGGTCGTGACGGCCAGTTGCACACAGGCTGACGGGGGGACCGAGCAGTTGGCAGGGTAGAGAGTCAGAAGGGCGGCGCCGTCGAGCTGGTCGACAAAGGAAACCCTGATGAGATCGGAGGTCGGCACTCGCTCCCCCGGGCGCAGTGGCCCCTGACTGGGAGTCGTGGACGTCGTGGTGCCGGGTGGCGTCGAGGTACTCGTCGCCAGAGAGGTGCTCGCGCTCGATGAGGGTGGCTTCCCCGCTGGCTGTGATGTGCACGCAGAGGCGACGGTCACGATGGCAGCAAGAAGCCACCAATTCGCGCGACGCGAATGTCTCGGAGTAACGGTCGACGGAGACGCCGTCACCGTCCGCGATCTCCTGGCCGCGGGGTATCCACGCGCGATAGACGCACGGTTACGTCGCTGCCTTGAAGTACCGCCGAGCACGACGAAGGTGTCCGAGCACAACCGACAATGCCACAGCCACGTTGTCGCAGCTACCGGGCCACGCCGCCTCCGGTGCGTCGTCGCATGCGACGGGCGCACTACGGAGTACTCAGGCGCGGCGTCGGGAGTGCCTTCGAACGCGCTGAGCCGAATAGCGGTTTGCCGACGCCGCCACAGCGGTCTCCGCTTTGACAGCTTGAAGGTGCGGGTCCGTCTGGACGACTTGGGTGATGTTGGTACCGCTCAGCTCGGGGTGTAGTCCATCTCGTGCAACGAGGTCTGCCCGGACGGCTGGTGTCGACGGTCGTGCGGATGGACTTCCGGTCTCGGCTGAACGGCTTCAGAGCCCGTCGCACGAGTGCCGTAAGCGCCGTGCTGGGGTCGTCAACGCGGACGGAGCGAGAGCGACGAGGCCCGGTGGGGTCACGTCGAGTTGGCGCTCCCGAGGCGTCGATCGAGAGCGCGCCGCCAAGAACCTCGCTCAGCCGCCGTGAGCGATCGCAAAGTCGAGCTGACATGGCCGTCAGCCCGCCTCTGTCGTCGTCACACCCGGAGATGGTGGGGCGATGACGACGGTTGTGCACAGCATGAGTGAGTGCGTCGGCGCAATCGGGTTAGCGGCTCCGGTCCGGTTGAACGGCACCTGCAGCAGGTAGTGCGCTGCCGTCGGGTAGCGGTTCGTGAACTGAACGATCGCTCGACCGCGGGCTGCCCCGGACCCCGGAGCCGGCACCGGCAAGGGCGCCTCCGGTCTCCAGGCACCGTTTCGCCACACGAAGACAGCGGCCGACCGTCCAGCCGCGAGGCCCGAGACCGGAACCCCTGACTTGGTGACGGGCCGCAAGACCACGAACTCATACGGAGCGACGAGAGGATAGGGGCCATGTCCGGAGACGGGGTCGACAACTGTCAACTGGATAGGACCCTTCGAACAGCTGGCGGGAGCGGCGAAAGCGGGCCCCGGGTGCCCCGATGATCTGCCGAGATGGCGGTCGACGGCGATACCGGCCACGAGCGAGACGGCGAGGAGGCAGGCAACAGCGACGATCGCGCTGAGGCGCAGGGGTCGGCGGCGCGTGCCGTCCAGCCTTCTCTGGCCCCCGAAACCTCGTCCTCCGCTTGGTTGTTCCGGAGTCATGACATCGGCGCTCGCCGTCAGTTCCGGGCGCGCCGCGAACCCGCCAGATGCCGCTGCCAGTGCTTCCCAGCTCTGTCGCGCCGCGTCGCGGACAGCGGTACTCGCAGGCGGCACGGTGATCACGTATCGCCTGATCTCCTCGAGGACACGATCAGTCACTTCGAACCTCTTTCCCCTGGCCCTTACGGGTCTCTGCTTGCCGCTCTTCCAGCCTGGTCGCCACCTGAGCCCTTGCCCTCGAGACTCGGGACTTCACCGTTCCGACTCGGACGCCAAGGGCTGCCGCCGCCTCCTTGTAGGAGAGACCGATGCCTGCCACGAGGAGCAGCAGGTCGCGGGCGTCGGGGGAGAGGTCCTGCAGAGCGGATTCGATGCGGGCGTGGTCGACCAGTCGATCGGTGACGTCCTCCCAGTGGTCGCCGTCGTCCCGCCCACGGCCGAATCGTTCGTAGGCCCGATACTGGCGCGAAGCGGATCTCTCCTGCTCGCGAACGATGTTGACTGCAAAGCCGAAGAGCCATGCCCGTACGCTGGAGCCGCGAGCGGGTTGAAAGGTCCCGCGGGCTCGAAAAGCCCGGGCGAATGTCTCGGCGGCGATGTCATCGGCCTGCCTCACGCCGAGCCGGCGGGCGGCATAGCGGCGAACAGGCTCGAAGTTCCGCTCGAAAACGCCGCCGAACCGAGCCGGGTGAGGTTGTCCCGGCCGAGGTTGTCCCGGCCGGCGTGGATCTTTTGAGGTGGCGGTCCCCCGCCTGATGCCTGCCATCTGGTAGGTGTCGGGTGTTCCGCAAGAACCACCGACAGGAAGGGGACCGCCGTGAAGAAGAACTACCAGACATCGACAAGCCGCGCCCACACCGGGCGCGTGACACCGAAGAAGCCCGAGCCCGATCCAGTTCGTGACGCTCACGAGTCGGCATTGCAACTTCCCGACAACGTCACCGTCGCCATCTCAGAGCTCGCCGGTGAGCTGGAGGAGGGGTTGCTCGCCTTCGCCGTCGGCACCGGGCTCAAGGTGCTCGGCGTCATCTTCGAGGAGGAGGCAGCGATGCTGGCGGGGCCACGAGGAAAGTGGGACCCGGAGCGCAGCTGTGTCCGGCATGGCTGTGACGACGGGCTCGTCGTGCTCGGTGGCCGTCAGGTCGCCGTCCGCCGCCCGCGGCTTCGAAGCGCCGATCGCACGAGCGAGGTGAAGCTGGCGACCTACGAGGCGGTGAGCTCGACCGAGGTCCTCGGACGTCTTGCCATGACCCGAATGCTCGCCAAGCTCTCGACACGCCGCTACGGTGCCGGCCTCGAGCCGGTCGGTGAGGCAGTCGAGGCCGCAAGTCGCGGCACCTCGCGATCTGCGGTCTCGCGCCGGTTCGTCGTTGCCACCGAGACGGCCCTCGCCGAGCTGCTGGCAGCCGACCTGTCGAGTCTCGACCTCGTCGTGATCATGATCGACGGCGTGCATTTCGCAGGCCACTGCTGCGTTGTGGCCATGGGCATCGACTCCGACGGCATCAAGCACCCGCTGGCGGTTCTCGAGGGTGACACCGAGAACGCCACGCTGGCGAAGGACCTCCTCGTCTCGCTTCGCGACCGGGGCCTCGACATGACGCGTCCGATCCTGTGCGTGCTGGACGGGGCAAAGGCGCTCAGCTCGGCCGTGAAAGCGGTCTTCGACCACCCGGTGATCGCCCGCTGCCAACTTCACAAGATCCGCAACGTCCGCGCCAAGCTGCCCGACGCCGTCGGGGCGGTGGTCGAGCGCGAGATGCGGGCTGCCTACCGCAACCCGGACCCGCTCGCGGCAGAAGCAGCGCTCGTGAACCTTGCGAAGAGACTGGAGAAGCCCCACCCTGGAGCTGCCGGGTCGCTTCGAGAAGGACTGGCCGAGACCCTCACGGTCGCCCGCCTCGGAGTGCCGCCGACGCTGGCGAGGAGCCTTCGCTCGACCAACCCCATCGAGTCGATGATCGAGATATGCCGGGATCACTCCAGCAACGTCAAGCGCTGGCAGGACGGCCAAATGGCACTGCGCTGGTGCGCGGCCGGGATGCTCGAGGCGAAGAAGCAGTTCCGCCGAGTGAACGGACACCTGCACATGAAGGCGCTGCGGGCAGCGCTCGACGAGCACGTCAGCGCCAATGACACAACCTCGCACTACGATTCGAAGAAGGAGGCTGCCGCGTAACTCAGCTCGGGATCGCCACCGAAAGTTCCACGCTCAACGAGACATCCTCG
>JBEKLQ010000177.1:0-3857 GCA_050010115.1 Acidimicrobiales bacterium | reverse complement strand
CACGCTGGCGGAGGCCTGGAACGGGACGAAGTGGGCGATCGAGCCCACCCCCAACCCGACCGGGGCGCAGGGCAGCAGCCTGTCCGGGGTGTCATGCACCTCGGCCACGGCGTGCAGCGCCGTCGGGATCTACGTCAACAGCGACGGCGCCGGCGTCACGCTGGCGGAGGCCTGGAACGGGACGAAGTGGGTTGTCCAGCCCACCCCCATTGCGACCGGGGCGCAGTACAGCTACCTGTCCGGGGTGTCGTGCACCTCGGCTACGGCGTGCCGCGCCGTCGGGAACTACGTCAACGGCGCCGGCACCGACGTGACGCTGGCGGAGGCCTGGAACGGGGCGAAGTGGGCGATCGAGCCCACCCCAAACCCGACCGGGGCGCAGGGCAGCAGCCTGTCAGGGGTGTCGTGCACCTCGGCCACGACGTGCAGCGCCGTCGGGTACTACCTCAACAGCGCCGGCACCGACGTGACGCTGGCGGAGGCCTGGAACGGGACGAAGTGGGTGATCCAGCCCACCCCCAACCCGACCGGGACGGAGCGCAGCTTCCTTTCCGAGGTGTCGTGCCCGTCGGCCGCGGCGTGCAATGCCGTCGGCTACTACGTCAACAGGGCCGGCGCCGGCGTGACGTTGGTCGAGCACTACTCATAGACATGGAGTCGTAGATCCCCGTCCTCGGTGTGACCAGCATGAGGCCGACCGGGTAGGTCCCTACCCACAGCGCCCGCCCGCTCCGTAATCTCCGGCCCTAATAACCACTTGTGGTCCTGCCGCTCCGCTCCGCACCGGGGTGCCCAGTCCCACGCCCTCGGCCGCGAAATGGCATGACTCAGAGGGTGTGCACGAGTCGGCGACCCTTGTCCTCGTCGCCGATGCCCGCGTGGGCGGCTACCGGCTCGGAGCAGGCAGGTGCATCTGCCGCTATCTAGCGCGTGCCGCCAACCAGCGAGCGCTGGCCGCTATGGGCCTACCGATCGTAGGCACTCGCCTGGGCGAAGTCCATGGATTGACCTTGGCGTCCTGGGCCCGAGCCTGGACGCGTGGGGTTGGAGTATCGTCGAACTACCCCGACGCGGTTCCGCTACGAAGGCCTGGCATGACGACATCGATGGGCAGCAGCTCCAGGATCGCTGACCCGCGACTTCTCGGTCCGCGGATCACCCGTGGTCTGCTGGACCGGTTGGCGGGCCGCGTCCTGACCACGGGGCCCAGAGAGCCGCTGCCGATCGAGATGCCGGCGACGGGCGACATTCTCGGCCATGTGCCCCACAGCACGGCGGAGGACGTCGCGGCGGCGGCCGGGGCGGCACGCAGGGCACAAGGCGACTGGCAGCGGGTGTCCGCCACCGATCGAACGAAGGTGTTGCTCCGCTTTGCCGAGCTCGTGCTCGACAGGCAGGACGAAGTGCTCGACCTGATCCAGCTCGAGAATGGTAAGGCACGCCGGCACGCCTTCGAGGAGATCATCGACGTCGCGCAGGTGAGCCGGTACTACGCACGCACCGCCCCGGGATACCTGCGGCCGCACCGCCGCGCGGGTGCCTTGCCTCCTCTAACACGGACCTGGGAGTACCATCACCCCAAGGGTCTGGTCGGCGTCATATCGCCCTGGAACTACCCACTGACGCTCGGCATCACCGACGCTCTTCCCGCGCTCGTCGCGGGCAATGCCGTCATCGCCAAACCGGACAAGCAAACGCCGTACTCGGCGCTCTGGGCAGCGGAGCTCATCGAAGAGGCCGGGCTGCCCCCGGGCGTGCTGCAGGTTGTGACCGGGCCGGGCGCGGACCTCGGGACGTCCCTCATCGAGCTCAGCGACTTCGTCATGTTCACCGGCAGCACCCGGGTCGGGCGCGTGGTGGCCACCCAAGCGGCCGAGCGGCTCATCGACTACTCGATGGAGCTCGGGGGCAAGAACGCGATCCTCATCCTTGCCGATGCTGATCTCGGCAAGGCCGTACCGGGGGCCGCGCGCGCCGCGTTCTCGAGCAGCGGTCAGCTGTGCATCTCGATGGAGCGGATGTATGTGGACACCGCGGCCTGGGACGAGTTCGTTCCACGATTTGTCGCGGCCACCAAATCGCTTCGGCTGGGGCACTCCCTCGACTACAAGCCCGACATGGGCTCGTTGACCTCGGCCGCGCAACTCGACACGGTCGTTCGCCATGTGAACGACGCGATCGACAAGGGGGCGACGCTGCTGGCCGGCGGCAGGGCGCGACCGGATATCGGTCCCTACTTCTTCGAACCCACCGTCCTCACGGACACCTCGCCCGAGATGACCCTCTACTCCGAGGAGACCTTCGGGCCGGTGATTTCCCTATACCGCGTGAACGGAGCAGAGGAGGCGATCGGAAGAGCTAACGACAGCAACTATGGGCTGAACTTCTCGGTCTGGACCCGCGACGCCGCCAAGGGGCGCCACATCGCCAGCCAGCTGCAGGCCGGAAGCGTCAACGTCAACGAGGCGTATGCGGCGAGTTGGGGATCGGTCGACGCCGCCATGGGCGGCTGGAAGGACTCTGGCGTGGGAAGCAGGCATGGCGAGCACGGGATCCTCAAGTACACGAACGTGCAGACCGTGTCGATCCAGCGCATCGTTCCCATCGCTCGTCCCAGCCTCATCTCACCGAAGGCGTATGCGAAGGCCATGACTGCGGTGATGCGTAGCCGGCAGCGCCTGCCCGGCCGCACTTAGAGGGGCCCTACCAAGTGGCTACTGCTCGCCACGGCGACGGCGATAGCTTTGGCGTTCTCGATATTGGTCGGTCACGGGCGCCGCCACGCTCGGCGTCAGCAAGTCTGTCGGCACGCATTTCTTCGTGATTCGTCACACGTCAACCTCGGCGTGCGACGCGGCGAGCGTCAGGAGCGCCTTCTCGATGACCGACTTCCCACGTGGGTGAGTCGCGCCTTATGAGTGAGGGACCGCTGAACCTCATGCCACAACGAGGCGGGCAGCCGCGAGACGCCAAGGACCGCCTGAATCTACGAAGGACCGGAAGACCGACAGCCGACCCGAGGTACCACGTCAGTGACCGGAGACCAACCATCTCGCTGTCAGTCGAGATTCTCAGCATCACCGCAGTTGGCGAATCGAACGACGGCAGGATCAGCATCAACGTGAAGCTGCGCAACGCTCCCGACATCCGAGGCGGGAACCGTCGCCTGCGCCTGCCTCACGAACTGGCCTCGCGGATCAAGAGATCGGTGGGTGCTCCTTCTATCGCCAGTTCGGAGGACGCCGTGCACGTTCGAGTTCCTCGTGATCACCTCGAAGAAGCCGTTCGAGCCATACGCCGGGCCGTCGTAGAGTTCAACGAGGCGTACCCCTCGCTCCTTGCCGAGCACACGCGAGAGGTCGAGCGGATAGAGGCAGAGAAGGCCGCCGAGCGCAAGCGTCTGCAAGCCGACCAGCAGGTCATAGACAGGGTGATGAACGAGTAGCCTCCGCCCTTGACGCGTTCGACTACCTCGCAGGGGTCGCTTGGATGACGCACCTGGCCGGTGGGATGATCGTCGCTCGGCTCCGTGGCGACCATGGGTGATCCGCCGGGCTGAGTCGAGCAAGCCGAGCAGCTCCGCTCCCTCGTGGCCTGACGCATCGAGCGCGCCGTGACCGCCACCCCACGAACCCGACGTCGTCGACGGCACCTATGCCGCACTCGTCGGAGTAGCTGTGGGGCCCCCAAGCGCCTCGGCCCAGTAACGGGCCAGCCACTCCACGTGGTGGGGGGTGTTACCGGCGTGACTTCCTGAGAACAACGGAGGTCTGATCGGCGCGGATCTTTGAGGACGGCGTCCTCTTCGGCAATGTGCTTGGGGACGGCGCCGCAGCGAGGCGAGTGTCGATTCGGCA
>JBEKLQ010000176.1:0-5191 GCA_050010115.1 Acidimicrobiales bacterium | reverse complement strand
CTAGTGTGCCGTCCGACTGAAAGTTAGCGAAATGTTGGAAAACTGGGAATTTCTGTCTCGGCCGGCGCGTTCTTCCCGATGTGAGCCAACATTTGAAGAACGCCATGCCAAGACGAGGACGACCGACCGCCAGCATCGAATTGAGCGAGACCGAGCGCGAGACGCTCGAGCGTTGGGTGCGCCGGCACTCGTCTTCCCAGGCGCTGGCTCTCAGGTCTCGGATAGTGCTCGCCTGTGCCGAAGGCCGCACGAATGGCGAGATAGCCAGACACGAGAACGTCAACCCGGCGACTGTGTCGAAATGGCGGCACCGCTTCGCCAAGGATCGCTTGGAAGGGCTCGGAGATGCGCCCCGGCCTGGCGCAGAGCGCAAGATCAGCGACGCCACCATTGAGGCCGTGATCGTCGACACCTTGGAGTCGGCGCCCGGCGAGGACACCCACTGGTCGACCCGGGGGCTGGCCGACAAGCACGGCATCGGCAAGACCACAGTCGCAGAGATCTGGCGGGCTTTCGGGCTGAAGCCCTGGCGCCAGGACAACTTCAAGGTCTCGCCCGACCCGGACCTGGTCGAGAAGGTCAGGGATCTGGTCGGGCTGTACATGAACCCGCCCGAGGCGGCAGCGGTCTTCGCAGTCGACGAAAAGCCACAGATCCAAGCGCTCAACCGCACCGCCCCGACGTTCCCGATGCTGCCGACAACGCCGCAGCGGGCCACCCACGACTACGTGCGCAATGGAACGGTCGACCTTTTCGCCGCCTTGGACATCGCCCGGGGCACGGTCATCACCGACATCCGCACGACCCACAACCAAGACGACTTCGTGGCGTTCCTGAACAAGATCAACCGCGAGGTCCCTGCTGGGCTCGACGTTCACATCATCTTGGACAATCTTTCGGCCCATAAGGCGCCGGCCGTGCAGAGATGGCTGCTGCGCCACCACCGCTTCCACCTCCACTTCACGCCGACCTACGGCTCATGGATGAATCTCGTCGAGCGCTGGTTCTCGGCCCTCACGACGAAGAAGCTGCAACGCTCGGCCCACCGCAACACCAAAGACCTGGCTGCTGACATCCTCGCCTGGGCGGCGGCCTGGAACAAGGACCCGAAGCCGTTCGTGTGGCACAAGACCGCCGAGCAGATCCTCGAGCGGCTCGCCGGCTACTGCGTCCTCGAGCGGCTCGCCGGCTACTGCGCTGCCATCAACCAGGATGCAGGCTCAAAGGAACAATCGGCCGCAGATGCATAGGGTACCCCCATTACGCGATTAATCAATCGGACAGGACACTAGATACCAAGCGGCTACGCCGATCACGGCGACCCATGGCGCCCACCTCGGAACCTTGATCACGCCGGCTACGCCGCGCGCCGCTCCATCGACGGCCCAGATCACGCCGCCGGCGACGTAGGTGAAGCCCTGCGTCAGGTTCTCGGAGTTGTCGGCTTGGAAACCCGCTCTCAGCACCGCCTGGAAGTTGGCCGGCGCCGGGGCGAGCCCCGGCCGCCACAGCGACTTGTCGTGCGCGTAGACGATCGGCCGCGTCCGAGAGAGGAGGACTGCGAGCTGGCCCGTCGGCGCGTCATGGCGGTCGATAGCGTGCACTCTGCGAGCCGGCTCGGCACCGACGAACACACCGCCGACATCAACGAAGGTGATCCGCGGCAAGAAACTCTGCTCGAATATCTGACGGTAAGCCGCTGGCTTCGTCGACCGGCCTCGTTCCGCTGCCTGATGCGCGAGCTTCTCCCACTTGTTGGCAAAGCCCAGTTTGTCGGACTGATACAGCTCGCTGAGCACGTGAGCAGAGGCGAACGTACGCCCCCGTCGAAACGGCGGGCCGATGAGCGAGAACGCCCGGACCGGATCGTCGACCAGCCGCGCGACCTGGTTCAAGATGTAGTCCGAGTCGAGGATGGCCACGCGGGTAGTGCCGAACGACAGGCTGAGCGCGGGTCGCTGTGACCGAAGGTGTGCCGGCGTCATATCGGTCACTGCAGACCCTCCGTCGGTGTGTCGGCGGAGGAGCGTTGCGCATTGCGCCCCGGGCGGTGTGATCCGAGGTCATGTTCGAGGCTTGCCAGCACGGCGACGACAATTCGGGGGGAGAGCCCGGGACTATCAAGTCCCTGACCAGGAGAAATACTTGAGGCGGCGCCCAGAATCGAACTGGGGTACAGGGCTTTGCAGGTCACAATTTGGCCGTTTTAGGGCGTTCGGCGCCGTTCAGCACGTCCTCTGACCTGCGTTTTGTACTTTGGCGAACGTTGGCGGTCGTTGGCGTCCGCGCCATCCACGCGCCAACGGGGCGCCATCCGTGACCGTGTTCCTGAGCGCCGTCCTCGACGGCGGAAGAGGGTCGTACCTCGCCGCCGGAACGCTCGCTCACATGCCGTGTCCGAGTGGTCGGCCGCGCTGGATTCTGGCGCACTGCGACCTGGGACGGACGCGCTACCAATCCGTTGCGCTGTCAAGGAGCAGACGCCCGGACACGCTCGAAGGATGACGGCCGTGCGAAGGGTTGTCGACGATCAAGACGAGGCTCAGCGACGCTCAGCTGAGAGTTGGGACGGGTGGCCAAGCTTTCGAGGCCGGCTCGTCACTCCTGGGGATCGCGAGAACAGAGATCCTCAACGAATCGCACGACCGCTTGGCGGGGAACTCGACGGGAGCGGCCGATAAGGATCGACGGCAGTGAGCCAGAGGCCATGAGCTCGTAGACGCGGGTCCTGCCGATGGCGAGAGCCTTTGCCACTTGCTCGGGCTTGAGGAGCAGCTGACCGACGTCGACGTGTTGCTCGCATGCGCACTCGGTCGGCGCAGTCGGCTTCGGATCGGTGGCGCTCTGCGCGGGTTCGCGCGAGCTTGCCCAACGTGCCTCCGCTCCGACCGCCGTCGATTGTCTTCGCTCCCTGGCCCCAAGTCCCAGCGGCAGCTCTCCCTGGACGGGGAGGTCGTAGCAGAGCGCCTGCGGATTGCCTGGCCGCTTCTCCACCTCTGGGACGATTCCTCCGAGCCGAGACATCCGGTCGGATGGGATCTTGTCGTGCCTGATCTCGGCCCTCATTCCGCCAATCATGAGGATCGGAGGTCTACATTTGGTACTACAACTGCTACTACAAAAAGAATTTTCTTCGACCGCTTCGACCCTGTCATCGCAGGTGGGGGACTTGTAGTACCGGCCGAGGGAGATTTCGCCGGCTGGCGACCCGCCACGGCGTCACGTACGACCACTCGGTCGGCAACGCTGTAGACGCCGGCGCCGTGACAGCCATCGTCGACTACCGGGATTTGCCGGCGTCAGACTTACGACTCGGTGACCGCGGGCCTGGCGGCCCTCCTCCACATATCGCCCACCAGATCAGCCGGCTCGCCGACCGCATCTTCACTCGGACACCGCCGCCGAGCGCGTTCACGATCTCCGGCGTCCGTTGGTCGCCCGGGCCAGGCTCGACGACGTGGTGGAGATCGGGAGCGGAACCGGTCAGACTGCAGTTCGCACCGCTAGCGGGCTTCAGAGGGCTTGCAAGCGCACGAGGGTGGCGAGTCCGTCGTTCGGCGCCCCTCGGGGCGACAGCCCGCAGGAAGGAGAATGACGGTGCTCTGAGCGGCAGCCACCAGTGTCGGACCCGGCACCGGCGATCTCAGCGGCCGGCTCGAGAGGCACTCACGTCAGTGGGAGTCGGTACTACAAAGACGGTACACACTTGCACTAAATGGCCGCCCTACAGGAGGGGTCTATATGGACACCATAGTCCGCCGCTGCCGCCCCTCCGGTCGCTCCGCTCCCCCCGGGTTGGCCTCGATGTTGGCTGCAAGTTCTTACTGGGATCGAGGAGGAGAGTTCAGGTGAACAGGTCGAGACTGGAGCGCCGTAGAAGACCTAAGAGGATTGTATTGGTCGTGGTGTTACACGGCTTATTGGTGTGGACGCGAGGAGCCTGACGGGGATGGGGCGAGACGCAATCGACACCCGCGGACTCAGCGTGACTGGGTGGACGATCATTCAGAGCTTCCGGTGACAGCAGGGCCACTTCTCAGCGTGACGTGGGTCGTCGGGGCGCCTTCGAAGGCGCCGTGAGAGCCGGGCATCGGCAACCCGCGTTTCGCCAGTGAGGCCGGAGCGGTCGTGGTCACCTTTCTGTTTGATCCGAGTGATGAAAGAGTGAGCGGCATGGAGTTGCTGCCCGTCGACCTGGGAGCGGTCGAGTGGCTCATCGACCACGATCGCCGACACCGAGGAGACGGAAGCAGCTTCTCGGGCCGAGCACCCGCCGTCTTCGAGGTCTACCTCCGAATCTTGCATCCTGCGCAGCTCGTCGTTGGCGGGGTTCCGAGAGATGTCTCGTGGCGTGAGGTCGCCGGCGCAACCGGCAAACCGCTGCTCGCCTCCTGCAAGTTCGAGGACTTCGATGACGTCTACGAGGTCCCCGGCTTCGGAAGGCTCGTCTCTCCGGCCGGGATGACAGGTGACCTCGGAGACGTCCAGTGCAACCAGCTCGTCGATGTGCTCGGGGTGGGTAACACGGAACCAGACGGCTGCATCGTCGGGTTCGCCAGCCACCGGGCCTCGTTCGTGCCAAGCTCACCGGCGTTGAAGGCTGTCGACTTCAAGGGCGGGACCTACCTCTTCGCCGCGAGCTCGTTCGCCCAGGTCTGCGACTTCGGTATGTCGCCCTCCTTCTGGTGGCCGAAAGACCGGTCCTGGATCCTCGTGACGCCGTCGGATTCGACCTCGTCGCTCATGGGATGCGGAGCGGAGACTGCCGCCGCCGTGCTTTCGGTCGGTGTCGAGGCCCTGGTGATCGGACCCGACGATCCTGTGCCGCTCTGAGCCGGGGTTTGCCAAGGCCGTCGCCACACAGTGTTGGCCCGGTGCGAGCACCGCCGCCAATGCGACACTTCGCCAATGAAGCCTGAAGGCTCCGCCGGTCAGCTGTGAAGGGCGGTGGGCATGACCACTGTCCGGTGCGCGCGACCATGGGGCATGGCCGATGCGCAGGAGCTGCTGTGGACCAAGCTTCGCGAGCTTGATAGCCCAACTCATCTGGAGCGACCCGCTGACTTCGACGAAGCTGAGGCCGCGGCGAGGTTCGTGGCCCTCGTGAACCTCGTCGATGCCGCCTTCGGGTGTGAGTGCAGCACAGACGCGGGACCGGCTCTCATCCAGGACGCTTCTTTCTACGGTGACC
>JBEKLQ010000175.1:0-4138 GCA_050010115.1 Acidimicrobiales bacterium | reverse complement strand
TGGTGCGGTGGCTGTCGCGTCTGGGGGATGCTCGGCGTCACAGCGAATTGCCCGGCGTCAAAGTGACAGCGCCGGCCGAGGTGATCACCTCAGGTCGTACACCACTCTGGCGGACTCAACTGCGGCCTCGCTAAGCTGGCGGGCTCCCTTCTCTCCCAACCTGGCTGGGGACGCCACCTCGCAAGAATCTTCTTCGACTTGTCGGTCGTTCTTCAGCCCTTCTACGCCGAAGCACGACTGTTCACGGGAGTCACCTGGATGCCCGAGTGGGCTAATAGCCGACGTTGCGACAATCCGTCCTACATGTGGCCATACTTTTGGCTCGGCTTTCCGACAAGCCCTCCTATGGCGATGGTCGTTGGAGCCCCGTACATCGAGTTCTGGCAGGACCGGGGCGGCAGGAAGATAGGTGACCTGGCGATCTACTGCGCCGACGAATGGCCCGGTGAACCCGACGGAGGAATCCCACTTGCTCCCGTCGGGATGCTGCAGTCGCCCGAGAGGACGCTGAAGACGCGGCCGATTAAGTATCCAGCGATCTGGCCTTTCAGATCTAGCGCCGGCGAACTCCCTCGGGACTGATGCGCAGTTGCCTTTCCCGCTAGTGCCGTGCCCGCCCCGCCAATACCGCGGGTATCTACGGCTCTCGGGTTTGTCGTCCAGCACGTCGATCGCTGACACCAGGGTGGTGACGTTGAGGCCGTCATCGAGTCGAGCACCTTCCGGTTGAAGGGCTTTCGGTGTCGACTGAGATCGATCGAGTCACTGGGGCGGAGCCAGCGCGTTCATGCCCGCGCCCAACTCCGGCAGATTGCCACTTGCGAGGTGTACGGACGCCTACCACATGGGACAGCACGCCCGACCTGAGCTGCCGATATGTGAAAAGACGTCATGCCGTGGACAACGAAATCCGGTCTGGCAGTCAAGCTGCCGCCACCATGGGTCGGGTCGCCTTCGAGGATGCTCGCCAGCTCCTCGAGCCTCGACCGGAAGCTGACGCAGAATGAGACGGACCCGTCGCCGGCGACGGCGTCGAGGTGCTCGGCGAGGAGGTCGTTGCCGTGCCAGCCCCGATCCCGCAGCAGCCGAGCACAAGCGAAGGTGAGACCTGGCGCTGCGTCGACGCGCTGGGTCATTGCGAGAGCGAGGCAGGATGGGCGCGTGACACAAGCAGACGAAGTCGAGCCGGCTCGCCGCGCGTGCGACCTACTCGACGTACGTGCTGAGATCGGAGCTGACGTGCTCAACGTGCGCGTCGGGGATGACGACGAGGAAGCTTCGGCGCTCTTGACCGACTGGGCTGGTCGCATGGTCGTCCGAGGAGACTCGATGGTCACGGCCTGATTGTCCTCGGCCCTTCGTCCGCGATTCATTTGTATTCGACACCGGTCGTCGAGTGGTCTGGTGGCCGACATATCTCTGCATGCCGTTCAAGGGTGCGGTTCAGGGAAATCGGAATCCAGACGCCCACGAGCAGTTCACGCCGCTGGACGACGAGGCGGCGTTGGAGATGCTCGCCTTCGCCAGCTTCCTCATGCGCCGGCTCGACGAAGCGACGGTTGCTTCGCACGAGCCGCGAAACGCTTGAGCAGCTCGACGGTGGTGGGTTGCAGAGTCGCGCTCACCGCGATTGTGGGACGCGAGGTTCAGGACCTTTGTGCTCCCACCCCTAAGCTCCCGGCGATCGGAGAGATCGCCGGGAGCTTAGGGGTGGGAAGCCAAGCACCGGTGGGATGCTCACAAAACCCCTGGTAGACCCCTCAGAGGCGCCTAAAGGCTCTGAAACCTCTTGACTCCGCTCTAGGTACTCTGTACCTTTAGGTACCAGGAGAGAGCCAATGAGCGTTAGTCAGTCCCCAATCAAAGTCAACCCTCAGACCAAAGAGCGCATCCGCTACCTTGCCGCGCTCACAGACACGACGCAGACCCAGCTCGTCGACCGTGCGATCGAGGAGTACGCAGTTCGACACGCCGATCTCATCGAGAAGGGTCTGGAAACCGCTCGCGCCGTTCTCGTCGGCGGAGACGTTGCCATCGCTGCGCACCTGCTCTCCGTCCCAGACGAAGCGGTACGCCGCGTCGCTGGCTCCCGTCCCCGGCGCTAGCGCACGCCGAATCGCACAACTTCCCACCACTCAACGTCTCCGGTCGGCCAGTCGCTTCGCGCCTCGAACATCGCGGACTGCAGGTGCCGCTCAAGCTCCGCAAACAGCAAGTCCCGCTGACGCTCAGGAACGAAGCTGCCGTCCGTCCCGCGGATGCCAAGGGCACACCAGATCTCCTGGATGCCGTCGCCCTCGATCACGAGTACCCGGCATGGGGCCCACTCTGCCAGGTTGGTCGTTAGCTCCTGGCCTGGAGCTGCCAGCGCTGCATCGGCGAGCTGGAGAAGATCGTGCGCCAAAAGTCTGTGGAACCGAAGGACGGCCTCTGCGCGATCGCGGACCACGTCATCGTCATCGGGAAGTAACCGGTGGCTCGCGTGCAAGCCGGCAAACAACTCGTACGCATCATCGTCCGAACCCTCTTGGCGGCGATGAACCGCGAGCAGCCAGACGATCCCGCGGTCCTCGTCGACCCACGTCGCACCGCGCTCTTCGGAAACACGCAACCGGTACACCATCGGACTTGCGATCGAGAGAACACGCTTCTGCCCCGATGGCGAGGTCGGCGCGATGCGCCGGATTTCCTCCAGCCACGGATCGTCGATCTCGCCGAGGTCGACGTCGAGGCCCGGCAACGTCAGCCCGAGATCCTCTTCGAGGCAACGGATCGTTGGTCGAGCGCGTCGCGGCTCCGGCATCGAGGGTGGCACGTCAGCAGTCAAGCATCTGTCATAGGTGACTCGGGGGGATCGCCTGAAGCAGCGCCTCGTAACTGTCGCTCGCATTCAGGTGGCTGTGGACCTGCTCGATCATCCGCATCGAGCTGTGGCCGGCAACCTGCGCCAGGATCAGCGGGCTGCCGGACCAAAGTTAAGAGTGCGGTCCGTCGAACTCGCTTCCCGTGCCTGTCCATCGGCCTGACCATCGACAACGGCGCAACGAAGCGGCGCAGCGATACTCGGTGGACGACGGCGCGCAATCTGAACGGAGAGAACGCTACGCATGACCAGCAGCTGGACTCCGCCGCCCGCCTGTCATCAGGGTGCCACCAAGTCCCCGGTGTGGCTGCGACCAAGGACCGCTACCAACTTCACGCGACGGTCGCTACCAAGTTCACGCGGAGCATCGCCGAGATCCGATCGCGCGGGTCGGGTCGTGCCGACCACCATTGGAGTGTCCCCGGCGTTTCTTTCGTCCCTTGTCCGTCCAGTTGGCGCGCTATCTTGGCAATCCAAATTGGCAATCTACGGAGGATTACCAGGAAGA
The DNA here is from genome assembly GCA_050010115.1 of Acidimicrobiales bacterium. GTDB lineage: Bacteria > Actinomycetota > Acidimicrobiia > Acidimicrobiales > Bog-793 > JAKACA01. The sequence continues at coordinate 767 of JBEKLQ010000175.1, read as the reverse complement.
CTGCGACGGATTACCAAGACGAGAACCCCAGCTCAGGGGCATGGTGACGGACGAGAAAGACCCGCTGGACGGGTCAGGTCGGCTTTGCAATGCGGGCGCCGCGCCTCGCGTTCATTGACTACTCCGGATCTCCGATGGCCTCGATGTCCAATGGGCCAGCCCAGGGAGTCGAAAGGCATGATCGTCCCGGACCAACGATCGAGGCTAGCGTCGTACCGCAGGACAGTCGCAGTACAAGTGCAGCGCTTCGTCCAGCGCCGAACGCCGGAAGCACGCGAAGGCGCCGCTCTGCTTACTGGTTTGTCTCGTAGGTATGGCCGAGACGAAAGCGACTCGTCGGGCCCTCGACAAAGCACGAGAGCTGACGCATGAACGCGCGCATGTCTCCGGCACTCGGCAGCTCCCTCGGTGGATCGAACCCGCCCGTGATGCGTTCGTGGATCTCGGCCGCCGTCAGCGCCTCGTCGTCGGAGAGCTTCGCGAGCACCTCGGCGATGCGACACTCGAGTCGATCAGAAGGCTCAACCTGAGCAGCGGCGTCAGCCAAGGTCGTGAGCGCGTTCGTCGAGATCTCTGCTTCGCGCTGGAGCAGCTGACCTACCGGGCGAAGAGCATCAACAACGCGATCGCGCCGCTCCTTGCCGACTAGTGTGCCGTCCGACTGAAAGTTAGCGAAATGTTGGAAAACTGGGAATTTCTGTCTCGGCCGGCGCGTTCTTCCCGATGTGAGCCAACATTTGAAGAACGCCATGCCAAGACGAGGACGA
>JBEKLQ010000174.1:0-4196 GCA_050010115.1 Acidimicrobiales bacterium | reverse complement strand
CCGACCGCATGCGTGCCGGAGTCCAGTAGGCGAGCGTGGCCTTTACGTTGGCGCTGGGTATCACGTGGCCCACGACCGCCGCAGCTTTGTGGGTGACGGCGCCAGAGGCGCCGGAGGCCGTAGAGGTCAGCGCCATCGCGGACATGCCCATTACGCAGGCCGCCGAAACTGCAACTCTCGTAAATTTCAACATAGGAGCCCTCTCTCCATTCGCGGCGAGCCCGCGCTCGCCTGTTTTCTTCCTTAACAGTCAACGCCACCGATTTGCGGAAGCCGTGGTACCCGTGTGGAGATGAGGTGGAGATCGGGGTCCGTGGACTGGCCGTGAGCTGTACAGCCGGGCTCGCCGCTCGATTGCGCTCCATTACCCGCGAGCTCGGAGTGCTTCTTATCTTCGACGAGGTCATCTCGTTGCGGCTGGGCCACGGCGGTGCTCAGGGCGTCTACGGAGTCGAGCCCGATCTGACGACGATGGGAAAGATCATCGGTGGAGGGCTCCCCGTCGCCGCTTTCGGGGGGAAGGCGGATCTGATGTCCATGGTCGATCCGACCGCCGTGGCCCCGATCGAGCAGGCTGGGACGTACAACGGCAACCCGCTCGGCACCGCAGCCGGCGCGGCGGCGATGCGGGAGCTCACGCCGGCAGCGATCGAGATGCTGAGCGCCGCCCGCGACAGACTGCGGACGGAGCTACGCGAGGTGTTCGCCACGCACGACGTTGCTGCACAAGTCGTCGGGATGGGCTCGGTATTGGACGTGCACTTCACCGACGGGCCCGTGCGCAACTACCGAGACGCCATGGCGTCAGACGGGAAGCTGCTGAAGCGGTTTGTCATCGGGATGCTGAACGAGGGTGTGTTTCTTGGCCTCGGGGCATGATGGCGCTCATCACGCCGATCACGGACGGCGATCTCGAGCAGGTGGTTCGGGCGGCGGATCACGTAGCTGCCGATCTCGCCCGCTAAGGAGCGCTCAGCGTTCCCACACCCACGTGTCCGAGTAGTCGGTTCCAGGCGTCGGTGATCCTGCGAAGAGAGGAGCGGGTTCGTCGAGCCATCGAACGCCATCATCCCCGCTGCTCGATGAGGAGGGACAGTCGCTGGTACAGGTTCGTACCTCGACCGAGCCGAATGTCAGGCGCGACGTGCGGGTCCGGCTTCCTCCGCCGCCTGCTGCCAATCAGAGCGCGTCGAGCGAGTCAAGAGCCGCAAACGCGGCCCCTCGGGCACCCGCCATGTCCAGATCCGGGATGAGCGCGAACGTCGCCACCTCGAGCTGCTCCTCGCGGAGCGACGTGTGCTCACGGACCCGTGCGAGGAACCACTCGCAGAACTTCGGCGAGGCCTCGACGACGCCGCCGCCGACGAAGTAGGCGCTCGGATCGATGAAGTTGCTCGCGATCGTGAAGAGCCGCCCGAGCGCCATCGCCTGCTGACCGAAGATCTCGAGCGCCAGCGGGTCTTCGGAGTCTCCGTAGTCTCGGACGAGCTTCGCGGCCTCGCCGATCGAGCCCGCTCTCGCGAGCTCGTGGTCGGGGAAGCGCGTCAGCCAGTAGGGCAACAGGTTCCTCTCGATCCCTGTCAGCGAGGCGACGCTCTCGGCATCGGCGACGAAGCCGCAGTTGCATTTCGGAACTGGCTGGCCGTCAGCGAGCAGTCCTTGCATCGGTATGTGGACGTGGCCGAGCTCGCCTGCCATCCCTGCAGCTCCGCGGATGACACGCCCGGCCTCTATCACTCCGCCCCCCAGGCCTGTGCCGACGATCGCCGAGACCGAGGAGCGCAGCGCCGCCTCCCGCCCGAAGTGGGCGTGATGAGCGTAGAGCGCGGCGGCATTGCCGTCGTTGTTGTAGGTGACGGGGACGCCGAGGTTACGCTCGAGCGCGCCGCGAAAGTCGAACCCGTGCCAGGCCGCTTGGGAGAAGTTCGTCGCGCCTTTCGAGGAGATCACACCATCCGCGCTTGCCGGGCCTGGCGTGCCAAGGCCGACGGCGCGCACCGACTCCCTCGCCACGCCTGTGAGGCCGAGCACTTGGTCGAGGGCATCAACGAGAGCTCCGACCGCCACATCCGGCCCATCTCGGACGCGGCTTGGGCTCTCGACCAGCCTGTCCACCAAGAACCGCCCCGACTCCTCAAGCACGGTCGCGCTGTTGCAAGTGCCGCCGTTGTCGAGGCCGACGACGACCCATGAGCTGGAAGTCAAGATCCGCCTTCCCTCGCCTTCACCACCGCCGATGGCCTCTCCGTCTCCTTCAAGACGAGACGCGCCCGGAACCCAGCGCGCCTCGCTCGGGACTGAATGCCACAGTACCGGTATCCACGCTGAGAGTTCTCGCGCGACCGACCACCGACGTCTCCCCGCCATCCACCCCGCTGAACTCCGAAGCGCCCGCAAACCTCTGCACGGCGTCGTATGTGAGGTGACAGACAGGGTCTCCCTGGACTGGACACTGGACCTGACCCGCGTAAGCGCGACTGGGTTCGACTCGAACCGCGAGTGGACCAATGTTGAGGGTCACACGCGCTACGACAGCCAGCGGTTGCCCGGCAACGCTCTCGCCTATTCCGGGGATCGGTTGATCACAGCGGCGAGATGGCTGTTCAAGAGCCCCTGGTCGTAGACGAGCTCGGCCCACCCGCTCGTGACCGCCCGCATCGTGGCGCCGCTGTCCGAGGCGGCGATATCAGCAAGGCCGTGAGCGAAGGCAGTGAGGCTGTTCGCCGTCTCGATCGGATCGCCCGTGTTCCACGCCTCCGCCACTGCCTCTGAGAAGTCGCCGGTGGTGATGGCCTGACGCAGCACGCGTTCGGCAGGCACCATGTCGTACGCGCAGGCGAGGTCTGCCTCGGTGAGGAGCTCGCTGACGTCGTCGGGAAACCAAGGAGATGCCATGGCGGCCGCCAACGCCCAGGCCGCGGCGGCAGCCACGAGTGCTTCTAGGTTCCCTCCCGGGGGCAGCCCGTCGTAGGCGTCCTCTCCTTCAACCCATCGGCGAAGGTGCCGGGCGGCAGTCGTGACGGCCGTCGGCGACGGTCGCCGGATGAGCGGCGGGATCGGAACAGCAGAGTCGCTGAAGAGACTGCCAGCCGGGGGTGGGACCTCCGGGGCCGCCACGAGCGCCAGCACCGGCGCGTGCCACGTGTCCCACCATTGCCTCACAGCGACAGGGTCTGTGTCGTTGGACCCAGTCATGTAGATGCCAACGTCCTCAGCTCGCAGATGGTCGACGACGAAGAAGGGTGCCGTGGGCCACACGTGCATGAAGGGATCCCGCTGAGCGTCGGCGATTCCACTCGCAAGGTCGCCGTTCAGCGCCTCGAAACTGATGAAGAGAATCCGGTCAGGCGAGATGCGCACGGTGAGCGCCGTCCATCCCGGAGGGACGTGAAGGCAGTCGCAGTCGAGCCGGTGACCCTCGGGCATGTCGCACATGTCCACATGGGACAGGAGTCGGTGGAGTACGACGATGATGCCTCGTCCGTCGTGGCACTTGCGCGTGCTTCGGAGCAGCTCGGTTCGGACCTCGTCCTCGATCGTCTTGATCGGGACGTCCAGCCAGCCGGCCGTTGGCGACCAGGCTCCCCCTGGCTCGGTCAGTTGGCGGGTAGCCCAGGTCGGCACGAACGCGACCCCGACCGCTTGCTGCGGCCACTCCGGATAGGTGTGTGGGTTGCCGTACAGCGGGTCGCGTCGTGGCATTTCAAATGCTCGCATAGCCGAGCCGCTTGGAGTCCCACCAGGCGCTCACCCGGCGTCGGCCCTCGGCCCTGGCAAGCGGCACAGCCGAGTCCGCCGTGTCAGGGTTCACCGGCGACGATCGTTGCTCGTTGAAGCGCTCCACTACCCCGTGAGGGTAGGTCTTCACCGGGACGCCAGCCCCGAGCAATCTACTGGCGGCGTAATGACGCAAGTCGTGAAGGCGCATGACGGTGGTGCCTTTCTGCTGGCAGAGCCTGCCGGAGGCGAGCGTGACGTGCCCGAGGCGCCCCCAAGATATTCCCCAAATGGGCCATTTCCAGTGTCCGGTGGAGGACCGCCCGGAAGTCTCAGGCCGCTCAATTGGGCTTTGTGGCGAGGTGTTCACAAAAGGGTCTGAACTGCCGAGGAGCGCCACCCCTGAGGAGTTGACCACGGGCTAAGCAAGCTCCGGCCACGGTTCGTCCACAGCTGAGCGCTCAGCGTCGGGTGCTGCG
>JBEKLQ010000173.1:0-4297 GCA_050010115.1 Acidimicrobiales bacterium | reverse complement strand
ACGCCCCGAGAGGTGCTGGCCGGGGTGCTCGCCAACACCGGGGCCGAGACTTCCGCCCACGAGACTCTCCGCCGAGCACAGCACGACACCGAAAGCTGGGCGAGCCTGCACGCCGAGTACCAGACCATCGCCCAGGCCGCCCAGGCCGAGCGCTGGAACACGCTCCTCGATCACTCTGGGTTGACAGACCAGCAGCTCCAGCAGGTTCGCTCGAGCGTTGCTCACGGGCCGCTCCTCACTGCGTTCAGGGACGCAGACTCCCGGGGCCTCGACCTCGAGTCCTCCCTGCCGCGTCTCGTCCGGACCCGCACCTTTGCCGACGCCGACGACCCCGCCTCTGTCCTGCACGAGCGCGTCGAACGGTGGATCCATGTCAGTTGCAGCCGCCGACAGCCACGCACCAACCTGATTGCCGGGCTCATTCCCAGAGCCCTCGCGGTCACCGATCCGGACTACGCCCACGCTCTCAATGAACGCGACAAAGCGCTTGAACACCGCGCCCGGATGCTCGCTGAAAAGGCGGTTATCGACAGGGTCGGGTGGCTCCGTCAGCTTGGCTCACCCCCGGTCGATCCCAGGCTCCGAGTCCATTGGATGCGGGCCATCTCGACGGTCGCCGCCTATCGCGAACGCTGGAACATCACCGCCGACGACCAAGCCCTCGGACCCGCGAGCCGGATTGGTGGTCTCGATCAGGCAAAGCAACGCCGACAGGCGCTGGCTGCCGCCGAGCAAGCACGCAGGCTCTCCTCTACCACGCCACGCGGCCAAGACCCGGGGCTGGCCGTCAACGCGCCTACAGCGAGCCGCGAAGGGATCGACATCTGACATGACCGACCCATACGGAGAGGGACAACGACGGCCGCGTCAGCCAGGTGGACACGGTGACGCAGTGAACCGGGTTGCCCCTTCATCACCCCACGGGATCGATCCGCCACCATTGCACCCCTCCGCGGGCGTGGCCGCCACGCCCGCAGCCCACAGCATCGAAGGGCTCATCGAGGCCGCTGTCGAACGGGCGATCCGCCGCAGCCTCGGGCCGTACCTGTACCGCCTCAGCGCTTGCGAGCCGGCCGTTTACACAGTCGCCCAAAGCGCCGAGGTCCTGCAGGTCTCCGAGGACACGATCGGGCGGATGGTGCGGCGAGGAGTGCTTCCTCGGGTCCCGCACGTCGGCGGCAAGGTCCTCATCCCCCAGCGTGCGCTCCATCGCCTGATCGAGGGATCAGAGCTCGTTCAGACCGCCGCGGTCGCCGAGGACATCACATCCCCGGAGGCCGGCGATCCGCGGAGCAGTCGGTCCATGAGGTCAGCCGCCTCGTGATCCGATCCGGGAATGTAGTGACGGTAGGTGCCCAAGATGTTGGCTTCGGTGCACCCGAGGCGCTCGGCCACGACCGAGATGGGGACGCCTGCCATGAGCATCTGGCTCGCGGCCGTATGCCGGAGGTCGTGAAGCCGCATGCGGGCTACGCCCGCTCGGGCGCTGTAGCGCAGCCAGGCGTGCGATGGCCACGGAAGGCTCCAGTGCGAGACGCCGTCGTCGGAGAAGACGAAGGAGTCCGGCCCGAAGCTGACTCCTAGTTTCTCGGCGCGCTCCTTTGCCCGCACGGCGTGCGCCGCCAGCATCTGCTTGGTGTCCGGTCCGAGGGTGACCGGGTACGAGCGGTCCGCCTTCGTTCCCTTCTCGACCGTCCCGTACTCGGCCTCGGCGATCGAGCGCGAGAAGGTGATGGTGCCCCGGGCGAGGTCGACGTCCCCCCAGCGGAGGGCAACGAGCGTGCCGCGGCGGGCACCGACCGTCGCAGCCAGTTGGACAAAGGTGGCGAACTCCGGAGTGGCGGCCTCCTGGACGGCGCGAACGTCGGTCATCGACGGGACGTCGAGCTGGCGGGACTTCACCCGGGGAGGGTCCGCCGCCAGGGCTGGATTGGCGCTCACCATGCGCTTTCTGACCGCCCAGTTGAACATCGTCCGGATCTGGCCGTGGCAGCGAAGGATGACCGACGGCGAGAGACCGGTCTCCTGTTCGAGACTCCGGTAGAGCCGGTCGAGGTGCACGCCGCTCACCTGCTCGGCATGCCAAGGGCCGATCACGGGAAGGATGTGGTGGTGAAAGTTGTCGGCCACTGTCTTGGCTGTCTTCGGCGACCAGCCGATCCAGTCTCCGCCTCGGGGATCCTGGCGGGGCCGGTTCGCCTCCTGCCAGGATGCGGCGATCTCAGCGACCGACGGGCCTCGACCAGGGGTGTCCCGCTGTTCGGGATAACGCCTCGACTCGACGGCCGCGATCAGCTCGGCGAGGCGCGCATCGGCGAGCTTGGCCCCCGCTCGGTTGTTGGCGGCGGGAACGGTCTCGTAGATGGTTCGGCGGCGGCCGGTGAGCGGGTCGAAGCCATTGGCAACCGCCAACCGCCACGCCCCCTCCTTGAACCGTTTGTGGCCTCGCACGGTCAACTATGTTGGCGGGATTGTTGGCGGAGGTCAAGCATGTAAGCGTGCGGTTCCCAGATATACCCCGTTACCTGGACTTACAGCAGCACCCCCAACGGGATTCGAACCCGTGCTACCACCTTGAAAGGGTGGCGTCCTAGGCCGCTAGACGATGGGGGCTCAGGCCAGGAGTGAGCCTCCGGCGCGAGGAGGGAGGCTACCAGCGGTGGGGACAGCACCTCGCTCAGGCCAGCAGCCACTCACTGCCCCCAGGAGCGTCCCGGACCTCCACGCCGAGCTCTTCCAGGCGTTCGCGGATCTGATCAGCCTCCTCGAAACGGCGATCAGCTCTTGCACGAGCCCGAAGCTCGAGCATCGCCTCGACGAAAGGACCGACGACCTCCCGTGGGTCTCGGGCTCCACCCTCAGCGACCCGGGCGAGTTCGAGGATGAGGGAGCGAAGACTCGCTCGGGCCCGGTCCATCGCATCGCCGGCGGGGATGTCCGTCGCCCACTTGGTGATCTGGTCTTCGAGCTCCAGCAGTGCGCCGACGGCGCCGTGCACGTCCCGTCGTTCGAGCGAAGCGAAGTAGGACTTCTCTTGTTCCCTCACTACGTCGATCAACGGCGAGTCTGCATAGGTCTGGGCACCGCCGCCCGCGCCACCGCCCCCCCCGCCACCGCCGCCCCCGCCACCCGTACCGCCGGCCTGCTCGTCAGCCACGCCAACCCCGGCCTCGACCACGTCCGACGGGGACGACGACCCCGGACCGCCACGCGCCAGATCTTCTGCAGCGCCAAGGATCTCGTCGATCCCGACGGTGGTGCCGGCGGCGAAGGTGCGCGACCGGCCGGCAGCTCTCACCGTCACGACGCCGAGGCCGGTGATCGAGCCGACTTGCTCGTCGAGGTCGAACGTGATCGCCGTGTGCTCGTCGATCCCGAGCACGAACGCACCGTCAGGTAGCTCGGTCTCGAGCGTCAGGAGGCGACGCTCCCCGAGATAGCAGTAACGCGTGTCGTGCGTCCCACCCTCTGCGTTGTTGTAGTGGGGGATCACTGCTGCGTTCATACCGGCGGCAGCGAGTACGTCCATTCCGACGAGCCAGTGAGGGTCTTCGCCGACCTTGTAGATCTCGTACACCGGGACCGTACGCACTCCGAGCGTGAGTGCCGCAGCTGAGGAGAACGTGACGCCGCCGCCGTGGCGGAGCTTCTCGACGAGTAGCGACGGCACGACCGTTGTCGCCCATTTGCGCAGTGCATAGCTCGGGCTGCCCGGGCCGGCGAAGACGTAGCGGGCGCCGCGGACCGAGGTCACGAGCAGTTCCGCCGAGAATGCATGGCCTCCGAGCGGTCCGCCCGGAGCGACGTCGATATCCGCGCGCAGGCTTTCGGCGAAGTAGCGACGTACCCGTTCGGACAACTCAGCTGCGTTCTCCTGGAAGGCGAACGGGGTGTCGAGCAGCACGGCGGGCACTGGCGGCGGGCCGAGCTGGTCGAGCATGGCGCGGTGGACCTTGACCATGGTCGGAGCGGTCTCGCCAGACCCCATGATCGTCAACAGTCGAGGCGTGCTCCGAGAGCTCTCCGCTCCCGACCCCGGAGCAGGCCCGCTCACGGTCCGTCGGTCGGCTGCGGGGTACCGTCCCAGCGGAGACCGCCGAGTGGCTCGCCCCACGGATCGGTGGGGATCTGGTCGTCAGCACCCGGGATCGGGTCGGGCAACGACATGGCTAGGTACTCGACGAGCTCGCCTTCCAAACCACTCAGGTAGTGGTACACGACCGTCTGATGGGTCATCGGCTCCTGGGGAACTCCCGTCTCGCTGTCACAGACATCGAGGACCGTACCGAGTACCAGC
>JBEKLQ010000172.1:0-4445 GCA_050010115.1 Acidimicrobiales bacterium | reverse complement strand
GCTACCGGGGACCCTGGCGTCTCCCCGGACCGGACTCGCACCGGCTGGCTGACGACAGCTTGTCGCTCGGTTATGCCATCAGAATCTCCTTCTCTTCAGGCATCCGAGCTGCTGGATGCACAATTACACCTCTGTAGTTTATGGGCGACACCACTAAGCCAGCGGCCCTCTTCCACGCTCCCACGAGGCAGTGAGCAGCGTCCATCGACTGGCTACCCTGGGGGACACCCCGGGTCCCCGGCCTCCTGACGGTCGTCGGTCCGACCGGCCCTATTGACACATTGCCGTGTTGGGCGCGCTCGCCCCTTCCGGCATAGCCGTCCCTAGGCCACGAGCTGGCCTCAAGCTACCTTGAGCATGTGCGTTTCCTCCAGCAGGTTGACGAGGCCGTGATGGTTGCTGCCTTCCTCCGCGCGGAGATCAATTCCAGCAAGTTCGGTCCGCTCATCCAGCAAGAGCGGTCGAACCGCGGGCTTCGCGATGCTCGACTAATCCTCGCGCCGGACGTCACCAACAGGCAGGACATCGCGCATCGCGCCAGCATCCTCAGCGCTTATCGAGGCTTCGACCGTAACCAAGCCCTCTTTCTCGGATTCCCCGACACCATCCAGTGGGACCGGGTCGAAATTGAACCCGACGACGATGACGGCGTGAGGCTGGCCAACTCTCCTGATTGGGTCCAGGTAGCGGCCGTCGAGAGCCATCGGTCACCGCCAACAGTATCCGCCTCGGAGAAGTTCCTTCGACCCAAGAGGTCGCTGTGAGGGCGGGTCTCGTCAGGACCCAGGCGGTCGGTACTTCACGTTGGTGTCAGCAGCCTTGTCGATCTCTTCGGGAGTCAGCAGCGCGGTCGTGATGACGGTCGCACCCCCGCCGGCCGTGACAGTCAGGCCCAGCGCGGCCGCTGCCGCGTTACCAGGAAGCTCAGCGATGACGTAGGCGTCTGTCGAGCCGAGGGCAAAGTGGAAGGACTCGACCTTGCCACCCGCACTCTTCGCCGCCGCCTGCGCAGCGGCCTTCCGGGCGGATCCCCCCTGTGCGAGGAGGCCTTTGACGCCGTCGAGCGTGTAGTTCACTTGAAGCAGGTACTTGGGCACTGGCCCTCCCTTTGTTCGTCTTCTTGAGTATGACCCAACGCCGGGACTTGTGCGTCCCTGATCGCCGGCACAGGGACACGACCTGGCCTGGCAGTGACCCGCCTTGATCACGGATCTGCGCCGAGATTCGCGGCGACGAAGGGCTACTTCATGGAGCCGCCGCGGTCGTGCTCGTCGGTCTGTCGTTCATGCCCCGGCGTCGCAGAGCTTCGGCCTCCAGTCAACGGCTCGCGCTCTCTCGGCCCTAGCCAGAGCCCGGCTGGTCGATGCCGGCTGGTGTACGCCTCTCCGCAGCCTGGTGGAACCTCCGGCCCATTAACTGATAACCGCATTCCCGGTGCTCATCGCTCCGGGTGCCATCGACCGACACCTCGGCGAGGAGGCCGGAATCTCCGTCGGGCCGTTCGATGGCTGTCCCAGCGTCCCCGGTGTTGTGCCAGCCTGGTGTCGTGCAGACCCGCTGGAGACCACCTAGGGACCACCACCCGTCGGGGTCGATGTCAACCCCGTGACGAACGCCTCGGAGAAAGGTGCGGTCAACTGGCCTTGGCGGGCGCCGACTCCATGTCCCACGCTTCGGCGACGAGGTCGAGGGAGCGGGCTCTTGACTCGTAGGAATGAGCCCGGGTCGAGAGCATGATCTCATCCGCGCCGGTGCGCTGTTGCAAATCGACCAAGCCCTTCCTGACCGTCTCGGGAGCACCGATGACGTGTGTCGCCATCGCCTCTTCCACGAGTGCCCGCTCCGGGGCGGAGAACGGGTATGAAGCACCCTCCTCCGGCGAGGGAAACAGGCCGAAGCGCCCCGTTCGCAGCTGAAGGATGGACAGCGCCGATGACTGAGCGAGCCACCGGGCTTCGTCCTCGCTCGGGGCGCACAGCACGGAGACGGCGACCATCGTGCGGGGCTGGTCGAGGAGCACCGAAGGCTCAAACGACGAGCGGTAGCGCTCCAACGCCTCATCGAGGAGGCGCGGGCTGAAGTGGTAGGCGAACGAGTACGGCAAGCCGAGGATGCCGGCCAGTTCTGCGCTGAACAGTGATGATCCGAGAAGCCACACCTCCGGGAGATACCCACGACCGGGAACCGAGGCCGGATGGCTCGGAGGACCGTCGCTCTGGGCCAGGTAGCCGATCAATTCGACGACATCGTTAGGGAAGTGGTCGGCGCCCAGGTCCCCGCGGCGCCTCAGCGCCCGGGCCGTTCTCGGGTCGGTGCCGGGGGCACGTCCGAGGCCGAGATCTATTCGTCCGGGGTGCAGCGCCTCGAGCGTGCCGAACTGTTCGGCGACGACGAGAGGCGAGTGGTTCGGGAGCATGACTCCGCCGGATCCGATCCGGATCACGGACGTGGCACTGGCGAGGTGGGCGACGAGCACGGGAGGAGCGGAGCTGGCGACTGCTGGCATGCCATGGTGTTCGGCCACCCAGAGGCGCTTGTAGCCGAGTCGCTCGGCTAAGCCAGCGAGCTGGGTGGTCTCGGCAAGGGCGCGCGCCGGGGTCGACCCCGTTGCCACAGTAGCCAAGTCGAGGACCGAAAGAGGCACCATGACTGGCACAACCGCGGAGGCGAGTGTCAGATTCCCACTCGGGCCGATCGGGCTCGGCTCGCCGCGCCCAAGCCATCAGCCCGGCTGTGGTCTGGGTCCGCCCCAGCTACAACTCCGCGCCGCACGGGAGGGCACATGCCGATTTTCATGGTCGAGCGGCGCTACGCCGAAGAGTTGCAGGCCGGCACCGAGCTTCTCGATGGAATCAACCGGATCAACGACGAGGAAGGCGTGCGCTGGCTCTACTCGTTCCTCTCAGCCGACAAGCGCAAGACCTACTGCCTGTACGAGGCACCGTCGCCGGAGGCGATCCGGCGGGCCGCTGCTCGGGCGGAGCTTCCGGCCGACGTGATCGTCGAGGTGACGGACCGTCTCCTGCCCGACGGGGCGTCAACACCGATCTGAGGTCCAAGATCGGCGTGTCCGCGTGACTTCGTGGGTTCCACCTCCGCTGCCGCCTCGGCTCGCGGCTTCGAGACATCTTCCCCTCGTCGGGCGGCGCCGTGAGCTCGAGACGCTGGAGAGAGTGTGGGCGGAGGTGGTGGAGGAGCGGCGGCAGGTCGCATTTGTTGGTGGTGAACCCGGCGCGGGCAAGACCCGATTGAGAAGTGAGGCGACAGGCGCACTGCACGACAACGACGTGACTGTGCTCGTTGGCGCATCGAACCTCGACGCTGGCATCCCGTACCAACCCTTCGCCGAGATGCTCCATCACCTCTTTGCGACTACTGCGAAAGGGGCGCTCGCCAGGCTCGTCGAGTACGGCGGTCCTCAGCTGCGGCGGTTGTCGGCGGAGGTGGTGCGTCATTGCCCCGACCTCGAGGAGGGCGGTACTGGAACGGGTGAGGTCCGCCGTGATCTCTTCGACGCGGTGGCCCGGTTGTTCAAGATGTTGGCCGAGGAACGACCCTTGGCCCTGATCCTCGACGATTCTCCACTGGGCCCAGCTTCCGACGCTCGCCCTGCTCGAGCATGTCGTGCAGGCTTGTCCCGAATCGCGCATTGGATCCCGAACGACAAACTGCCCGGGTCCAGGGCGGCGCGACCTGGAGCCTGGTCGACGCCGCTACCCATGAGCACGGCCTCGCCAACTCCGGCGGGGATCATCTCTTCCACCGGGGTAGGCGGCCTGGCGTTGGGCGGCGGGCACGGCTATCTGTCCCGCCAGTACGGCCTCACCATCGACAACCTCTGCATCAACTGCACCATCATCGGCGACCAGCTGCTGCTCTCGGCAGACGTGGCGCAACTATCCGGCGTTGGGGGCCCTTCAACCCGGGATGCGGGGTGGGCTTGCGTGAATTCTCATGCAGAACCCGGCGAGAGGGCATGCGCGGCGAGGGCATGCTCACGGGAGCAGCTCAAACGCCTCGACGTGCACCGGTCGAACGACGGTGAAGTGGCGTCGGTCAAGCGTTGCGACCTGCGAGATTCCGAGACGCTCTCCAGCGGCGACCACTGAAGCGTCGACCGAGCCGAGCGGAAGGTCCCGGTAAACGGAGACCAGTGCGGCGATCCGGAGCCAATCTGAAGCGGCGACCGGCTCTGCGATCAGGTTGCCGCTGGCGAGATCCCCGAGGAACCGGATCTCTGCCTGGGCGCCAAGCCGGGTCTCGAGGAGGTAGGCAACCTCGGCAATCACGAGCGTTGGCACGATCAACGGGCCCGGGTGTCCCTCGAGGACGTCGAGGCACTCGACATGGTGCTTGTCGTCAGCGTCGACGTAGGCGTACAGCGGACCAGCGTCGACGAGGAGCGCTATCGCTTCACCTCTGCTCGGAGGATCTCCTCGATCCGC
>JBEKLQ010000171.1:0-4534 GCA_050010115.1 Acidimicrobiales bacterium | reverse complement strand
GGGGTGAAGCCACTGACCTGATGCTGAACGGCAGAACTGGTGGCCGCCACCGCGCGATTCTCGTGGCCGTCACCGCGCGGTTCTCGTGGCCGTCACCGCGCGGAACTCAATGGCCATTGACATACGCGCACTGTTGTTCGGCTTTCGGGCTGACGATCGTGACGTAGCCCGGGCGAGGCCACGGATGCCTGTGGCTGCGATCTGCGCGAGCACGTCTCACCCGCTGATTCTCTCGCACATGCGTTGCTCGCACAGGTGTCCGCTTGAACGACTCCGGCGGATGCCCGGTCCTGGGCGGCGCAACACCCCATCAATATGGTGCACACATGTCCGAGAGAGCTCCACGAATCCGTCTGTCCGCCGTGGCGTTGCCGCCACTCCTCGTCGTCCGCGGCGACGAGCTCAGTCGCGACATCCTCCTCGCCGACGCGACGCGATTCCATCGCCGGTACCCGGCGTGGGGCAAGTACGGCGTATCGGCCCTCGCGGCTGCCAATGATTCCGAAGTCGAGGTGATCTGCGAGACGAAGCTGGAGCGGTTCGACGTCGTAGTCGTCATCGAACGGGCCGCCCTCGAACGAGCTGGCGTCGAGATCGGCCCACCTTCCGGCGTCCACACGTCACGCTCGCCCACCACGACCTTGAGGCCCTCGTCGAAGGTCTGTGATCGTGCGAACATAGGACCCTGAGCAACCGTCATCACCGCGGGGAGGGGAGGTAGCCATGCCAAGCGCGGAGTCGGAGATCGACCTCGTCGTCGATCTGAACAGCGAGGACGAGTCCGGGTTGCCGTGGACCTTCCTCGACGAAGCCCGCGATCCGACCCTCATTCGAGAGGGAGCGTGGATCGTCGTCGGCGAAGGCTCAGCGTGGGCCGTCGCCCAGGTAGTCGAGATCGAGGGAGACATCGTCCGCGTGCGACGGCTGCCTGGACCGGTCGAAAGCCACCGTGCCCTCCTGAAGCACGACGTCGCATGAGCGATATCACAGGAAAGCTCGGCTGAGCTCGCCCGCGAGATCGAGAAGTACCTGCATACCTGGGGTGACGAGGCGGTTCGCGAAGTATCCGCTTAAGTCCGCTCCGTTGTGGATAACACAACATTCGTAAGGGTCAGAGGGGTTCGCGGTTGGCCGTTTAGGTGCGTTTAGGTGTCGAACTCCGTGAACCAGCGCGCCAGAAGGCGTGCGGCGATCCGGAGTGTCCGTATTGCCCGGGCCGCCGAGGCCCGCCCAGCGCCTGCAACCATCCTGAGAGGCACAACGGCACTCACGAATAGCTGGCTCAGAGAGCCTCGTGGGACGCCCGCGTCCCGGCGTCAGGGGGCAGTGGCTGTCAGTTGCGTACTTCTCGGCAGATGCCGTGAAAGCCGTGGCGAGTAGCTATCTGCTTGAAGCCATCATCGGCGGTGTCGTTCTCCGAGAGTGGTGCAGATGTAGAAGATCCACCCTAATTGCCACGCCTGCGATCACGGCTATGCGTGAGCGGGACCAGCGCCTCTCACCGGAACTCCTCGCGGATCAGGTCAACTGGCTCGTGCCGTGCGTCGGGAGCCTCGCCGCTCAGGTCACCGCTGGCCAGTGTGCGCCGAGGTGGGGGTCCCGGTGGTCCTGTGCCCATCGGTCGAGGACCTTTGCGAGTGCAGCGGCCTGCCCGCCGCCCACCGGCAGGTTCTTCTTCAGGACGAACACGAGCGTCAGATCGCGCTCGGCGGAGAAGTCCATGACATTCTCGGTGACGAGAGCCCGCCCGTCCGCCCGGGCGGCTGCGGCGACGTGCGCGTCGTCTGCCGCACGGAGACCAACTTCGGCGACGTGGAGAGCGTCGTAACCGTAGGTGTCGCGCAAGATCACGGCTGCGGCCATAGGGAACATCTCATCGACCAAGAAGGTCGTCACGCAAGCAGCGCCTCGCGCTTTCGCGCTGTGCTGCGGCTTTGTTCGGCCATGGCGCGGTTGCGGTCGATCCGCCCGCGAATCTCATCGGCGTGCTCGGCGGCATAGTCGAGAGCGATGCGGATGAGCCGAGGGTGCAGATCCGACTCGGCGCCCAGCAGGCTGATCCGCTGCTCCTCGCTGCCGTCGAGCTCCTGAAGGCGCCCGATGACCTCCCAGACGTCCGGGCCGGCGGCGAGAGCAG
The DNA here is from genome assembly GCA_050010115.1 of Acidimicrobiales bacterium. GTDB lineage: Bacteria > Actinomycetota > Acidimicrobiia > Acidimicrobiales > Bog-793 > JAKACA01. The sequence goes on along the minus strand of JBEKLQ010000171.1, from coordinate 2,397 downwards.
CGCGCCGGTCGTGCGCAGGGCCCCGGAAGACGATTCCCGGGTAGTCGCGCTGATCGATACCCTCGATGATGAGCTGATCCAACAGCGCTGTGGCGCTGCTGCCTTCGCGAGCAGCACGTGACGCCAGGCGAGTCCTGGCGGTGTCGCTGATCCGGAACGATGTGCTTGCTGCCACGGTGACCTCCCTGGTGCTCCAGAGCAACATCGTACCGCAATGTAGCGCTTATGCACTACATACGTATCGTACCCAATCCGTTGACGTCCCGCTCGGCGGTGCGAACGACTGGGTGGTGGCGCTCTCGGCGACGAGCCCGGTCTCGGCGTGTCGTAGCCCGCTCGCGATGCGAGACGAGCCGGAGGTTCGGTCCGATGACGAGGAAGATGAGGCCGAACCCTTCACGCTGGACGAGTACGAGCATTCTCTCGTCATGGCGCTCGAGGGAGTCCGACCGGCGTTCGAAAGGCCGAAATTCGGGCGGACCGCTACGGATTCCGTAGTGCGATACCGGGCCGCTTTACGCGCAGCGGACACAAGCGACGCCCATCACGACGACTGTGTCAGGGTTTTCGAGAGTGTCACCGAACAGCTGGTTGTCCCGGTGAGCGTGGTGATCGAGACGTCGTTCCTGATCGAACGTCACCTTGGGCCGGCGGCGGAGTCGGCCTTTCTCGGTTCACTGGTGCCAGCCGGGTTGGCTGTCGAGCAGCTCGACGCCGCTGATCTCGTACGCATGGCCGAGCTGCCTGCTCAGTACGCTGACCTGCCGCTCGGAGCTGTCGACGCGTCAGTTGTCGCGGTCGCTGAACGGCTCGGAGTAATCACACTTCTGACGATTGACCGTCGGCACTTCTCGGTCGTTCGACCTCGGCACGCCGACGCGTTCTCGCTTCTGCCCTAATGAACGTCCGGCGTCACGTTTGTGTCGGTTGTCTCAGCTTCGGAAGCATCCCTTGGGCACCTCACAGCCGATCGCACCGGGCCGAACCTGGGGATTAAAAGTCCAGTCTGGAGCGATGCTCGGAGTCATTCGTCGGGGGTGGCCGCAACGGTCATGCAGACTCTTCGGATCTCAGCGGGGTGTGGTGGCAGCTAGCCGGCGTGGGACGCAGCTGATGCCCTTACGCGATCGACATTCTGGTGCCCTTCACCTTCTGGCGGGCGCAGTTCGGCGAGCAGGGTCTGCACGTCTCTATTGAAGGCCGCGACGTCGAACGTGACCGAACCTTCACCGCATTCCTTCGCCGGCAGCTTGAAAGAACAATCACTCACTCCAGCAAAGCCCGTCGCCACCCTTGATGCTGCGCAGTCTGTAGTTCCGACCTCCCGGCAATGAGAAAGTCAGGGCAAGTGAACGCTCACGGCTCACGCTGGCCCTGATCCCAGCCTGGGTCCCATACGCTTCGATGCCGAGTTGCTCAGTGAACGCGCCCCCCTTCGTCCACTCACGGCTATACCTGGAGATGTTGTCAGGGACGTCATCACTCAGGGGATAAACGACTCCGTAATCGCCTGGGTCGGGCTCATCGGGCGGTTGGGTTGGCGAGACCAACGCGACGCCCGGCGCGTACTTAGGTCCTTTGCGCCACTTCGGCACCTCAGTCTTTAGTTCGGTCAGTGGACTCTGCCCGCGCTGGAGCCTGGTGATCTTCCAGACGTTGACGTCCACCGGCAAGAAGACTCTCTTGCGCTCGCCGTCCGAGGCAGAGAATTCCTCTGTCTCGGTGTACTTCAGGAACTGCGTGGCGCCACCCCCACTCCCGTAGATACCGACGGTCCACTCGGTTTGCGACTCCTCCGTCCGGCCACCCGTGTAGGTGACCCTGCTGGCCTTGACAGTAGGAGAGTTGAGATGAAACAGCGGAACTCGCAAGTGTCGCCGGATCGGTCCATCCTGCTGGACCTCTTCGAACCCAATTCTGCTCATCACCGACGTAATCACGCTCCGACGCTCGGCCAGCGACTCGCTCATGTATCGATCGATCTGGCTGAGTCCGTCGAGGTCGGGAGCGAAGCTGAAAAGCAGATGTCCGAGGGGGAGCGCTGTCGACAGGTAGTCCCGGGTCGCTGCCCGAATGAATCGGCGATCCAAAGATAGGTCGTCCATCCATTGAGTGAATCGATACTCGTCGAGGGCGAGAAGGTCCTTCGAATCGAGCCTTGGTCCAATCGAAATCTTTCCCATCGCAAATGCTCTCCGTCCTCCACCCGAGCGCAGGCCAAGCCAGTCTGCAACACAGTCGGCTGACAAGCGGGCTGGTTCCTCTTCCTCGTCGCCTAGTGTGCCGTCCGACTGAAAGTTAGCGAAATGTTGGAAAACTGGGAATTTCTGTCTCGGCCGGCGCGTTCTTCCCGATGTGAGCCAACATTTGAAGAACGCCATGCCAAGACGAGGACGA
>JBEKLQ010000170.1:0-4896 GCA_050010115.1 Acidimicrobiales bacterium | reverse complement strand
CGGAGCAACCCTCCTCCGCCTGGCTGGCGAGCACGGCGGCCGTCGCTGTGTCGCTCATCCCAAGGTGAGGCCGGAGCTTATACGGCAAGCACCGGCAACTCAGCGTTTGCCATGCCCCAGTTGGCGGCGTTGTACACCATGGCATGCCCCTCCCGGCGGTTGCGGGCCAGCTCGGCCTTCCGCCGGCGGAGCTCGCCGGACGAGATGGTGCGTATCCCGGTCGCGTCCACCCGCTTGAAGTGAGCGACCTGGCCTTCGGGCGTCCAGCCCGAGCCCTGGCCGTGCTCCATATGGAAGACGACCTGAGGCGGAGCGAGCTCCACGAATTCGAACCCGGCCCCGTGTGCCTGGTGCATGAGCAGCGTGTCGAGGTGCCACGAGTGCACGATCCACTCGGGGTAACCGCGCAGCTCACTCCAGGACTCAGCGCTCATGAGCGTGAAGTCACCACACGCGTTCACGTGCAACTTGGGGGCGGTGGCGAGCGAGACGGCGGCGTTCCAGCGATCGGGGAGGGCTCTGAGCGCCGACGAGAGCGCGAGGCGACGCGACGCTGGCGCCTTCGGCTCCGTGGCGGCGCCGGATGACCGCCTGGCGCCGAGCCGGCCAACCGCCCGGCCCGCTTCGAACGAAACGAGGTCACCGAGGGATTGGTAGATCGGCAGAGCCCTACCCTGGCCCGGGTAGTAGATACCGTCTTTCCGCGCATAGCGCAACGGGTGCGAGCGGCAGAACGCCAGTGCCTCGTCGAAACCGGAGACGCCCTCGGCCACGCCGGTGAACGGGAATTCCACGTCGTACCGGTCCGCCCGGTACACCACGCGCGGCTCAACGGCCCCGAGCATGGTCGTGAACAGTTCGGGGGCGATCAGCACGTCGATGTTCGTCGCCAGAATCCGGGGCGCCGCCGCCCGGCGAATCCCGACGTTCTTGGCCAGCATCTGCATCATCGGCAACCCGCGGTCGCCCACAAGCTCGCGGTGGACCGACGCTCCGACGGTCACGATCTTCACCCGCAGCGGCGAGCCCCCCTCCGGCCAATGCTGCACCTCCGCGAGCGGAGGACGGCCGTCTGGAGGGTTCCATTCCACGAGCACGAGCTCGACGACCGCCTGGTGCCGCCGGGCGAGGGCATCGAGACCGTCGACGAACCACTGCGTCCGCTCCACCAGGGAGCCTCCATGGTCGTCGTTTCGCGAGGCAGCGACGACGCTGAGAACCGGCTCGGTCACGGTCCGCCCTGCCGATTGCCGCGTGGCTTCCCGGCCAACACGCTGTCCACCTGTTCAATTGGCACCGCAAGGACGTTCAGATCCTCCGGATCGCCGGCGCGGGCGCCGGAGGCCAGAGCCGGCGGCGCGCCCGCCGCCCGCGGCCGGGCTGCCAGGCCAGTGGCGGGGTCGAAACGGCAGATCTCGTACCGATGCTCCGCCAGCAAGGCGAGCACCTCCGCCGCGCTCGCCCCTTGGAACCGCAGCGAGGCCTCCTGCAGTTCGAGCAGCACGAGCGGTCGCAGCTTGGCCAGTGTCGTCACGCCACCGGTGAGCACTGCCAGCTCCGCACCTTCGACATCGACCTTGACGAGATCCACTCGATCGAGCGCCAGCTCGGTGCACAGCGCGTCCAGCGTGGTGACGGGGACCTCGATCTCCTCCGTCACGTGGACTTGGGCGTAGATGGGCTGCCCGAAGGTGTTCTGCCCGGTGTGCGAGCGGTCTGCCAACCGCAGCGACTCCGTCCCCGCCTCGGCGAGCAGGCCTTCGGGCCGCACGGTCACGACGTCGCCGAGCCGGTTGAGCTCGATGTTGCGTTGCAGCCTGGCCCGCTCCCGCGGGCTCGGTTCGACTGCCACGACCCGGCCGGCAGGTCCAACGAGTTTCGCAGCGAGCACCGTGTAGACGCCTTCGTTCGCCCCGATGTCGATCACCACCATTCCCGGTGCCAACCACGACGCCAGAAAGCTCGTCTCGTTCGGTTCGAAGACCCCACTCACATAGATGCATCGGCTGAGGTCGTTACCGAGCTCGAGCTCGAGGCGGGTGCCTGCCAACCAGTTCACCGTGACCAGGGACTCGGTGCCAAGCCGGCGCGACATCCTCCAGATGCCCAAGCGCGCCAACGACCGCGCGGTGGCCGGTCGTGGCTCGCCGAAGCGCCACGACGGGACCGGGCCGGCCGACGGTGATGGAGCCAGGGATCCGGCGAGCCGCGCAGGCGACGACCGAAGCCGGGACCGCGCCCACTTGAGCGCCAGCCGCGCCCGGCGCCGCCACGGCCGAGTGAACCGCAGGCGCTGAGCCACTTGCCGTCGCGGCCGGGCGAGCCCGTAGCGCCAGCCTGTCGCCGGTACGACGTCGCCCGAAGCCGACACCACGAGGGTGGCATGCGCGATCGAGTGGTAGTGCGTCCAATGACCGAGGAGCCCCTCGGATCGCTGGGCTTCGGCCCCCTCCCAAGCGTTCAGGCTGCCCTTCAGGTGCCCGTAGTCGTGGTTCTGGTGAATGACCTTGACGTAGGGGCTGGCATCGACGACGGTGGCGCCCAAGTCCCCGGCCTTCCAGATGAGCCAGTTGTCGTACCGGGTGCGTCCAATGGCGAATTCCGGCAGCTGCGGGTAGAGGCCTTTCGGGAACACGAACCAGTCGATACACAGATCCCCCCGCAGCCGGCCGCTGGTCTCGGCCCGGCGGACAAGCTCGTCGGCCCAGTCCGGGCGCCCGAAGTCGATCGGTTCGTCCACGTCGAGATCGATGCGCCGCCCGACAAGGAGGAAACATTCCTGCGACGCCACAACCCGGGATACCGCATCGAGGGCACGCTGGGGGACGATGATGTCGGCGTTGACAAAACACAACGTCGGATTCGACGCCAGCTCGCGAGCCCGCTCGAACATGTCGGAGACGAGCGGAGCCCCTGACTCGCTCGTCTTCACGTCCGCGACGTGGCGCAGCCCGAGCTCGTCGCAGAGCTCGGCCACACCGTCGTCGTCCCCGAACAGGATGATCTCCGGCGTCGGCACGAGCTGCAGCCATGACGTGATGGCGTTGCGCTGGATGATCGCGGGATGTCCCCTGAATGGCTTGGCTGTCGAGAAAATGGTGAGCACGCCACCCCCGGGTCGCTCCGTGCGCCCGACATGCTACGTCCGGAGTCCCTCCCGGAGGTTCGACCCGGTGGCACGACTGCCCACGGCGGCGGGGAGTGCCCGGTGACCGAGTCGGTCGACACCCACCGCCGCATCACCCGCTCGGCCCTGATACGCCTGCTCGGCCGAGCGGCCGGCGGAGTCCTCACGCTCGTGGCACTGCACTACGCCACTCGTTACTTCGGGCCGACCCGCTGGGGCTCGATCGCAGCGGCACTGGCGTGGGTAGGCGTGTTCGTGGCCCTCGGACCACCCGGCGTGGCCACCATGGCGATGCGCGAAGGCGCCCGACCGGGCGTGGATCGCGAGACGGTGTTCGGGACGGCGCTGGCCGCCACGGCCCTCGTCGGCCTCGCCGGCGCCGTGATCGCGGCCGGAGTGGGCGTCGGTGTCTACTGGACCCGGCCGGTGACACTCGTACTCGTCGCCGTGCTCTCCCTGACGATCCCCTGCACGGCGATCTTCCAGACCGCCAGCTCGGAGCTCGCCGCCGTCGGCCGCAACGACGTGCGAGCCGTGCTCGACGTGGGTTCCAGCGTGGTCGGTCTCGTCGCCACACTCGTCGTCGTCCGGGAAGCGTTGAGCTCGAAGGCCTACGCCGTGGCGATGGTTGCCAGCATCGGCGTGAGCACCATCCTGGCCCTAGCGGTGGCGGCGGCGCGCGTTCGGCCGAGGTTCCACAGCGTCGGGACCGACATCCGGCCCTTCATCCGGTCGTCGATCCCGCTCGGGCAGGTCGACCTGTTCAGCGCCGTCTACGCCCGGGCGGACAGCCTCCTGCTGTACTTCGTGAAGGGACCGAGTGCCATCGCCTTGTACGCAGTCGCCTACCAGGTGGCGGCGTTCGTGATGTCGATGCCGGTCTTCCTCACCGGTGCGCTCCTGCCCGACTTCATGGCGGCCAAGGGCGCCCGCAGGACCGCTATCACCCGGCACGGCTTCAACATCGTGATGGCGGTGGCGCTGCCGCTGCCGCTGTTCTTCGGCTTGTTCGGGAGGCCGTTTCTCCTGGCGTTGTCCGGCGAGAAGTTCGCCGGAGCGGCCGTAGCGCTTACGGTCCTGTCCGGCGCGGCGGCCCTCGTGCTCGTGAACGGCTACCTCTTCCAGCTCTCGGTCTACGCCGGGGCCGAGGCTCAGCTCTGGCGAGCGATCGCGATCGTGACCGTAGTCAACCTCGTGGCGATTGGGATCGCCGTCCCGTTCTGGGGAATCGATGGCGCCGCCGCCGCCATGGTGTTGAGCGAGTTGGCCGGCATGACGAGGTACTGGCCGGTGTTCCGGAGAGCAACCGGGTATCGCCTCGACGTTCGCCATCTGGCCTGCGTCATCGGCGCCACCGCCGTGATCGCCGGCGGTTGGCTCGCCCTCCACCTAGCTCTCGGCCTGAGGTCGGGCCAGGGGCCCGCCATGGTCCTCCGAGCAGGCGCGCTGGCCGCCGCCTACCTGATCGTGCTCAAGGTGCTCACCTTCGTGATCCCCCGCTCACCCGACATCACCGAACCCGGCGTCACCTGATTCTCCGCCGAGCCCGCCGGCGTTGCGCCGCGTCATCCCCTCGAAGAAACCCACCGCCCACGCCGCGTGCATCGTCGGCAACGACAGACCGAGCACGGCGCCGGCTGCCGGGCTGTCCTGCACGGCACCGAGCAGTGCCCGGCCGGTGACGGCGGCGGCGTAGCACGCTACAACGGGCCGCCTCCAAGGACTGAGGATGCCGGCGACGAGAGCCGGCACCGCCAACTGGCGCGCCG
>JBEKLQ010000169.1:0-4905 GCA_050010115.1 Acidimicrobiales bacterium | reverse complement strand
CCTGATGACTTCGACACTCCGCCTCGGTCCTGGGGCTGAACTACTTGGCGCCCGTATCGCGCCCGCGAGCCAGCGCCTCGACGCGTCGGATGAAGTCGGGGCTCCGCCGGAAGCGCGCAGCAATCTCAGCGTAGCTGGCGCCCGAGTCCCGCCACGCGACGATCCGCCGCTCGATCGGGCGCAGCGACAACGGGTTCGCTGTCACCTGTACCGAGCGCGGCCTGTTACTGCAGTCGAGCACCTGCTTGATGAACTTTGGGCTCTTCCTGAAACGCCAGGCGATCTCGGTTGGGTCGACTCCGGCCTCCGCGAGCCGGCGCACCCGCCGCTCAATCGGACGCATCTCGCCTATCACTGGCATCTCGTCCCACCTCTCGTCGCTCGGCAGATTAGTGCCCCTGCGCCCGGGGAAGCATTACGGCGCGGTCCATGCTCGTCCACGACAAGGATCGGCATGATGCTTCCCAGCAGCCAGCGATCGGCCCGGCGAGGCACAGGCGAGGATTCTCCGAGGCCACTGTTGTGCTGGGGACATAATGCAGCGGTGCGCACGCGACCGTCGTTGATCGCCGCAGTAGCCCGGGAAGTGTTCGCGTTGCCCCATCGGGCGGCCCGTGGGCTCGTTCTCCGAGATCTCGACAGCTGGCTCCGGTTGTAGTTCCTCGGTGTCGTCGGTCCTGGTCAGAGCGTCGCGGCGTCAGAAAATCGGGGTTGACCCGCCGAAGTCCGGTCCCACCCATTGGCCGGTGCGGACCTGGATCGCCTAGGTTCCAGCGAGTCGCTCTGTTTCGTTACCAGCCTGGTAGGCATCGGACGAATGAATACCATCGCAATCACGGGTGTGCTGGCGGCAAGTGGCGCCCCATCGGCGCACGTGGACGCCCACGTGCTGCTCACATACTTCCAGACGGGCCTGCCGAGCTGCATCGCTGACGGCGTTCTCGTGGCCATTGCCGGCCTCTACTTGCTCGGCATCCGGCGACTTCGGGCCAAGGGTCGTCGTTGGACGACGAGCCAAGTGGTCTCGTTCCTCGGCGGGTTGTTCTGCATCTTTGTTGCCATCGGATCAGGACTAGCCGCATATGACGACATCAGCCTCCCGGCGCACGTCCTCCAGCACCTGTTCCTGATGATGATTGGCGCACCGCTTCTCGCTCTCGGTCGTCCTGTCACGCTGATCGCCCAAGCAGGCAGTCGGACCTCGCAAGTGCGAGTGCTCAAGATCGTGAACAGCAGGGCGTTACAGGTGCTGTCTGGTCCAATCGCCGCAGTGCTCTACTACGGCTCGATGTGGGTCTATTTCGTCACCCCGCTGTATGCCTACGCCGGAACACACGACCTCTTTCACATCGGGACCCACCTCTATTTCACCGCCGTCGGCTACCTGTTCTGGCAGGGGATCATCGGGTTGGACGTGTCTCGTCATCGGATCTCTCACGCGTTGCGGCTTGCAACGCTCTTCCTCGGCATGCCACTCGAGGCCTTCCTCGGGCTGACGATCATGAGTATGAGCAAGCCCATTGCTCCGGGCTACACGGTGGCCGATACGCACACTGGCGGGGCGGTCTTTTGGATCTCGTCGATGCTTGTGATGGCCGTCGCCATCATCGTGTCTCTCCGACAGTGGATGCAGGCTGAGGACAGGAGAGCGGCTCGACTCGACGCCGCCCTCGACCTTGACCGAGCGATCGCCGAGCAACTCCCCGCCGAGCATCCGAAGCCGGTGGAGGCGGGATGACGGGCACCTCGTTGGCCGACTCGCCTCATGCAGAGCGGTGAGTCCATCGCGTCCCCGAAGTGCCTGACTCGGTACAGGGCGCTCGCGATCAGAATGTCGCGACCGAACGCCAGCTTGACCAGGCAGGAACGAGATTGCAACGAGCACCCCACCGACGATCGCGAACGTCCAGAAGTCACTCGATCTCGCGCTCTCTGCGTCGCCACAAGCAGTATTCGCCGCATCCTCGTAGAGTTGGTGATCATTGCCTCGATGCTGGCGGGTTGCACGAGCGGACCCTCCAACACCGCCATTGTCCATGGCCTACTCGTGGTACCTCGGGCCACCGGGTTCATACCCGCGGGTACCGTGGCAGTTGAGCCGACCTCCGGCGTCGTCCTAGTTGTTCAAGGGTCAAAGGTGGTCGGGAGGGCCAACGTCGGCGAGAGCGGCAAGTTCTCGTTCCGGCTGACACTAGGGAGCTACCGACTGACGGGAACTCTCACCCCACTGCCGCCGGGCGGGAAGTGCCAACAGGCTCACGTCCAAGCAAGAGCGAACACGACCGTGTCCGTCAACGTCGAATGCCACCATCTCCTCGGCATCGGCTAGGTGGCTGGTGTGAATCGAGGGGCTGTTGTTGATGCTGTGGCTGGCATTGCGCCTCCAATGCCCAGCTGGCCGCGGATCGCTCTCGGAGGCCAAGCCGGAAGCCGCGCTGCGGCGGCAGGAGCGTCGGTGAGCCACGGGCGCTCGTTCGTGTTGGCTGGGTGAGTCAGGCGATCGCCCAGTCGCCAACGGTCCATCCCCACCGTTCACCATTCCTCGCGGAGTTTGGCCGGGAGTTGTAGTCGCGTTGTAGTCCGTGCTAATGCGGATGAGTAATCCGCAGTCGACGGGTGATCGAGCATCCCGCGCCCCGTCGAGCTTGCACTTTCCCGCTCTCGCGGTCGCGTTCGCCTACGGACGCGGATTCTTCTCGAACTCCGACCCCACAAGCGGAAAAGTATCCGACACAAGCCTCCCGCGCCGAGCAGTGCAAGTCCGACTCGATGTCACAGTCCTGGCAGAAGAAGTTCGTCTCCTCCCCGGCGCCTGCGGAGATCATCTTCTCGCCATCGCAGACGAACACCGCCTCGCTCCGAACACCGTTTCGCATCGCCATCACCTCTTTTTGAATTCAGGCCCGTCAACATCAACGGATACCTACACCCTTCGGCCTCCGCGAAGGTCCGCTGGAGAACAGCCAGGCCGCTAGCCGCCCGCCCCCCAGAACTCGTCGAACTGGTACGTGTCAGCCTGGTAGACGGTGACCTCGGTGATCTTTCCGTTGTGGATCTCGAAGTCGACCGCAGCGATCACGTCCAAGGTCTTGCCATTCCTCGTCGCGGTCTCCCGCTGAAGGACCACCGCCCGCTCTGGTTCACTGAGCACGTCCAGGATCTCGATCTTGAACGTGCCGCCGCTGCGTGCCCTCAGCTGCCCCAGGAAGCCAAGCACGGCCTCCGGGCCCTTGTAGTCACCCGCAAGGCTGCTGCGCCCCGGCTCATGCCATACGACATCCTGCCCCATGACCACCTGGAGGAGGTCCAAGTCACCTGACTCGAAGTCCTGGTATGCCCGTCGCATCAACGATCCGTACGCATCCTCGGCCATGACGTTCCCTTCTTTCTTCTTGGTCCCTCTTCGAGCTATAACCCCCTGCTGGCCGTGTGCCTGGAGAGCCTGTCCCGGTCTCCCTCATGTCGGGGCAGGCGCTCCGGGTCTACGGGATCTTGTTCAGCGCCCCACAGGCTCCGCAGGCGACGACGGTCTTGGTTCCGAACGCTCCCGGCTTCACGTGGCGGAGGACCATCGCGCGGCACACGCCGCACGTCCAGTCCGCCCCGCTACGGCCCACGAGGGCGACGTTCCCGGAGTTGGGCAGCCGAGCCAGGTTGGCCATTCCAGCCGCGTTAGTTTCCGTTACTACTTCCAAGCTGTGCGTGTCGTTTGTCACTGCTCCGCCCCGCTTTCAATCCCCCGCATCGGAACCTAGTCCGCTGTGCTCAGTGCGACAAGAGCGGACCCGCTGAGCGGCATCCGTTGCAGCTCTCCCTCCGGGAAGGCGGCCGGGCCATCCACGCCGGCCCGGAGAAGAGTCGGACAGGTCCGGCGACGATAGCGAACAGGTGTGCGATGATACGTGATCTCCGCGAGGCGCGTCGTATGCTGAATGCTGGCGGGCTGGGTAGCGGTCTAGTCGAAGTGAGGCGGGGCCTGACGCGCCCCCTTCCGTTACAGAGGCGTGACATGGCCACAAGTAGCAACCCAGGCGGCGCGGACGGCGGAGCAGAGATCCCCGCCGGCAAGATTGAGTTCGAGCTTGCGGAAGCGACGGTGACTCCTGGCGGCGACCTGACCGTCCGAGTCGAAATCGTGCTCAGCCAGCCAGAGTTTGCACTCGCCCTGTTAAGGGCCGGGCTGCCTGGCGATGCGCTCGAACTTCGCCGGCGGGAAAGCCACCTGCTGGAAAGCGGCGGGCCGTTCTACCTGACGGGCACTCTCTCCTGGGATGCCGTCGAGGGCACCAAGCGCGCCGGCGGTGCGGAATGAGCGCCGAACCTGCGCCGGTCACGGTCGAGAAACTGTTGGCTCGCGTTCGGGTTCGCTGCCGACGAGGACGGGCCTCGACGTCGAGGGACACTGACCCCGCCGCCTGGCTGATCCTCCGGGCGTGGCGAGCTGTCGAGGGCTCCCAGGTGCGGCCCAGCTCGAGGACACTGGCCGGGTTCGGACCGAGCACGGCCGTATCGTCGGTTAGTCGTCCTCGGCCACTTCAGCCAGGCTCCTTCAGCCCCATGCTCGGCGAAAAGCGTTTGCAAGTCCCCGTTGAGCGCCGCTTTATCGGAGTAGTAGCTCGGAGAGTACAAGGAGCCAGTAGCCAAAGAGCCTGGGGTAGTCCGCTGCGGCCCTGACCGCGGGCTCCGGAGAGCCGTCTAGTTGTCATATGTCGCTCGAGTAGTCGAGCCACTCCTCGTGTCTTGCGCCCGTCCGATCGTAAACAACCTGTGCTCGAGTGTTGCACTTCCCCCGCCGTTCGGCTCGCCCTCAACAAGCAACTAGCGGGCGAGCTGCCTCCGTCACGCATCAAGCCAGATGACCAAAATGCCACTGCCCATGCCAACCAACCGATCTGGACGCCGGGG
>JBEKLQ010000168.1:0-4939 GCA_050010115.1 Acidimicrobiales bacterium | reverse complement strand
ATTCCCCGCGACACTACGGACGTGAAGGAGGTGGGCACGGCGGCAGAGCTGGAGGCCGTCACCTAGAACAACCAAGAGTTGGTGCGGTGGTCGTCATACACCACTCGGCCGGACTTGACCGAGGCCGCCGGCAGGAGGGAGGAACGGACAGCTGTCGACGGTCCCCGGCTGTCTCCAACCTGACAGTCTGGCGCCGAAGGTCCAGGGGGTGCGTCCCCGTGGTGTGGCGGCCTCACCCGTTGGACGCCTCGTCCAGCAACATTTGCCCTCAACCGCTCAGCCCACCTGCGCTGATGGACAGGGTGATGGACACCAGGGACCGCGTCCTGCCAGATCCGTCGATCTGCTCGTCCTCTGCCGCCCGCTTCCGGTCGAGTCGCAGCGCGCCAGAACTGGAGGTTCTGCGCGCGTCCGAGCGGCTTACCTGGCTGAGCCTTCCTCGTGACCGAAGAGCTGTTTGGCGACGGCAATAGCCGTCATGAGTATTGGGGCCAACCGTCCACGAGCCGGTGACATTCCGCCGCTCTTCGATCAGCTCATGGCAGCTCCTGGTCTTTGCGGTTCTCGGCATTCGTGACGAGGGTGGCTTGCGACCCAGCGACCGCCTCAAGGTCGCGTAGGACGCGTCGGACCTTCCTGGCAACACCGAGCGCGCTGTAGAGCACCTGACCACCCGATCGCATTCGCACTCGCGTGCCGCCCGATGCTCGCACGACCGTCACCTCAGCCCGCCCAAGGCTGGCCCCTCCGGACGTGACCAAAATGACGTCAGGTCCTGCTGGCTCGGTGCCGAGCCCAAACAACCGACCCTTGAACTTCGTGGCCGGCTCTATCTCAAAGCGAGACGGCAGACCGTCGCGCAGCGCCTGCGCCACCTGCTCGCCCGTCAGGTCTCCTGACAGAGTCACGCTGCGCGTGAACGTGAGCAGCGTGAGGATTCGCCCGTTTCGGATGTGGGATCGCTCGACGTCCCACCGGAACCAGCGAACGGCGATCGCGCTGAACACGACCGCGTAGGCGGCGAGCACCCCGAGCGCGGTCCAGCCGGGAAAGTGTCCCCCGAGCGAGGCATGGAGGGAGTTGAAACCAGCACCGGTCGGCGACCACTTTGCGATCTGACCGACCACGGCGGGGTACACGGTGAGCGGGCCGTACATCCCCGAGAAGAAGGCCAACGGGTAGAAGAGAAGGCCGCCGATGACGAGCGCGACCCGCGCCGTGCTGGCAAACGCGGCGATGCACAGACCGATCCCGAACATCGCCGCGACGGTAAGGGCAAGCGAGAGGACGAACCAACCGAACTACACAGGGAGGATGAGGTTGAACGCACCGCCCCCCACGCCGAGGAGCAGCGCTATCGACACCACCGCGAACATGACGTTGATCGCCACTTGTGCGCCGAGCAGCGCGGAAACAGGGACCGGCGTGGTCGACATCCGGTGGAGCACACCCTGTTCTCGGTAACTGGCCATCTTGGATGGGAGGTTCAACAGGCCGAGGAAAATGAGCACGACCATCATGAGCGTCGGGGTGTAGATGGTGAAGAAGGAGACGCCGTCGTAGTCCTTGCTCGGCCGTGTGAGCGACGGGATACTGCCGAAGATGACGAGCAGTAACACCGGTATCGCGAGGGCGGCGACGAGGTAGCTTGGGGTGCGCCAGGCAAGCCGCAACTCGGTGAGGACGAGCATGCGGTAGGCGCGACGCCGTGACGGCGATGATGTGGCGACAGTGGTGCTCATCTCTCGAACCCGCCTGCGGTGGCGTCAGCGTCGGCGGCGTCGGTGAGCGCCAAGAAGGCATCCTCCAGAGTGGAGGTCTCGGTCCGGACGTCCTCGGCGACCAGTCCGGCGCGGTCGAAAGCAAGCACCACGGCGGTGACGAGGTTGCCGGATCCGATGACGACGAGGTCGGGGCCGTGGTGCGCTACGGCGCTCACCTCGGGGAGCGCTTCGAGGACATCGTCGGGCAGCTGATCCGATGCCCGGAGGCGGACCCGTCTTGAGGTTGAAGCCTGCTCGCCGAGATGCGCGGGCGGTCCGAGAGCGATGACCTTGCCATGGTCGATGAGCGCCACCCGGTCGCAGAGCGGCTCGGCCTCCTCCATGAAGTGGGTGACGAGCACGATCGTGACCCCGCTGTCGCGTACGCCCTCGATCAGACTCCATGTTTCGCGCCGCGCCCCAGGATCGAGACCCGTCGTCAACTCATCCAAGATCGCGATCTCGGGCTGGCCGATGAGGGCCAGTACGATGGACAACCGCTGCTTCTGCCCGCCGGAGAGCTCGCGGAAATACGAGCTGCGCTTCTCGTCGAGCCCGAGCACACCGAGGAGATGATCGCCGTCCGCTGGTCGCCGATAGAAGGAGGCGTAGAGCTCGACAGCTTCGCCGACTCGAATCTTCGGCGGTAGGGCGCTCTCTTGAAGCTGGACGCCGACCAGCTCGTGCAGCTCCCGGCGGTCCTCCCGCGGATCGAGGCCGAGAACGTCGAGACGTCCACCATCGGGGACCCGCAGACCGGAGAGGCACTCGACCGTCGTCGTTTTGCTCGCGCCGTTGCGTCCGAGGATGCCGAAGATCTCGCCGGCTCGCACCGAGAAGCTCACGTCGTCCACCGCGACCGTCGCCCCGTAGGCCTTGTGCAGGTGCTCGACGGCGATGACAGCGGTGGCGTCGTTGTCGACCGGTCCCTGCGTCCGGGCCCTCCGTCCTCTGAACACGATGTCTGGCGTGGCAGCCATTGCTTTCTCTTCCCTCCCTTCCGCGAGACCTGAGTTATAATCTGATATCATCACGATATACCCATGATATCGAGCGGTCAAGATGGGAGCCCGACATGAGAACTGCGGAGCGGGTGGTCGACTCAGAGGGTTCTTCGCAGCTGGTGTTTCTCTGCAGCGAGCAGCTACTCAACAGGTCGTCAATGCCGGCTCGCCTACCAGTAGCTGGGTCCGCGCCGCGATGAGTGAGCGCAAGAGCATCCTGCTTCGTCTCGATCCCGCCCTCCACGACGCCCTCGCCAGGTGGGCGAGCGACGAGCTGCGCAGTACCAACGCCCAGATCGAGTACCTGTTGCGCCGGTCACTTTCCGATGCAGGTCGGCTGCCAAGGCACGCCGGCGAGATGCGTAAGCCGGACCGACCGAGGTCGGAGCCCCAGGATGGAGCGTGATACAGCGGCAGAAAGGGCCGTCGTCGCTTAGAAGGTCCGAGTGCGAAGCCCTCTCGCTCCCTTCAATGCGCATGTGTTGGCTCGCACTCGGGCCCTCTGGGCGGACTGTGGGTGTTTGGTTCTCGGTTGTGGGCGCCTCATTGGTAGCGAGTCCGTCCCCGGTCGCAGTGCGCCAGAATCGAGCGCGGCCGAGCACTCGGACACGGCACGTGAGCGAGCGTTCCGGCGGCGAAGTACGACCCTTGCCGCCGTCGAGGACGGCGCTCAGAAACACGTTGTCGGATGGCGCGCCGTTGGCGCGTGGATGGCGCGGACGCCAACGACCGCCCACGTTCGCCAAAATACAAACCGCAGGTCAGAGGACGTACTGAACGGCGCCGAACCCCCTAAAACGGCTGAATTGTGACCTGCAAAGCCCTGTACCCCAGTTCGATTCTGGGCGCCGCCTCTTTTGTTTGTCCTGGTAGAGGCGCTGGGCGATCTGTATTTTCGAACGATTGTTCGCACCATTCGCCCTTCCATCGCACATCCATCGCACACGACAATCGCACACGAGAATTCATCGGAGTTCCAAAATTGGGCCTTCGGAATCCGTTGTGCTTGCGACATCGTGTCGTCGAGGAAGGCGGCCACGGCCCGATCTCGCTCCTCGGTGGCGTGCTGGTAGATGAGCGCCGCCGCGGGCTGGCGTGGCCGATGCGGGCCATCAACTCCTTCGTCGTGATCCCCGGCATGCGGGCGATCGTGGTCGCCGCGTGGTGGCGAAGGTCATGGATGCGGAGACCAACGGTGCCGACGCGCGCGCACGCTGCTCGCCACGCGGCCGAAAGGGTTGCCCGCCGAAGCGGTCCACCGCCTGGACCCGTGAACACCACGCCGCCCGGACCTGGGGCCGAGAAGCGGTCCATGTGCTGGCGGAGCGACTCGGTCACCGCCATCGGGAGCACAACCGTCCGGGTGCCGGCCTCGCTCCTCGGGTCAGTCGTGATGCGTCCGAGGTCCGTGATCTCGTAGGCCTGGCGCTCGATTCTCACGGTGTGACGGAGAAGGTCGACGTCGCGCCGCTCGAGTCCGAGGATCTCGCCCGTTCGAAGCCCGCCGAAGCCGGCGAGCAGGATAAGAGCTCGGTACCGCTCGTCGATCGTCTCGGCCAGGTCCAGCGTCGCGCTGGGACGGCGGTACGGTGACATGGCCGATTGGACTCTCACGCCGATCGAGTTGCTTCGCGAGAAGCGCCTCTACCCGTATCCCTTCGGCTGGGGCAGCGGATGGCCAAAAGAAGCGCCCAACTACATGGCCTTCCGTTGGGGCGGGCACGTCCAGTGCGTCGCTCACGTAGAGGGCTACGAGGTTGTCGACGATATGCACGACGTACTCCCCGAGTTTCCCTCTGAGCACCGGAAGGACAACCCACTCATGGTGCTCAGGCTCGGACCACCTATCCCGATGAGGCACGAGCCCCTCCCTGCTGGCGCCGGCTACAGAGCGTCGCGGATGTGGGTCCAGTTGGACCTTCTTCTCACGTCCCAGACGCTGAAGGATGCTCTCGCAGAAACGAAGGGTCGAGAGAGGATCGGTGCGGGCGAGGGCGAGAGCCGCTAACCGAGGGTCGCCGCTCGCACGTCGTAATATGTGACCAAACGCCTAGTGTCCTGTCCGATTGATTAATCGCGTAATGGGGGTACCCTATGCATCTGCGGCCGATTGTTCCTTTGAGCCTGCATCCTGGTTGATGGCAGCGCAGTAGCCGGCGAGCCGCTCGAGGA
>JBEKLQ010000167.1:0-5189 GCA_050010115.1 Acidimicrobiales bacterium | reverse complement strand
CGGCGATCAGCGCTCCCGTGGTAGCTAACGTCGCGCTCGCCACCACGAACGCGTGGCGGATCCGCCAATTGGATGCTTTCATCATTTCCCCCTTCGGTTGATTTGCCCGGCGCTTACCATGCACGGTTACCCCTCAAGTTACCGGCGAGTAGAATTGAAACACTGACGTACACAAGTGTCAAGCTCTACTGCCATCTTGGCCCCGTGCGGTCAGGGGCGAGACCCGCGAGCGGGTGCTAAGTGGCCCGGTTACAAGTTCCTGGGTGAACTCTTCGACATGGAGTCCAACCAGGCGTCGGGTTCGTTGAGGTAGAGCCCACGGGCGCAATCGAGCGCCTCCTCCGGCGCACCGGCGGCACGGCCAGAGGGAAGTATCGAGTCCTCGTAGCGGTCGCGGCTCGCGAGGTGGACGGCAAAGCCCCGGGCAACGTCGCCTACCTGCTGTGGATGATCATGGGGTATCGGCTCGTCCAGGCCGTCCTCGTCGTCACCCTCGGCAGCCTCGGCGACATGTTCGGCCGGGTCAGGATCTACAACGCCGGCTTCGTGGTATTCATCGCAGCCTCCGTCCTCCTGTCCTTCGATCCGTTCGACGGTGGCCACGGAGCGCTGTGGTTGATCGGCTGGCGGGTGCTCCAAGCCGTCGGCGGGTCCATGCTCGTAGCCAACTCGGCTGCCATCCCGACCGATGCGTTTCCTTCCGATCAACGCGGCTTTGCGCTCGGCATCAACCAGGTCGCCGGTCTGGTCGGCATGTTCGTCGGGTTGGTGGCGGGAGGTCTGCTGGCGACCCTGGATTGGCGGGCGGTGTTCTGGGTCAACGTGCCCGTCGGGGTCTTCGGAACACTGTGGGCCTACCGCAAGCTTCGCGACAACGGTGAGCGACACCGCCGTCGCATCGACTGGTGGGGCAACATCATCTTCGCCGTCGGCCTCGGGGCGATCTTGATCACGATCACCAACGGCATCCAGCCATACCGAGATCGCACCATGGGCTGGACGAACCCCGCAGTCTTCGGCCTGCTCGCCGGTGGCGCCCTGCTGCTCGCGGCGTTCGTCATGATCGAAACCACGGTCGCCGAGCCGATGATCCAGCTCAGCCTGTTCCGCATCAGGGCATTCACCGTGTGCGCCGTAGGCGCCGGCCTGGCGGAGCTTGCCGCTCTCGCCTCTCTTCTGCGCGGAGGCCGCTACGTCCACCCAACGGCCACGGACGAGATGCCGCTGCCCATTACCGAGCCGACGCCACCGTCATGATCGACAGGCTTGACGCCGTCGGCTGGTCACCCGCACCGCCTACCCCGACGACCGCCGGCGCGAGCTGGCCACCTCGACCCAGGCAGGTCGGGACGCAGCCGCTGACGCCACGAACGTCGACCGATCCGTCACCCGCGCTCACGCAGCTATCGATCACCCAGCTCAAACAGCTCCACGAGACGCTCTCACACCTGAACCGACCCCACCCATCACCCACTACACAGTGCCGGGGGTCACTGCTCGGCGGGCCGGTGCATACGGAAGCCGGGGTGGTGCTTGAGAATCTCGCGGCGGGCGATCGTCATTTTGTGGACCTCGTCGGGCCCGTCGGCGATCCGCAACGTGCGCATGTGTGCGTACATGTGGGCCAGGGGGAAGAACTGGGTGACGCCCGCCGCCCCGTGAACCTGGATGGCCCGGTCGATCACCTTGAGCGCCACGTTCGGGACAGCAACTTTAATGCCCGAGATCTCGGTGGCGGCCGCCTTGTTGCCGACGGTGTCCATCAGGTGGGCGGCGCGCAGCACATACTCGCGGGCCATGTCGATCTCGATGCGCGACTCGGCGATCCAGTCCTGGATCAGGCCCTTGTGGGCGATGCTGGAGCCGAACGTGCTGCGCTCGAGCGCCCGGGTCACCATCAACTCGAGGGCGCGTTCCGCTACCCCGATCGACCGCATGCAATGGTGGATCCGACCGGGGCCGAGGCGGGCCTGGGAGATGGCGAACCCGCTGCCCTCGTCGCCGAGTAGGTTGTCCACCGGCACCTGCACATCGCGGTAGATCACCTCAGGGTGCCCTCCGCGCTCGGCGTAGCCGAAGACGTGTGGGTCGAGCCCCAGCGACACGCCCGGGGTGTTCTTGGGGACCACGACCATCGACTGCTGCAGGTGACGCGACGCACCGGGGCTGGTCTTGCCCATGACGATGAGGACCTTGCACCGTTCGGCGCGCGCACCGGAGCTGAACCACTTGCGCCCGTTGAGGACGTACTCGTCGCCGTCGCGCTCGATGGACAGTCCAATATTAGTGGCATCGGACGACGCGGTGTCGGGCTCGGTCATCGAGAAGGCGCTGCGGATCTCCCCCTCAAGCAGCGGGGCGAGCCACTGCTCTTTGACCCGCTCCGAGCCGTACAGGTGCAGGATCTCCATGTTCCCCGTGTCAGGCGCCGCGCAGTTCAACACCTCCGACGCGAACGACACCCGCCCCAGCATCTCGGAGACGGGGGCGTAGTCCAGGT
Source organism: Acidimicrobiales bacterium (assembly GCA_050010115.1). Classification (GTDB taxonomy): domain Bacteria; phylum Actinomycetota; class Acidimicrobiia; order Acidimicrobiales; family Bog-793; genus JAKACA01. Next base: position 2,689 of record JBEKLQ010000167.1, on the reverse strand, counting down.
TCGACAACGGCGTCCCCGGGCTATCGGGCTGGACGTGGGGCAGGAAGAGATTCCACAGCCCCCGCTCCAGCGCCAAAGCCTTCAGCCTGTCGAGCATCGGCGGGTACCCGTCGAGTCCCACCTCCTCGAGTTGGGCGTAGTACGTGTCCTCGCTGGGATAGACGACGTCATCCATGAACCGCCGCACTGACTGCTGCACCGCCAGGCCCCGCTCGGTGAACTCGTACGGCATCATCATCCTCGCTTTAGGCGTTGCAGAACATACCGCGTCATACTGCCCCAGCCGTACCACTCATAGCGTACTTCAGCTCCCACCTCGCCAAGGCACGCGTACGACGCGAGCGGTCCGCGTCTCGAGACTCGAAGAGGGTGTGCAGATCGTGAAGGCCTTGTGAGCTGGCGAGTCGGTCGAGTTCGAGGGTGAGCACTACCAGCTGAAGGCGGCGGACGACGGCCACGGCCTCCGTGCCGTCAGGTCCGGTGGCCGTGGCTTTCGTTCAGGGCGACGCCGAAGGTCTCGCTTGCGCGACGAGAGCGTCGACGTCGCCTTGGCCGCGCACATGCTTCGCCAGTGCCTCGGCAAGCTGTTCGGGAGTGAGAAGTAGAGCGGCGACGGCATTTGTGGCCGCCGCAGGTGCATGGTCTCGGCGACGTGTCGATTCGTCGTTCCTCAGGGTGTCGGCCCGCGGCAAGACGCGTTCTGATGTTCCCATGTGGCCCACAGGTTACGCCGAGGTTGTGTCTGTCCGGCCAGGTCGCATCGGACCACAATCATGCTAACGGCTGGCTGAACATCGTCGCTATGGGCCTTTGGTGGCCACTGTTCGTGTGTCAGCGATCTGTCACCGCAATCCGACCGAACCACACCAAGACCGGCCCGTGCAGGCCTGACAGACATTTGCCAGAGATCCCATCTGGCCTGCCGAACACACGTTGGCCCGTCGAAGCCATAGGTGCTTGAGCGGCCTGGCAGTCCAAGAGATCGTGGGTTTGGGTCCCATCGCGTCCACGAAAGAACGGACGGACCGCAAGGGCGAACCAGTGCAGATTCGTTGCTCCTTCCGTCGCCCGAAGGACCTCCCCGAAGTCTGAGAAAATGTAGCCACGCGTGTAGCTACCAGAATTCGGAAGGTCGACGGCGAGCGGTGATCAGAGGGTCTGCCGACAGCGGCCTCCGGGTACGCTACCTTCGGAATGTCTGCTCTCACAGCCCGCTTTACCAACTACGGGAGCGGTGTCGGTGCCTCTGTTCTCGCGGCCATCGGGTGGGGGTTCGGGGGGATCTTCGCGACGCTCACGTCCGCTCCAGGGCTCGTACTGACCTTCTACCGGCTATGGCTCGGTGCTGCACTTCTCTCCATCGTCGTGTACGCGTCGGGCCGCCGATTGAGCTGGGATACCGTACGGGCGTCATGGCTCGGCGGTGTATTCCTGGCCGGGGACATGGCCATGTTCTTCAGCGCTGTCAAGCTCACCAGCGTCGTAGACGCGACCGTGATAGGTGCCGTTCAGCCCGCGCTCGTGCTCATCGCTGCGCGTTCTCTGTTTGGTGAACGGATGGGACGATGGGACGTCTTCTGGATCTTGCTGGCAATGGTGGGCGTCGGGGCCGCGGTTGTCGGTCCCGGCGTGACAAGCCATCACCAACTACTCGGAGACGTATTGGCCGTCGGCGCTATGTTGTGCTGGTCCGCCTATTGGCTCGTATCCAAGCACACGCGGGCGATGCACGACGCATTGGAATACACCGCGGGCGTAACGATCGTTGCGGCGATGACGTTGATACCGATCGTGCTGCTGTCGGGGCAGTCTCTCAGTCGAGTGGAGTCCGGCGACTGGCTGTGGATCTGTCTGCTTGCGATCGTGCCGGGAAGTGCACATCTCCTGATGAATTGGGCTCACCGTTACGTTGATGCATCGGTCTCCTCCGTGATCGGGTCGAGCAACCCGATCGTCGCTGCCGTGGCCGCCATGGTCATCCTCGGGCAGTCCCTGACGGCAGTCCAGGTCGGTGGTGGACTCGTGGGGATTGCAGCGATCGCGGTTGTCGCCACGCGACACCGCCAGCCGGTGGAGTCTCAGCTGGAGTAGCAAGTCAGGCGACCAGACGGGCGCTCCTGCTCAGGTCACCGGCGCTCCGGGTTCCGACCAGGGGGGCGATGGGACTCCGACCGGCCCTGGGAGGCCTTCGACGAGTCGGCCGACGCATCGGAACCGCAGCGGAGCTGCAGTGCTTGGGTACTCCGAGCGTAGGGATATCGGGGGGTCGCGCGATAAACCTGGGCGGCGCCAACTCTGTCGTCGATCTCTGGTGGCGTCGAGCGAGGCTCGGGCACCGCCTCCACCGTGCTCTGCTGTGCGCTCACGCACAGAGAGCCATGCGGCCTCGATCCCCTCCTCCTCGCCGACGACCAGGCCGCTCGTTCGGTGTTCCGCACGCCCGCGCGCGGCGAGGCACCGCCAGCCCTTCCGGCCGCTTTGTCGCTGCCGCCTTTCTTCACCGCACGAGCAGCGCCCCCGATCCGCACCTCCACAGCAAGATGGTTGATGCAGTGCGGGCCGAATTTGCTGGCCACGGCCAGGGCCAGAGCGGCGACAGCCAGCGCAGTAACATGCGCCGTCGGCGATGGCTGACGCGGTCCGTTCAGTTCCTGGAGGGTGGCAGTGAGTCGTCTGGCTCTCATCACCG
>JBEKLQ010000166.1:0-5544 GCA_050010115.1 Acidimicrobiales bacterium | reverse complement strand
CGGTTCGAGACGATGGCGTCGTTACTCGAGTCGACGACGGCGGCGAGCAGCAGGGGTGCCGAGAACTCCTCTGGCAAGCCGGAGAACTCCGCGGATCCGTCAAAGCTCATCTCGCCCCACCATCGTCACGCGAATGCTCCGGGAAAGAACATCACCGCACGCCGTCGTAGGCACCTGCGTCGCTTGCGAATGGACGGATGCGTGACCAGCACGCGACGCCAGAGCGGCGGAGCCGTTGTGTACTGCCAACGCTCCGACGAACGCCAACACGAAAGCATCAGATGCCTCACACCTATCCCGCCCGAGAGGGGCCTGAACGGACCGCGTCAGCTATTACCGATGGCGCTTATTACTGCGCAGCGACGCCGCTTTGGCCCTGGCCGTGAGCAGCAAATTCGGTCCGTACTGTATCAACTATCCCGCTGTGGAGGTGCGGATCGGGGGCGCGGCTCGTGCGGTGAAGAACGGCGGTGCGACAAAGGGGCCGGAAGGGCTGACGGTGCAACCGTGAACCTGATCGTGGGCAAGGTGATTCCGACTCGGGCCTTCGGCCAACCGTGTCTCGGGCGAAGCCGCACGCCCGCTTGCGGAAGCCTGACCTTGGTCTCGCCGTTCGTCAACGGTCTTGGCCGAGGCCAAAGCAGCGATCGGCTGACCGGCATAGCGATCGGGCCGGCGACTCGCAGGCGATGATCGCGTGGCTGTCTCGTTGGACCGGCAACCCACACCTGTTACACCCACGGCCTACGATGTGCGGCATGTTGCTGGTGAGGCTGATGATTTGATGGCGGACAAGACCTCCATCGAGTGGACCGAGGCGACGTGGAATCCCACGACCGGATGCGACCGCACTTCGCCCGGCTGCGACCACTGCTACGCCCTCACGCTGGCCAAGCGCCTCAAGGCAATGGGAGTCGAGAAGTACCAGCATGACGGCAACGCCAAGACGTCCGGACCGGGATTCGCTGTCACCCTTCACCCTGATGCTCTCAACTTGCCGAGGAGATGGACGACGCCGAGGACCGTGTTCGTCAACTCGATGAGCGATCTCTTCCACGAAGCGGTGCCGGTCGAGTTCATCGAGCGGGTTTTCGACGTCATGAGCGACACGCCACAGCACGTCTACCAGGTGCTCACGAAGCGGTCCCGCCGGCTAGTCCGGTTGGCCGGCAAGCTCACCTGGCCGGCGAACCTGTGGATGGGGGTGAGCATCGAGAACGACAGGTACGCTTTCCGAGCCGACCACCTACGGCAGGTCCCCGCCGCGGTGCGGTTCCTTTCGATCGAGCCGCTCCTTGGACCCGTGCCCAGTCTCCGCCTCGACGGGATTCATTGGGTAATCGTCGGAGGCGAGAGCGGCGCCAGAGCGCGGCCACTGAGTCCTGAATGGGTGTCCGATATCAGGGACCAATGCGCCGCCGACGAGGTTGCGTTCTTCTTCAAGCAATGGGGCGGCAGGACGCCGAAGGCGGGAGGCCGGGAGCTCGACGGGCGGACCTGGAACGACATGCCGAGAATCGCAGCCCGAGCTGCGGCGTGACCACCGATTGGGGCGGCTACTGGACCGAGGCGAAACTGGATGTCCTTCGGAAGTACCTTGCCGCGTTCACTACTGCCTCCCAGAAGGCCGGTGCCACCGTCTACCCCTCTGTGTCAACCTTCGGTGAGACGGTTCGCTTTGGCAAATCACTGAGCTGAGAGGGCGGAGAAGGAACTTCTCCCATGAACACGACAATCGACCACGACGTAAAGACGCGCCAGGCTTTCGGTGCGATGGACGACACGACACCAGATCCCGAGGTCCCCGAGCGTTCTGCGGGCAGACGGCAGTTCTCGGCCAAGTACAAGGCAAAGGTCCTCGCCGAGTACGACGCACTCGACCGATCCGCCCGCGGAGCGATGCTGCGGCGTGAAGGCTTGTACTCATCGTTGATCACGACCTGGCGCCAACAACGGGATAAGGGAGCCGAGGCGGCGCTCGCGAGAACGCCGGGTCGCCCGAAGGACGATCCTCGTGATCGAGAGATCGCCCGTCTGAAGCGCGAGGTGCACCGGCTCGGGTCCGAGCTCGACAAGTCACGACGGGTCGTCGAGATCCAGGGAAAACTTTCCGCGCTGTTGGAGCAACTCGCTACAGACAGCACAGCGGACAACGGCGAGACGAAATGATCGAGACCGCTGTTCACGAGCTCAGCCCGATCGTCGGCACCACGGCGGCGCTGGCAACCCGTTCTGGTCGCGGCGGCGGTTCGCTCAAGCGGTTGTCGGCGATACCAGCCGGCCCGGTCCACCCCGACAGCATGCACGAGAATCGCGACCCATCGGCTGGAGAACGACGTTTCAAGGCCAAGCGTTTCGCTCAGCACACCGGCGAGAGCGAGACTAGAAAGGAGAACTTGGCGACCACACCCGACAGCCGCCCGCCAGCATTTCATCTTTCGAGGGTGGCCGCCAGGTCATAGTGACTAATCTGCCAGACTCACCTACCGAACGGGACTGTGCGACCCTTTTTCTTGCTTGCGTCTGTCGGCACTTGCCCGTTTGCTGTCACCCCGCGTCGACACGACGCCTGGCGCCGCCGGTACGGGAGCGTCACGATCGACGCGATTGGGGTCGACGCTGCGTTTCGCGTAGAGACGCTCATCCGCCAGCTGAAGTAGCGACTCAAGCGTTCTCTTTCCCTCGGTTGTGTCAGCGATCCCGTAGCTGAACTTCGGAGGAAGGAAGTCCTCGACTCGCTTCAAGTAGACCTCCGCGCCGTGCCGCTTGCACGACGGCAGGAGGACGACGAATTCGTCTCCACCGATACGAAACACCTGATCTGTACCTCTCGCCGCCGCCACGAGAGCGGCGACAAGGCGCTTGATCGCCTCGTCGCCAGCGTTGTGACCATGTTTGTCGTTGATCCGTTTAAGCCCGTCCAGGTCGATAGCCACCACGCAGATGGGTTCGCTCGACTGGGCAGCCCTGTCGATTGCGGCCGCTGCCGCCGTATTGAGCCAACGCCTGTTCCCCGCACCCGTCAGTGGGTCGTGCATGGCCTCGCCCTCAAGTCCTGCCACTAGCTCCTCGACGGCGACCACGAGGGCCAGGTCGAGCAGTTCCGACAGCTGGGAGATCGTCTCTCTGTCCTCAGCTGTGGCGATGAGGATTCTTCGCAGGATGCTCAGATGGCGAATAAGCGTCCCGATCGAGGGCATCGTTAGCGCCCATCGTCTTGCCGCGCTGCTGAGAGCGATCCAGAGCGCCTCGTTGCGTCGCGCCTCGTGTGGTTGGTCCTCGGGTCGGGTACCTGGCGCCTCGCCCAGCAAGACACGGACAAGTGCTAGTGCCTCCGCAGCCGGCCAATGGGACCGCTCCGAGTCGGCAGACTCGCGCCAGGAGGACCACCATTGCCTGATGACCACCGCACTGCCGTGCTGGCTCACGGACAACACCCTAGTCGTCGGCGTTTTGGAGCTGGCTTTCGCGTCGGCAGCAGTCAAAACGCCCGCCCGAGACGCCGGAGGAGCGCGCGTGGGCGCGAGTGTTACGGCCTCGTCGCAGACGAGGAGACTCACGTAGCGAGAACCAAGCCGGCCACGAGGCATGGGCGAGCATCTCCGTGCCACCCGAAGTCAACGACAGACCAAGAAGTTCGCTTCGTCGACCTCGGTCCTGACTTCTACGAACGACGCATCAACAAGGAACGCCGCGCCCGAGATCTCGTTCGCCAGCTTCAAGCACTCGGCCACACCGTCACACTTAGCCCAGCGGCGTGAACATCGGGACTCCGTCCCGAGCGGGGCTCTGCCCCGCACCCCTGGACAGGCGCGCCCAAGTCACTCACCTCTTACGACTCCTTTTCCGATCAGTCAACGGGCTCCCCCGCAATGCTCATCGTGTGGGCTGGCGGGCGGGATTCCCAACCGCCAGCTCGTTGTGCCACGTCCGTCGGCGGCCCCAGACACGAGAGGCCGTCTTCCAGCTCACTGCCCCAAGCCAACTCCAGCTCAGGCGCTCGCCCAACCGCGTCTCGGGCGAATCTGCACATCAGCTCGCCGAAGTGCCTTGCCGACCGTGGAAGCGTTGACTCGGAATCGTTGGCCGATCGCAGCGAGTGAGAGCCCGTCGCGATAGAGACCTGCTGCCTGTGCAACATCCTCGGCGCTGAGCCTGGGGCCCGTCTGCCGCCGAGGGAACACTGTTGCGATCGAGATGTGCGAGCACCGTGGTGCGGTTGACGTTGAAGCGGGCGACAAGCTGGGCTACGGAGTTCCCTTCCTCGTACGCGGCAATGAGCCGCTCCACGTCAGCGCGTCCGAGTCGGCGCTGGACCTGTCGATTGCCAGGTCGGATCCGCCGGGCGGCTCCGGCGTCGACGTCTTTTCGGCGCTCACGACCGCGAAGTCCCTGATCACAGGCGTGAGTGAAGTCGGCCGCGGGGTTTGAATTGAAAGCCGTTCCCATAAGGTCCACGGGTTGTCAGATTTACAACGTTTCCCCTGACCCACCGGCGCCGGTTCGGGCGCTGGTTCTGGCCGACCTTTCGAGACGCCGATTACGCGCTCATCCGAGGGAGCGGACTCGAGCGATTTCACCGTTGTTCTGTGTGCGTCCCCGGCCGGACGTTGGGGACGCTGTGTGCCTCCGGAAAGTCGGCGCGGCTGGCGGACCGGCTCCATCGCCACTTCGGCGAGACTGTCGGCCATGGCATTCGGTCAACAGTCAGGCCCGCCGGCGTCGGCGAGGCTGATGCAGGAGCTTCTAGCTCTTCTCCAGGACGCGGGCCACACCGACTTCCGCGACGCACGCGGCCCAATGGGGTTCACACAGCGCCAGTCCGCCGGCAAGTTCACTCGTGAGGAGGCGACGGCATTCATCGACCGGCTGCAGGACGCACAGTTCGACAACGGGAGCGCCCCTGCCGCCGCCAGACCCGCCGCGAGGCTGTCCGCCCAAGAGCAGGCGATTCGCCGTATGCCCGCCGAGCAGCTCGCCGCCGAGCTTCGTCGCCGCGGCTGGGTCGTGGTCGAGCCTTAGACCCGGCGTTCTAGGACATCAGGGACGCCGTAGTACGGCACCATGAGGACCGCCAAGGCAGGCACCTCCTAATGTTGCCGCTAGGTGCGGGTCGCCCTCAGCGCGTGCAGTTCTGTGCAGGTGCGGGTCGCCCTCAGCGCGTGCAGTTCTGTGCGAACACGGTGAACCTCGGCAAGCGCTCGCGCCGTACTCTCGTCGGCGATCGCAACGTGAGCCTGCGCGTCGCGGGCTGTCGCGCATGCGCGTGCCACACTCTCGTAGAGCTGGTCGCGTTCCTGCTGCACCTGGGTGAGCGCTTCCTCCAGACTGTGTGCCCACTGTTGTGCCTGGTCGACTTGGCGCGTCCACCTGTACGGGACGAAGTCGTCGAACACGTTGGCCGGAATCGCGAGCGTCTGCAAGAGCGCCGGCTCGTCGGCGTGGGCATAGAAGCGATTGAGCCCGTCGAAGAGGGCGAGCCGGTAGCCCGCCTCGAGGAGCATCGGTTCCCAGGCCTCGTGGGCCGGTTCGTCGGACTTTGGC
>JBEKLQ010000165.1:0-10405 GCA_050010115.1 Acidimicrobiales bacterium | reverse complement strand
CAGTGCGCCCCCTGGGACTCGAACCCAGAACCTGCGGATTAAGAGTCCGTTGCTCTGCCAAATTGAGCTAGAGGCGCCTGCCGGCCCGTCAGACTAGCCGCTCCACCGGCTTCGTTGCAGTGCCACGCCGACCCGAGACGAACGACTCCTCCACGGATCGCCGGCAACGACAGCACAGCAAGTTGAACTGGGGTGGCCGAGGGGACTTGAACCCCCGACTTCCAGGACCACAACCTGGCGCTCTGCCAACTGAGCTACGACCACCAACGCGCTCGACGCCGGCACCCGCCGACGATTCAGCTGCCTCCAGCATGGCACACCGCGCTCACCTCAGTCGTCAAGCGCACGCGGGTTGCACCGGTTCAGGTCAGACGCCGCGCGCCCCTGTACGCGGATGTAGAGCGATGCTTTCCAGCGACGCAATTAACTTGACGTAATCTGCCGACTTACCTAATGTTATAAGTTCAGTAGCTAATGCCCGGCGGAGCCGGCCTGACGCAAGGAGACAGAGCGTGCTGAATCACCTCTCGCGCCGCAAGCGCGCGGAACTCATCGGAGGGGCGGCGCTGGCGGCATGCGTCGTAAGCCTCGGGCTCACCAGCGTGACCGCGGCGGGGGCGTCGAACCTACCACCAGGCAACACGGTCATCATCGGTAGCGGGTCTCAGACGGCCTACGCTCTGATGACGAGTTTCGACGATCTGTTCAACCAGTCGCAAGGTTGCAACGAGGTAGCGAGCAGCACTCAGACCCAATCGCTGAGCTTCAACTGCGCAGGTTCTACCGACGGCTCAGGCAATGCGGTGGGCCTCCCAGCAGACGAGGGTGAGAACCCGCTCAACGACGTGGCGCTCCAGGAGACTCCACTCGGTGGGACGAACGGCCTCAAGCAACTCGAGCAACAGGTGCCTGTTCTGTGTCTCCCGAGCGCGACGACGTGCACGGCGAGCGAGCCGACCAGCTTCGCCACGACCGTGCGCAACCCGCTCCCCACCGATCCCCCTGGCCTCAACTTCGTGAACTACGCGAAGGACGCCATCTCCTGGTTCCACTTCACCGAGGTGAACGGAACCGCGACTCCGTCGGCGACGATCAAGAGCCTCACGCTCACCGACCTCTACGACATCTGGTCCGGCGCGTACACGAACTGGAACCAGATTCCAGGTGTGACCGGCACGAGCGGCACGATCTGCGTGTACGTGACCAACACTGGCTCCGGTCTGTACTCGCTGTGGCAGACGGACCTCGGGTTCAGCACGACCGCCCTCAACGCTTACGTCGATGGCCTGACCAGCTTGTCGGGGTGCGGCACCACGGGCAGCGAGACCTACGCCCAATCGCACACGATCGAGCAGAACGAGGATGCTTCGATCATCGCCAACGGGGACGAGGCCAACGCCATCTTCTTCTTCTCGAACGGCCGCTTCAAGCAGACCTGCAAGGTCGTCTGCGGTGGCTCGCCGGTTCCGGGCGGCGGCACCTCCACGTCGGTGCTGGGCAAGATCAATGGCATCACGTTGAATAACACCAACATCCTGAACAACAAGTGGCCCGCAGTGGTGTTCCTCTCCAACGTGTACTCGGATGGTCTGACGGGCTCAGCCACTCCGATCGCCAACCAGGCCACGCTCAACTACATCAGCGAGGACGGTTTCCTCTGCAAGCCTCAGACGTCTGATGGGAATGACATCTTGGACCCCATCACGGGCGTCTGGTACCACAAGGAGATCACGAACCTCATCAACGGCGACGGTTTCGTGCCGCTCACGCTCGGTCCGGAAGGCACGGTTACGACCCCCGCGAATCTATCGGCGCCGTACAACGGCTACGACCTGTCCGGCACTGACCCGACGGGCTACTGCAGAGTCGGGACGACAGACGGCAACGCCTGACACAACGACCGGACTGACCCCGGTGCGTATTTCCGCCCGGATCTGGCCCTCGAGGGCCAGATCCGGGCGGACGCCGGTGTAGCGCAGGGAGACCGACCTACGCGACCGTCTCGTCCACGACCTCAGGCGGTCCGGCGCGGACGCCCACAGCCAAAAGGACCTGAGTACGACATCATGAGTTTCACTTCAGCAAGCGCTACGGTCCGGCCGGGGACGGCCGGAATTGTCACGTTGAGGGCCTGATGAGCGACGTCACGCGCACCGTGCTGCCACCCGCCGGCGACTCTGGCGGTTCCGACGACGCCGCCGCGACACCGCGTTCGGTCACCAGCGAGCACCGCCTGGACGACCGGTTGTTCCGGGGGGCAACCAGGACCATCGGCGTCGGAGTGTTCGTGCTGTTGTTCCTGATCGGCCTGTTCCTGTTCATCGGGGCGCTGCCGGCCTTCGACAAGAACGGCCCGATCAGCTTCCTCACCACCTCGGGTTTCAACACCCTTGGCGCCCACCCCGTGTTCGGAGTCGCGTCCATGCTGTTCTGGACGGTGGTGATCGCCGTCATCGCCGCCTGTGTCGGAGTACCGATCGCAATCGGCACGGCGTTGTTCATCGTGGAGTTCGCTCCAACCAGGCTCCGCCGGGTGCTCATCACCGTGATCGACCTGTTGGCGGTCGTCCCGTCGATCATCTTCGGGCTGTGGGGCTTGGTCATGCTGGAGCCCCGCATCGTCGGCTTCGAGCAGTTCTTGTCCGTGCACCTCAAGTTCATCCCGTTCTTTCGGGTCACGTCGTCAGTCTTCGATGGCTCGGCGTTCATCGCCGGAGTCGTGGTCGGGCTCATGATCGTGCCAATCGTGACGTCGATCACCCGTGAGATCTTCTCGCTCGCGCCCCAAGGTGAACGGGAAGCAGCGCTCGCGCTCGGAGCGACGAAGGCCTCGATGATCCGGGCTGTCATCTTGCCCTTCGGCCGCGGCGGCATGATCGGGGCGATCATGCTCGGCCTCGGCCGGGCGATGGGCGAGACCGTGGCAGTGGCGACAATCATCTCGGTGACGCTGTCGATCGACCCGAACATTCTCCAGAATGGGGCCAACTCGATCGCCGCCTTCATCGTGCTGCGATTCGGCACTGGCGGGTCGCTCGGGCTGGCGGCGTTGCTCGGGGCCGGGTTCGTGCTGTTCTGCTTCACCTTGCTCGTGAATCTCGCGGCTTCGTTCATCGTGAACCGATCGAGAACGGGGGCGAGCGCCTGATGTCCACCACCACGCTGGAACGCGAGTCGCCGCTCGGGCTCGAGCCACCGGCACCGCGGCCGCTCACTCGGCGCCGCCCCCGCCAGTTCACACCGACAGATCTCGTCGTGCTGCTCGGATCAGCCCTCGCCTCCATCAGCCTCGTCTGGGTCGTCTTCTACCAGTTGACGCTCCTGGCGGGCGCGTCCGGCTTCGTCATCTGCACGCTGGCGACGTTCCTCGTGGTGTACTACCTCGCCAACCGGAGCCTCTTCGGCAACATGGCAGCCATCGATCGAGTGATCGCCGCTCTCGTCAGCTCGTGCGCCGCCATCGTGGTGTTCGGGCTGGCCCTAGTCGTCGGCTTCCTTGTCGCGAAGGGGTATCACCTCATCAGCTGGCACTTCTTCACCCACGACCAGGCGCGTGTGCTGCAGAGCTCGCCCGCCAACTCCGGCGGCATCTCCCACGCCATCGTTGGGACCCTGGAGCAGGTCGGAATCGCCGTCTTGTTCGGCGCCCCCGCCGGGATCATCACCGCGATCTTCATCAACGAGGTCGGGGGGAGGATCACCGCCCTCGTCCGGACGGTCGTCACGGCCATGAGCGCACTCCCGACGATCGTCGCCGGACTATTCATCTACGTGTTGTGGGTCTCGGACACACATCATGGCTTCTCCGGCTTCGCCGGGTCTCTGGCGTTGTCGATCATGCTCCTCCCGAACATCACGAGGACGACGGAGGAAGTGCTGAAAGTCGTCCACGGTTCGCTCCGCGAGGCCTCGATGGCGCTCGGTGCGCCTCATTGGCGGACGGTCTGGTCGGTAGTACTCCCGACCGCTCGCACGGGGATCGTCACCGCCGTGCTCCTCGGCATCGCTCGCGTCGTCGGTGAGACCGCCCCTCTCATCGTCACGATTTTCGGGGCCACGTACATGGAGGCGAACCCACTCCACACTCAGGAGGCGCTGCCGCTGTTCGTGTGGCAGTCCTACCGCCTTCCGAATGCAGCCGACATCCAACGCGCCTTCGGCGCCGGCCTGGCGCTCGTCGGCCTCGTCCTCGCGCCTTCGGCGCCGGCCTGGCGCTCGTCGGCCTCGTCCTCATCCTGTTCATCGCCGCCCGGCTGATCGCCTCGATCAAGCCCGGCGTCACCAACCGCATGGTCTCGCGCTTGAAGCGCACCCCGAAGGAGGCAGTCGCGTGAGCAGCACCGAGCAGTTCTCGGGAGCCGGGACGCTCACCTCTCCCTACACCGACACCAAGGCCTCGGCACCGGTGCCGGTCGCCAGCGCCAGCGAGCTCATCGCCGAGGACGTCTCGGCCTGGTTCACCGGCCGTCTCGTCTTGGAGCGGGTGTCGCTCCCCATGGAGCGCTCCAAGGTGACGGCGCTCATCGGACCGTCGGGCTGCGGCAAGTCGACGTTCCTGCGCATCTTGAACCGCATGCACGAGGTCGTCCCCAAAGCCGAGCTCGGCGGCAGGGTGCTGCTGGACGGAGACGACATCTACGCCCCCCAGATGCGGGCCACCGAGGTGCGAAAGCGCATCGGCATGGTCTTCCAGAAGCCCAACCCGTTCCCGGCCATGACCATCGAGCACAACGTGCTGGCCGGCCTGCGCTTTGCCGGCACGAAGGTACGGGCCTCCGAGCGCGGCGACCTCGTCCGCGAGATGCTCGAGAAGGCGGGGCTGTGGAACGAGGTGCGCAACCGCCTGCACGCCCTCGGCGGCGAGCTCTCCGGCGGCCAGCAGCAGCGGCTCTGCATCGCACGGGCACTGGCCGTGCGGCCGAACGTGCTGCTCATGGACGAGCCCTGCTCGGCCCTCGACCCCACCTCGACGAGGCGGATCGAAGAGACGATCCGCGAAATCGCCGACGACGTCACCGTCGTGATCGTCACCCACAACATGCAGCAGGCACAGCGCGTCTCCTGGCGGCGGAGAACCAGCCGGGCCGCATCGTCGAGTCCGGCACCACCGAGCAGATCTTCGAGAACCCGAACGACGAAAGGACCTCGGACTATGTCCACGGGCGATTCGGCTGACCGTTCACACTCCCCTTCGACCCGCGGCAAGCGGCGGGCCCGGGCGCCTCGCGCGGTGCGGGTCGCACTCGCCGTGGCCGCAGTCGGGCTCGGTGTCGTCGGCCCGCTCAGCACGCTCGCCGCTGTCGGCACCTCGTCGCTAGGCCCCGAGCCGGCCCTCGCCGGCGGCCCGCTCGTCAACGGTGGTGGCTCGAGCTACGCCGCGGTCGCCATCAACCAGTGGACCGCCCAGGTCCAGTCGATCTACGGCGACACGATCAACTACAACACCACTTCGTCGGTCCTCGGGCTCAACCAGTTCGCCCAGAACCAGATCGACTTCGGGGCGTCCGAGATCGGTTACTCGACCGGGCAAGCGTCCGCCACGCCGAACGAGCCGTACCAATACCTTCCCGACGTCGCCGGCGCCACATGCCTCATGTACAACCTCACCGGCATCACCGGGAAGCCGGTCACTCAGCTGCTGCTCAACTCGTCGCTCATGGCGGACATCTTCAGCGGCCAGATCAAGTACTGGGACGACCCGGCCATAAAGGCGCTCAACTCCAGCGCGCTACTTCCGCACACACCGATCTCGGTCGTCTGGCGGAGTGACGCATCCGGCGACAACTACCTGTTCACGCAGTACCTCACGTTCGAGCAGCCGAGCATTTGGAACGCCTTCTCCACGGCGATGGGTTACCCAGCCGGAGCCGACGCGATATGGCCGTACCCGACCCAAGGCAACTATCCGAAGAAGTACAACCTGACGGGGTGGATCGGTGCGCAGGGCTCCGACATCGCCTCGAACGACGTCGCCGCGGCCAACGGCGCCATCACCTACGTGGAGACGGCGTACGCCAAACTGCACGACAAGCCGTGCGCCTACATCCATAACCAGAGCGGCAACTACGTGATCCCAACCGAGCTCAACGACGCGGTCGCTCTCGAGGGCGCTCAGCTGCTGCCCGACCTCGAGCAGAAGCTGGACGGGGTCTACACCAACCCCCTCCCCGACACCTACCCGATCTCTGCCTACAGCTACCTCGTGACTCAGGAGGGGACCGAGAACCCGCAAAAGGGCGCGGTGCTCGGGCAGTTCATCCAATTCATCGCCTGCAAGGGCCAGCAGGCGGCAGGTCAGCTCGGTTACTCACCGCTGCCACCGAACCTTGTGCAAGATGACTTCAATGGCATCGACCGGATCAACGGAGCAGCGAAGGCGCCGGCCAAGCCGACGGCCTCCAACTGCCAGAACCCATATGTGGACGGTCAGACGCCGCTGCCCGGTGAGCCCCAGCAGGGCGGGGGTGGCACAACCACGACCACCACGACCCCGGGCGGCGGGACCACCCCGGGCGGCGGCACCACCTCGGGCGGCGGCACTACCTCGGGAGGCGGGACCACCTCGGGCGGTGGGACCACCTCGGGCGGCGGGACCACCCCGGGCGGCGGGAAGCAGAAGGGCGGCGGGACCACCCTGGGCGGCAGGAAGCAGAAGGGCGGCGGCCTGTCGTCCGGTGGCGGACCGAACGGGCAACCGACCGGAGTGATCTCGACGCCAGGTAAGACGAAGTCAACGTCGGTTCCCGGGCTCAAGCTGCTCGGTGCGATCAACAGCTTGGAGAGTGATTCCGGGCCCGGCGCAGGCACACTTTGGCTCGGGCTCGCCTCGGCGATCGTCGTCCTCGGTGCCCCAGCGTTGCTGCTCGCTGGCCGGCGTCGAGGCACGCGCCGGCTCATTCCCGCCCGAGCGCAAGAACACCCGCCGCGATGACACGCGTACCCTTCCACCGCCGCCGAGACGACGGTTCATCGCCTGCGCTCGACTCCGGCTACGAGCTCGCCCGCCGCCTCCGGGTGCTCGGCCGGGTGTTGGCCGTGGTGGCCGCCGGGCTGTGGTTCGTTGTCTTGGTCGCGCCGGGTGCCTCCGCCGCGCCGACACCGCACCCGGCCGGAATGACCAACTCGGCGAGTAACGGCGCCTGCCCGGTGAACTCGACGTGCGAGACAATCCCTGCCAGTTGCCCGACCGGTACGACCTGCCCCGAAGTGATCGTTACGCCTGCCGCCGCGCTCGGCCCGAACCAGTGGGTATTCATCACGGCCGAGAACTTCCCCCCGGGCGATCCGATCTACATCTACTACTGCTCGAGCCAGTACACGCTCGCCCAGCGCGATCCCATCTGCATGCTGCAAGCGACACCAGAGCTGCTGAACCCGGAGGTTGTGCTGACTGCGTCCTCGGAAGGCACGGCCTCGATAAGTTTCGCGACCCAAGAGGATGCGAACGACGGGAACACCCCCCTCAACGGCAAGATCCCAGGTACTCAGACGGTGGGAACGTTCTACTGCGACGACTTCGCGGACCCGTGCTCGATCGATGTCACCGATCCCTACCTGGACTCGGACGGGAAACTGAATTTCATGCTGAACCCGAACAACGCCGTTGCCGTGCCGGTCAGCTTCGCCAAGTCCAGCTCGGGTTGTGCGAGCGCCACGTTCGTCAGCACCTCCAGCGAATTCGGGATCGACCAAATCTTCCCGACTGCCTCGCAATACGACTGCACGGGCAAGACACCCGCGATCGGCATCGACGTCGCCATCGACTCCCTCGCAGCCGTCACCGGGTTGGTAGGCGGCGCCGACCAGCTGGCGTTCATCGACGACCCGAACTCCCCCGACGTTCAAGCTCAGCTGGCCCTGTTGAAGGCTTCTGACGGCAAACCGGGCTATTCGCTGATCCCGGTCGGTCTGAGCGCTCAAGTGATCGCCTTCAAGTCGCTGATAGCCGACAGCGCGAACGGCCGTATTTTCCCGGACAACACGTTCTCGCTGACACCGACGATGGTGGCCGGCCTGATCACGAACTACTACTCGTTCGAGAACGGTGCGGACGTGGCGAACTGCGGCCCGGCCTACGGGGGTGACTGCCCCCTGATCGCCGCCCTGAACTCGATCAGCGGCTTCCGGGCTCCCGGTGAATACGGCGCCTTCGTGCGCTCCGACCCGTCAAGCAGCACGAGTGACGTCTTCAACTGGATCTGCTCGGCCCCGAACGTCCCCGTCTACCTCGGCACCTACAAGGTCGTCGACCCGAACATCGCGTCGAAGGTTCTCCTCGCTGGACTGGCCGCCGGCGGAGTGAATGACAAGACATGCCCGACGACGGACTCGTTCCCCCCGCTTCTCAACACCTTCGAGTGGACCGCCACCAATGACCCCAACCAGCAGGAGCTCAAGCTCTCGGGGTTCGTGGCGCCGCCGAATGCAACCAACACGGCGGTAGCGGGTTTTGCTCCGATGAACTCGTCGGAGGCGAACTACTACGGCCTACTTCCAGCCGCCCTACAGAATGCGGCCGGCCGATTCGTGCTGCCGACGGCGACGTCTCTTGACGCCGCTCTATCGGGTGCGACCGTGAACAAGAACGGGACGCTGTCAGCCAACTTCGACGACAAGAACCCGGCCGCTTATCCCCTGCCGGAGATCTGGTACGCCGTCGTCCCGACAGCCAACCAGACCGCTGCCAACGCCGTGGCCATCAAGACGTTGCTCGATGACGTACTCAACATCACGGGTGGATCGCAGACCGCCGACCTCCCACCGGGCTTCGTGCCCTTGCCGGCATCGATGTACACCGCATCGCTCGCCGCGGTCGCGAAGGACGTGCAGGGACCCCCGCCCACTACGACCACTACGACCACGACGACCACGACGACCACGACGAGCCCCACCACCACGACGACCGGCCCGACCACCACGACCAGCACGTCCACTACCACCACGACCAGCACGTCCGCTACCACCACGACGACACTCGCGAGCGTCCCGACGACCACCTCGCCGAAGGTGACCCCCACCACGACCCCGAAAGTGACGCCGACGACATCACCGAGGATCACGCCGACAACCGTTGCATTCCAGTCGACGTCGTTCTCCGTACTCGGTCACGGTGACGCCTGGCTCGTGCCGGCGTTTGTATCCTTCGTCGCCGGCGCCCTGTTCGTGGGACCTGGCTTGTTGTTGAAGACGCGCCGTCGTCCCCGAGGTGCGCACTAGAGATGTCGGTCACCGAGCTCCAGGAACCTGACGACCTCGAGAGCGAGCATGCCCCCGCGCAGAGTTTCGGCGACTACGACGAGACGCAAGTCCAGACCAAGGGCGAACTGATGCTCCCTTCGCCGAGCCGATCGGGCAACGGCGCCCGGCCTCGGGCCTCGGCGGTCGAGAACCTCGGGCTGGCGGTCACGCTCACGGGGATCGTCCTACTGCTGTTCGCCGGCTACCTGTTCGGCTGGTCTGATCTCCAGGCAGTGCACAACCAGCGGCGCCTGCTCACCACCTTCGGGTCGGGCACGTGCACGAAGTACGCACCGACGTGCGCGGCCGAGTACGCCGCCTTCGACCAGCGCGCCCCCGCAGATGGGAAGGCGGCCGCTGTGCTGGAGATCCCTGCGATCGGGCTTCGGGACGTGGTCGTGGAAGGGACCACCGCGACCGACCTCCAGCAGGGGCCTGGCCTCATGCCAGCCACGTCGTTCCCAGGATCGGCTGGTGAAGCAGTGATCGCCGGTCGGAGGCTCACCTACGGAGGGCCGTTCGCCTCGATCAACCAGATGCGCCCCGGCGACCAGATCAGCGTCGTGGACTTCCTCGGCAGCTTCCAGTACGTAATGACGCGCCAGTTCGTCGTCCCGGCCGGTCAGACACTCCCGGTCCTGCACTCGAACCTCGGTCTCCTCGCTCTGGTCACCTCGAACCAGTCCGTCCCGCCCTCCGGGTTCTACGTCGTAGAGGCCCGCCTCACTGGCGACCCGGTGAAGGCTCCAACCAGCCCACCCCGCCCGGCAGTGGCCTCAGAGCTCGGGCTCGGCGGCGACAGCTCAGCGCTCGTCGGGCTGCTGGGGTGGGGGGGCGCTCTCGTGCTCCTGCTCGTCGGGACCGTGATCGCCTACCGGCGGACGGGACGCACGCTGCTCGTCTACGTGCTCTCCACGCCGGTCCTGTTGCCGGTGGCCATGTTCACCTTCGAGAACGCCGCCCGGCTGCTGCCGGCGACGATGTGACGCTTAACCGATCGGACACCATGACACCCAGTCACTCCCGCAGCTCCGGAAACTTCGGAGGCTCCAGCGCCTGCCGCCCCTCTCGCCCAGCACCACTGCTCGCAGTGATCGCTCTCGCACTCGTCGGCCTGCTCGCCGGCTGTTCCACGAGAACATCGGCGTCCACGACATCGTCCTCGACG
>JBEKLQ010000164.1:0-5378 GCA_050010115.1 Acidimicrobiales bacterium | reverse complement strand
CCTCCTGCGGGGATTTCGGCGTCGTGCGCAGCGAGGTGGCGGCGCAGGTCAGCTTCGCTGTCATGCCGATGGCGGCGGCGGAAGCAGGCGCTGGTGCGGGCACGTCGGCGTGTTACGGGGCAGTCCTCCCGCTCGTACCCGAGCTCCTCGAGCGCCCTGACCGGTTCGAGCGGTATTGGGCAACGGAGGCCGAGGAGCTGGCCATCGGCCGTTCCGCTCTGGCGGTCGGCGACGTGGAGATCGTCGAGCACCGCGACTGTCGCCTGGATCTGGCTGTCGTCACCCGCCTCGGGCCGGCCGCGGCCCTGTCCGGTCGGGAGCGGGCTGCCGGTGCGTCCGGCGGGCTCCCGATCCATGCCGTGGCGGTCCACTCGGCCACGACCGCCAGCCGGATCCTGGCGTTCGACGGCGAGTGGTGCGAGCTCTACCTTCGTTACGAGGGTTGGGTGCGCTTCGCCAGCCGCCGCGTGCCGTTGCGCCCGGACCTCGGGCCGCTCGCTCTCCTGCTCTCAGCCGAAGAGCCTTCGGGTGTCCTGTGGGAGGCCAACGGCGTCGGTGCCATCGTCGGCCGCCTCCGGCCCGGCGGGGACGGCCGCACAGAGATCGCTCCTCATCGCGTCGAGAGCGTGGTGGCGGACTACCTCGCTCACGAGCCGCCCGCCTGGGATCCCTGGCGGGCGGGCGGCGCGTACATCCCTGACTCCGAGCGGGCCGGCTACGTGTCTCCCCGTCGCTCCAACCGTCGCCGGTAGCTGCAGTGGCTGCGCCCTGGTTGGGCGGGCTCGGTGCGCAAGGCGAGGTGGCGCTCACCACCTGGCCGGCCCGAGTTCAGTGGACCGGGAGGCCCCAGAGCGCCATCCAGCGCTCCTTTTCCTTCTCGGTCCTGAGGTCGTTGCCGAGCACGATCTCGAGGCGCAGCTCGGTCTGTTGGTCACGCCGTTCGTGCCCGCCGAGCGGGACGAATGGGTAGAACGTCCCGCGCTTGTACAGGTACACGAGGTACACCGTGGCAGACCCTGTGGCGCCGCTCGGGTGGAACCCGAACACCGAGCACAGCAGCTGGGGCCCGTAGCCCTCTTCTTGCAGCGTCGTGTTCACCATGTGGGCCTGGGTGACGAGCGCTTGGGGATCGCTGCTGGAGAGTACGACCCAGTGGTAGCCGAATTGGTCTGTCTCCTCCCGAACCTTGGCGGGATCGCCCCCGACCGCCAAGAGTCCCTCGATCTCCTCGGTGGTCTTGGCGAAGGGTTGTCCGGCCATCGGCTTGTAACACACGCCGGCCTCGCCGGATGGCACCAGCGCTTCGCTGGCTTCGAGCGTGATGAAGGCGCTCGGCAACCCGAAGAGGGCATCGAGATTTGCCTGGATTGGCTTCGTGCGCCCGAGCAGGACGTCGAAGATCTTCACCTGATGGAGCTGGTTGGGCGAGCGATCATCAGCCCTGCCGTCCCATGGCCGCCTCGAGCTTGGCCAGCTGCTCGAGCCTCACGTCGAGCGAGGGGTGCGTGGCGAACAGCGAGGAGATGCTGACCCCCTTCGTGGAGGCCGGGGCGAAGAAGAAAGCGTTGAACATCTGGGCGGACCGCAGATCCCGCGTCGGGATGCGTCCGATGTCGCCGGTCACCTTGACGAGGGCACTGGCAAGCACCCGGGGCTGGCCGATAAGGATGGCACCGGAGCGGTCGGCTGCGAGCTCCCGGTAGCGGGACAGTGCCCGGATCAACAAGAAACTGATCGCGTAGATCAACGCTGAGAACAACAACGCGGCGAACTCCAACGCGGCGAGCTGCGCCATGCCCTGGTTGCGCCCGCCCCCGCGCCCGCGGCCGCCCATGCCGCCGAACAGCTCGCTGTAGAAGAGCAGGCGGGTCACGAGACCGGCGAGGATCCCGAGAAAGCTCGCGATCGTCATGACGGCGACGTCGCGGTGGGCCACATGCGAGAGCTCGTGGGCGAGCACCGCCTCGAGCTCCTCGTTGTCGAGCCGCCTCACGAGCCCGGTCGTCACGCACAGGACCGCTGCTTTCTGGCTGCGGCCGGTCGCGAACGCGTTGGGCATATCGGTCTTCGCGATGGCGACCCGGGGCTTGGGCATGTCAGCCAGCGAGCACAGCCGGTCGACGACGGCGTGCAACCCCGGCGCCTGCTCCGGCGTGACGATCTCGGCCTTCATCGACCACAGGGCGATGCGGTCCGAGAAGTAGTACTGCATGCACAGGATCACCGCGGCGATCACGACGACTGTGACCACTGGTGCGCCGGCGATCAACGCCGCGGTCACACCGATCGCATAGACGAGTCCGAGGAGGAAGACTGTCGTGATCATCCGGGCGGTGAGCCCGCGGTCGACTTCGAATTTCGTCTTTGCCATCGCTCTCAGGCCTCCACAGTCTCCTCGGAGGAGAGCAGGTTCGCGACGTCCTCCAAAGAAGCAGTCTCGTGCGGCACCGTCAGCTCGGACGGCACGAGCGTGGTTGCGTCGATCTTGCTGCCGCTCGATCGCACCTTCTCGATCAACGCGGCGAGCGCCACTGAGAAACCGGCTTTGTTGCCTGCCTCGATCGCCTCCGACAGCTTGGCGTCGAGCTCGTCCAAGGCGGCTCGCTCGGAGGCCGGAACGTCATACTGCCCGTCTTCGAGGATGCGGACGATCATGAGTTGCTCCCTTCGCTCCCGAGCGAGAACAGGTCATCGCCTGCCGCGCCGTCCCCAGAGCCGGTACCCGCCGACGCTGACGGCGTCTCGTCCACGGTCTCGGCTTCGACTGGCTCGGCCTCGGCAGGCTCCGCGCCATCCGGCAATGCCGCTGCTCCGCCCGGTGCACCCGGGGTGAGGGCTCCAGTTGGAGCGGCAGGTGGCGGCGCGAGCTGGCCCTTCATCTGGGCGAGCTCGAGCTCGATCTGGCTCGTCTGGCTCGCCTTGTCGAGCTGAGCCTGCAGCGGATCGGAGGAGCCAGTGAGGTCGGTCAAGGTGCCGGAGGCGAGCAGCTCGTCCACGGCTCCGGCTCGAGCCTGCATCTGGGCGATCTTGTCCTGCGCTCTTTGCATCGCCATGCCGGTGTCGGTCATGGACTCCGAGATGCCGGAGACAGCTTCGCCGATCCGGGTCTGCGCCTGAGCGGCGGTGTAGGAGGCCTTCAGGGTCTCCTTCTGCGTCCGGAATGCCTCGACTCGGGCCTGCAGTGCCTGCGTCGTGGCCACCAGCCCCTGCTCTTGCTGGACGAGCTGCTCGTGCTGAGCGCGAAGCTGCTCGAGCTGGGTCGACAACGCGGCCCGGCGGCTGAGTGCCTCGCGCGCGAGATCCTCTCGGTTCTGGGCGAGGGCCTGCCGTGCCTGCTCTTGCAGCTTGGCCGCGCTCTGCTGCAGCCCTTGAGCCTGGAGCTCGATCCTCTTGCGCGCCGTGGCGACATCGGCAACCCCGCGACGGACCTGCTGGAGTTGTTCGAGCTGCTTCTCATACGAGAGGTCGAGCGTCTCGCGAGGATCCTCGACGCGGTCCATGACCTTGTTCGCCTTGGCCTGCAAGACCCCAGTGAGCCGCTTCATCACACCCATGTGCGCCTTCCTCTCCTCTGCGCTGGCCGCACTAGCAGTGTAGGGCGGCGGGCGGAGCGGGCGGTAGCGTCAGCGCGATGGACGAGCGCCTCTGCCTCCTCACGGTCCACGCCCATCCCGACGACGAAGCGTCAAAGGGCCCGGGCACCGTCGCCAAGTACCACGCTCAGGGTGTGCACACCGTGCTGGTCACCTGTACCGGTGGTGAAGAGGGCGACATTCTGAACCCGGTGCTGGACACGCCCGAAGTCAAAGCCGACATCGGGGCGATACGCGCCGGTGAGCTCCAGGCTGCCGTCGAGCTGATCGGTTACGACGAGCTCGTGATGCTCGGGTACCGCGACTCCGGCATGGCGGACTCGGAAGCGAACTCGAACCCGGCGAGCTTTGCCGCCGCTACGCTCGATGAAGCCATTGGGCGCCTCGTCGCCGAGATCCGGAGGGTCCGCCCCCAGGTGATCGTCACCTATGGCGAGGACCACAGCGGCTACCCCCACCCTGACCACATCCGTGTGCACGAGATCTCGATGGCGGCATTCGACGCCGCCGGCGATCCGGACGCCTTCCCCGAGGCCGGCGCGCCGTACGCACCGCTGAAGCTCTACTACGTCGTGTGGTCGAAGCGGCGAGTCGTCGCCACGCATGAGAAGTTCCTCGAGCTGGGGCTCGAGTCGCCATTCGACTCCAGGTGGCTCGATCGGCCGGGTGAGGACGACAACATCACGACATCGATCGACCTGACAGGCTTCGAGGACGTGCGGCGCACTGCGCTGCTCGCGCATGCCACCCAAGTGGACCCCACCTCGAAGTTCTGGTTCGGGTTGCCGCCCGAGGTGCAGGGCGCAATTCACCCCTTCGACGACTACGTGCTGGCTCGCAGCCGGGTGGACTCCGAGCTGCCCGAGGCCGATCTGTTCGCCGGCGTGTGGACGCCCGCCGGCCGCTGAGCGGCGTCCGGCTGACTTTCTCGCCGGTGGGGATCCCATTAGATGAGCGCAAGTCACCTCGTCGGCCCTAACATCGGCGCCGCGTCGGGATCTCCGTACTCAACTGTCGTGCACGACCCGATCGATCAGGAGGAACAACATGACGAAGTGGCTCACTCAGGAGTGGCTCGACGAGGGCAAGAAGCTTGCCGAGACTCAGCCGGAGCGGCCGGGCGCGACCGCACGGATGCAGTACGTCGTCACAGGCGGCCCCGACGGGGACATCAAGTACTACTGGGTGCTCGACAACGGCAAGCTCCTCGAGAGCCAGCTGGGCGAGCTCCCGGACGCCGAGGTGACGCTCACCCAGACCTACGAGGATGCCATGCGCATCCAAAAGGGTGAGCTCGACGCGAACGCCGCCTTCATGCAGGGCAGGGTCCGCGTCACCGGCAACATGGCCAAGCTCATGTCGCTCCTCCCGATCACGAACTCCCCGGAGTACAAGGTGCTGCAGGGCGAGATCCTCACCCTCACCGAATTCTGAGCCGGGACCCGCGGTCCGGTCCGAAGACGAACGCCGTCCGCCCTTCGCCGGGGGTAGTTGGGGCGCGGGCGGCGTCGTCGCGCCTGTGCCCGGCACCCGCCGCGGTGCGTGAAGAGGGCAGACTGGCGGCGTGATTCCGACGGGTTTGGACGGGGCTCCAGCGGTCACCGAGGAGGCGCGGGTGACCACGGGCGAAGTGCCGGCCGTCACCGGCGGCGAAGTCGACCAGAGCCAACCGGTGTTGGTCCCCCTGCAGGTGCTCGACTCACTCCTCTTCCCGGGCCAGACGAGGTACACCAGCGAGGTACTGATATCGACCGCCGGAGTGCCTGAGGAGGTCGCCGAGCGGCT
>JBEKLQ010000163.1:0-5416 GCA_050010115.1 Acidimicrobiales bacterium | reverse complement strand
GACGAAAGTGACCTCGCCGGCTTCGTAGATCTGATCGATCGTGCCGCCGTCCGTCGCGGAATCCTGACGGTTGCGCGATTCGCACTGAACGTGACCGGTTCGAAGAAGAACGGGATCGACATCGACGCACGGACGGCCTGCACCACCTCTTCGTCGTCGGCGATGTGACCGTAGAGCGGGTAGTCCCACGGCAGCTGCGCCAGCTGTCCACGGACTATGTCCGACGTGTTCACCACGAGCCGGTACTCGTGCCCCTCGGGCAGGCTCATGCCGGGGTCATCTTGCAAAGTGATCTTGAGATCACCGAAGTGCCGGATGTTCATCTGCTCGAGGATCGGTGTGAGCCAGTCGAACAGATACGTGCCCGGATACAGGCCGGAGTGGTCCGTCAACGTGGCGACATCGACGGCCACCTTGCCGAACTTCCCGAGGTGCCCGTCGATGAACTCGTGCACCTTGCCTTCCGGCATGAAATTGGTGAACACCAGGCGATCGATGATTCCTTTCAGGTCCGTCATCTTCTTGTGGGCCTGGGTGATCGAGGCGATGAGCGAGGCTGCAATCGCGCCGGCGCTGGTGCCGGCGACCCGTTCGAAGCGATAACCCGCCTCATCGAGCACGAGAACTGCGCCGACGAGACCGATTCCTTTCACGCCGCCACCCTCGAGGGCCAGGTCAGCGACCAGCTCGCGGATACCGGCCGGGTTCTCCCACCCGTCCGCGTCACAGAGTGCCTGAGCGGCCGCTTGAAACGCCTCGGCTGACTCAGGGTCGCGGATATATCCGCGCTCGCTGTTCGGATCGAGCGTGACGTCCGCCACCGATGGTGCTGATGGCGCTGATGGCGCTGATGGTGCTGATGGAGCAGTCGTCGAAGAATCGGACACCGAGACCTCCTCACTCTGGGTGCGGCGCCGCCCACGCGGTACGGCCATTGTGACCTGTGGATCGACTCGCGCCAATAGGGTGACGCGGTCACCGGAACAGCGATCAGCCGCAAGGGAGAGGTGAGACAAGCAATGAAGTACGTCAACTTTGGCGTCACGGGCCTGAGGGTGTCGCGAATCTGCCTCGGGATGATGAGTTTCGGCAAGCATCCCGACCGTGGCTGGGCGCTCGATGAGGACGAAGCCGAGCCGATCATCAATGGGGGTCGAGAGTGCCGACCGTGGTCGCGTCAAACGGCGGGGTCGCTGTGCACGAGCCGAGCACGCCACCGGAAGCCGAGCTCTGACCGCCCATCTCGCAGTCGCGTGAGCGGGCAGGTCAGCGCGGGCGCAGCCGGTCGAGCTGTCGGCGGTCTCGCTTGGTCGGCCGGCCGGCCGACGGATCACGCACGAACACCGGTGCGACCATCTCACGCGGCGGTGGAGGAGGACTGTGATCCACGTAACACTCTGATGCAGCCAGAGCGCCCACGCGCTTGTCGATGACCCGGACCACTTCGATGATCCGCTCCCGCCCTCCGGCACGCGCCGTGATCCGGTCACCGACCCGGACTGGGGAGGCCGGCTTGGCTACTGATCGGTTGATGCGAACATGCCCGCCCCGGCACGCGTCGGTCGCTTCTGGCCGGGTCTTGTACAAGCGGACCGACCAGAGCCATCGATCCGCCCGGCTTGCGTCCATTCACTGATCGTTGCATGCCCGCCGGAGCGATGTCAGGCGTGGGGAACCGGGTCCGCTCGAACGGGAACCGGCGATCGTGCCCTTCTCGCCGGCGGCGGCATAACTTCTCCGCTGGTCACAACGCTCGCGGGGTCGCTCAGAGCATCAGTCGCGCTCCCAAAGCAGGGCGCCGGTGGGCGACGCGACGAGCACCTGCGCCCAGTCTGTGACCGTGAGGCGGTCGCCGGCATGCCCCTGCGTCCCGCTCTCCCACAACGCTCGGCCGCCGGTCGAGTAGATGACGAAGTTGCCGTCGCGCTGCATGACTGCCAAGGCTCCGGGGTTGCCGTTTGTCCCGGTCTCCCACAGCACCCGACCGTTGGCCGAGAGCGACACGAGGTTGCCGTCGCTCTGCATGACGAGCTCGCACAAGCGGCCGGGCGACTGCAAGTACCACCCTGGCTGCAGCTGCTCGCCGCCAAGCAGTTCCGAATCCAGAGACGAGGTTGCCCACAGCGGACCCGCCGAGTCATAGACGACCACGTTCCCGTCGGTCTGCACGGCCAGCCACGCGCCCGGATGGTTGTCGGTCCGGCTCTCCCAGAGTGCCCGGCCGCTCGCCGAGTAGATGACGAAGTTACCGTCCCGCTGCATCACCGCAGAAGCTCCGGGGTTGCCGTTCGTCTGGCTTTCCCAGAGCACGCGACCGTCCGACGTGTACACGACGAGGTTGCCGTCGCGCTGCATGACAAAGTGGAACTGCCCACCCGGCGACGCTACGGTCGTACCCGGGAGGAGCTGGTGACCGGGTCCGACCACGGTGCCTGCAGCACGGGGACGGTTCTCGGCCGAGGTCCCACACGACGACGGCGGCCCCGTGTGCCCGAGCAGGTCGACGAAGGTGTAGCCGTGGTCCTGGAAGTACCGGATGATGGTCGGCAGCGCAGCAACCGTCGCCGGCATGGGTATCGCCTGATTGTGCATGAGCACGACCGGGTGGCTCAGTGCCCCGCCTTCTGACTCGGCGAGTGAGATGATGCGATTCACCCAGTAGGCCGACGATGAGCCCTCAGCCATCCAGTCCTCGGTGTCGACGTCCCACAGCCACACCGCCATGTGGCGCTGGCGGGCCAACGCCAACGTGGTCGAGTCGTAGTCACCGTACGGCGGACGGAAGACACATGGCGAGGATCCCACCAGCGACTGCTGCTCCTGGATCACTTCGTCCAACTCAGCCGCTTGGGCCGCAGCGGAGAGCTTCGTCATATCCGGGTGGTTCCACGTGTGATTGCCGATCAGGAAACCCGCCTCCGCCTCCGCAACAACGTCTTGCGGGTACCACGTCTCCTGTTCTCCGATGTTGAAAAACGTCGCCCGCACGCCGAATGCCTCGAGTATCGAAAGAATCGCGGCTGTGCTCGCGCCCGGACCGTCGTCGAACGTGAGCGCCACCGTCTTGCCGCCGCTTGGGATGCTCGGGGCCTCCGACAAGACCCCACTCGGCGGCACGGGGCAGGATGGCCCGGCGTCTCGCGCTGCGGCCGAAACGCCCGCCAGCCTTGCGACAGCGTTCACCGCCGCCGCTCGAGCCGCTGCCCCGCTCCACGCCGACTGGCGTGGCGCTCCGGCCAGCCCCATGACGACGAGCAGGATCACCAACCCGCCGCCGACCGTCCTCCGCATACCTGTGATTGTGCGCCCCGACCGGCGCCGTCGGTAGAGTCCTTCGCCCTCGCGGAGGGGCGCGCTGGTGCCATATGAAGCCAGATCGGAGCACTGAGCGCCTTCTCGCGAATGACGCCGACGTAGTCGATCGCCTTGCCGGACACGGTCTCGGACAAGCCGCTAGCCAGCGGCGTTGTGGTGTCAGAGGTCCCGGAGACGAAGAGCAACTCCGCCGTGCAGTCGTCGGTTGGGACCACGCAGGAGGAATCCACGGTGATCTCCGGCCTTGCAGTCTTGAAGCTCGGCGACGCGTCCTTCACGGTGCCTCCACCCGTCAAACTCGTGACGAGCGAGACTTTGCCGGTCAGTGTTCCGCTGTAGATGGTCTTGCTCCCACTACTGCACGTCGCCTTCTTGCTCGACGTGGCCCTGAAGGCGAGATCGACCGTGGCTATGGGGCTGGCCTGAGTGCCGCTGTTCAACGTCCCCGCACCCGTCGTAGAGTCGAACTTCAGCGTTGCGGTGGTGACGACAAAGCTCCAATCGTGGAATTCGTAGCCCGTGCCGCCGGTCGAGTCGGTCCGCTCGAGGCCGACGCTCAAGTTCGGGGGTTCCGTGCTCTCCACCTGGTCCCAGCCCACCACCAGCGTCCAGGTGACCCCATTGGAGGTCTTCACGGAGGTGCCGGCGTTCCCGAGCGAGAGCGTCGAGTGAGCAGCAGCAGTCTCGCACGCCGCCGTGAATGACCTCACCGAGGAGGAAGAAGCCACCTTCGTCGCGGCGCTTGCCGAGTGAGTTCACCGACCCGAATAGCAGCCGAAGCACACCCCGCCCGCGATAGCTCCTCACGGCGCAGCCATCCCCTGAGAGTGCCAACTCGACTCCTCAACGGGTCGAGTTCTCGGAGCCTTCGACGCTTCGTACCTTGGCTGTGTACAGTCCGTGACAAGTGGCACGGCAGGGCTGCTCGAGTTCACGACGCAGCGGCCGATGCTCTACGTCTTGGATCCGCGTGCCTGGAGCGTCCGTTGGCAAGCCTCGACCCTGCTGACGTCAGCGACCCCTGGCGTTGAGCCACGACATGATCGAGTCGGAGACAGCCGTCTACGGTCCTTCGCCGACATGGTTGGTCGACCGCAACGCTCGGACGGGTGCTGTGCGTTGGCGAGTCCAGTCAGGTACTCAGCCGGCCCTGCTCGACCGGCTCTGGCGCCGTCGCGGCCAAGGGATACGCCGCTACGACCGTCGCAGACGTCCTGGTTCGAGCGCGGGTATCTCGGAGCGCTCTCTACGAGCAGTTCCCTGACCGCACGGGGCCAAGATGGCAGTAGAGCTTGACACTTGTGTACATCAGTGTTTCAATTCTACTCGCCGGTAACTTAAGGGGTAACCGTGCATGGTAAGCGCTGGGCAAATCAACCGAAGGGGGAAATGATGAAAGCATCCAATTGGCGGATCCGCCACGCGTTCGTGGTGGCGAGCGCGACGTTAGCTACCACGGGAGCGCTGATCGCCGGGGCCGTGGCGTGGCCGATCGCCGGGGCTGTGGCGTCGCCGGCGCGGACCGTGCCGTCGCCGGCGCGGGCCGCACAGCCGGCCTCTTTCGGGATCCACAGCGGGCGGAACGTCTTCAGCTCGGCGCCCGTTGGTTACCCGCCGCCGGGTGGTATCTACGCGCCGTTCACCGACTGCCCGCTTCTAAACCCCCTCATGGAGGAGTCGGTGGGCGGCAGTGCGACCGGGTGCGTCGCAGGGGACGCCACCACCGGCACGTTCACGGTCGGCAGCCTCGCGGTGCCGGTCGCGCACCCGGTGACTGCGCAATTCGGCATCTGGGACCCGCCGGGCGCCAGCCCCAGCCAGTTCACCGGTGGGATCCTGCCGCCGGCCGACGGCAAGGAGTTGGTCGTCTCGCCCGAGTTTGTGCCGGGCGGCCTGTTGAAGGCGCTGGGGTGTCCCAGTAGCACCCCCAGCGTCGAGAAACTCTGTCGGGAGGCCACGCTGCCGGGGGAGACTACGGCGGTCAAGGCGCTGGTCCAATCTGCTGGCCCGATCACGAACTTCGGTCTCACGACGTGGACCCAGCCGGTGATGATCAAGCTGATCAACCCGCTGCTCGGCAGCTACTGTTACATCGGGTCGA
>JBEKLQ010000162.1:0-10122 GCA_050010115.1 Acidimicrobiales bacterium | reverse complement strand
TTCCCGACGCCAGTCTGAACTTCGGGCTCCGTGCACCAAGAAGCATCGGCGTTCGACGGGCGACCCGCCTATTTCATCCGGTCACGGGTGCGGACGCCAGCGGCGGCCGCATAGATGTCTGATCTGGGGTTTTACGAGCTGGCGGGGAAGGGCTCGAACCTCCAACCTCCTGATCCAAAGAACGAGCCAGGCTGCTGCCTGACGTCGCTCTGGTCGCCTGGGTGGCGATTTCACCTGGTCACGCGTGTGGAATATGGCAGCAGTCGGACGCAATGCAACGGCTCGCATTGCCGCGCCCGTGACCCCGCTGTTGCGTCGCGGTGAGATCGAGCCGCTGACTGCCACCATCCGTCGGTGCCGACCTGATCGAGAAGGGAAATGGAGGCGACCCCAGCCATGATCCAGCACCTGGAGGGTGCCGAGGTGTCCCAGCGAACGGGCTACTTCTCGATGTAGACCGTCAGTGGCGGGATGACTCCGTGCTTTTCCATGGTGGCCATCAGATCAGCTGGCGGGGAGGAGATGGCCGCCAGTACTGCCGCCGGATCCTGCGCGTCGCCGGTCACAGCGATGTTGTTGCTTCCATCTTGCGCCACGAGGTCCACCACATTCGTGACTCCCATGGCACCGACGGCGTCGGACCGCTCTGCCTTGAACTGCAGCCAGTTGTCCACGTCGACGACGCTGTGGGTGATGACCATCTTCGGCATACGACCTCCTTCCGAGGAAGCGTCGTCCCAAATACGGCACTGAGCGGCCTCGTGTCCCGCGCCGTTGATCAACTCGCCGACGACAGGCGAGAGATTCTCGTCGAGAAGAAACCTCAAGCGCTCGTGCACAGCGGCAGCTCGCGCTCGGAGACTGCCTCAGCGGCGTAGTGCAAAGCCTGGCGAATGTCTTCGTCCTCAAGGTCCGGGTGCTCGGCGAGGCATGATCGCCTGATGCCATGGCCCCACAGCCAGACGCACACGAGACTGGTGCCAAGTGAGACCTTGCGAGGGAGCATCATCCGTGCAGCGGAGGCGCAAGGTCCTGCAGTCGGGACACCCATACAGGCGATGCGCCGCAACCACTCTCATAATTGTTCGGAACGCTGATGGTGTAGTACTGCTTCGTCGGCTTCGAGCGGACGCTGGCCGGAGTGGAGACCCACGGTGGCGGACAGGACAGCGTCTTGCCGGACGGTGCACGCATAACCTCGATGGTCGGCCAGACGAGTTCGTCGAGCGAGCAGCTCTGCTGGACGCAGCCGCCATAGAGGCCGGGATCGGCTCGGTTGAGCGCCGGGACGGTGGTGAGCTTCAGCACGATCGTGGTTTGGAGGTGCCCGAAGGCGGACTGCTGCACATTGCGGAGCGTGTACGCCTCCTCGTCCCTGGTGAGCACTCCGAACGGTAACCGAGCGGTCGAGCCGCCGGGGCAACCTCGGAGGTTGGGGTCACGATCGGTCAGAGCGCTGAACCAAGAGCTGTGATCGCCCGCCGACGCCGTGAGCTCTCTGGTGCCCGTGGCAGCGTTGACGACCACAAGCTCCCGCCCTGCCTGCGCCTGCGAGACCGAGTCCTGGTGCCGTGGAATCACAAGCACCGCCCAGATTGGTTTCCAAGGGGCTGCCGCGAGTGTCCCCGGCACGCTGAACATTCCTTTGCCATAGTCGCTGGCTTGAATGAGGCTGACCACCTCGGTCCACGATGACAGCTTGGCCGTTGCCGTACTTTGTGGGAACTCCGCTTCGGCGATCGCGACCGCTTTCGCCCGGCTGATGATCGGTCCTGGCGCGATTGGGAGCGCGATGACGCCTCCCGGCGAAACGTCGGCGTGTTCGGCGACCTGGAGCACGGTCGCGGCCAGCATCTTGTAGCCGACCACGCTGACGAGGTCGTTCGGCTCCGGTTTCCAGTAAGCGCCGATAAAGGCAGGGTCAGGCGGCCCGCTCTCGAGCAGTCCCGGGCGTCCTTGTATGCGCACGCTGCGTGCCGCCGTTCGACCTCCTACGGCTGCAGTGAGGGGCCCTGAGTTGTTCGAGAGGCTGACTTCGACCCGAGCGGGGTCCGGTTGTCCCTTCGTCAAGCTGTAGGTGACGGTGCCTGCCCCGAGATTCGCGGGATTGCCGGAGGTGAGTTGGAATCCAGCTGGGAGGTAGCCGAGGCTGAGCGAGCCCGGCCCGGATACCACTCCCCGCACCGTCGTGGTGCAGGCAGCTGTCTGGACCGGAGGGTGATGGCCGCCGACGGGAGGTCGACTCGTTGAAGGGCTCTTGGCAGCGCCACCGAGATGAAGGGTCGGGATCGGCGCGACGAAGACCGCCACGATCGCCGCGGCGACGACGATCATGGCCGCGATGCGAACGCCTCGAAATCGCAGCACGTGAGTCCGCCTCGGGTGCAGGGATCCGACACTCGCAGGCTCGCCGATGACATCGCTTGCGGTGAGAGGCCAATACAAATCGGCAGCGTCGGCTGCGGCATTCCGGAGCCGCGCAACCGCTTCGGCCTCCGCCGGTGAGAGCGGTCCGTCCGAGTCCATTGTCATTGCTCGGCTCCTTCTCCCGCACGTGCCGGCTTGAGACCGAGTTCAACGGCGAGCGAACTCCTTCCCCGCGAAAGCCAGGACCGGACGGTGCCCTCGGGCGCCTCGAGCTCACCCGCGACCTCGGCGACGCTCAGCCCTACGACGTCATGCAGCACAAGTGCGCGCTGCTCGTTCGGAGACAGGCGACGGAGCGCCTCGATGATGTCGAGATGGCCGATGCTTGGAGGCGGTGAGACAGTCCCGTGGTCCGTCCCGAGCTGGAACCGACGCCGACCACGCTCGCGTCGCCAGCGACCGATGATGAGATTGTGCAGCACTCGGCGCACCCACGCGTTGGGATCCTGGTACCGGCTGATACGAGGCCAGTCCCGCCACGCGCGAAGCAACACCTCCTGAACGAGGTCCCTCGATTCCTCGATGTCGCCGGTGAGGAGGAACGCCTGTCCCATCAGCGAGCGCTTGGCGCCGACGAAGAACCGCTCGTACTCGGCCTGCGCGCTGGAATCGGCCAAACCGCCCTCCCGGCTTCCTGCATTGCATACCAATCAACACGCGCCAGGCGCCTCGCGCGCTGCAAGTCCGTCCCGGCGCGTCCGGTTCCGTCCAGAAAACGAGGTCTCACTAGGAGTATCGTTGCGAGGTCGCACCGACAGCGCGCATGTCGATCGTCTCCTCGAGTGCGAGGATCTGAAGGTCGACCAGATCGTGAGCGCGCTCGTTTCCACCTGGTCTTCGCGTTGATCGAGGTGCAGGCATGGAGCTTCTGGGCGATTTGGTGGTCGATCGCCAGCACTGGGTCGGGCTCGGGGTCTCAAGTCCGAGGATGTCAAACAGCTCGACGATGTCGCCGGCTATGTTCCGGCTGTTTGGTGCTGTCGATCTCATCGTGGCTGAGCTCGAACCGCACTGTGAGCCAGTGCCGACCCTTGTATGCGAGCCGGAGAAGGAATGGAAGCATCACGTAGTCCTCCGGCCGCCAGTCGGCTGGGGGCTTCGAGCTGCTCGACCGTGCCGGTGAAGCCGCCCCACCCAGTCGCGAGCCGATCGGCGAGCTCGTCCAGGTAATCGTCGAGCGTGACGCTCGCCAAGCGAGAGACGTCGAGGTCGGGCGTGAACCGGCTGCTGGCCTCACCGACGCGAAGCTTCATCGCGGCTGAAACGCGAGGCCTCCCGATCTCGTTCTTGGACAACCCAAAATCGGCCTAACATCTCATCGGAGGCACCAGCAAAGCGGCCGGAGCCTGGAGGGGGACATTCAAATGCGCTCGAGACACCATCGGGGGATGCTCGCGATCCTGATCGCAGCGGTCGTGGGGTTCTGTTCCTGGTTCCTGCCCCTCGGCGTGGCCAGCGCTGGAGGCGCCTCCATCTCGGTCAGCCCGAATCCAGGCTCCTCGGCGGCTCACGTCTCCGTGAGCGGATCCGGGTGGGCGGGATACGACTCCATCCGTGTGAGCCTCGACCAGGGCACCGGCTCGACCTTCATGTGCTTCACGAGCGCGAACGCGGGCGGGGTCATCGCCCCGCAAACCTGCACGGTGCCGACCACCATCCCCGAGGGTGCCTATACCCTTTCCGCCACCGACGGGACACTGACGGCCACCACACCCTTTACCCTCCATCCCGGCGTGACGGTGGAGGGCTTCGACGGGGCGTGACGGTGGAGGGCTTCGACGGTTCTGCCGCCGTGGGTGTGGCGGCGGGCCAGAGCCTGGCCCTCGTCGGCAGCGGGTTCGCCCCCAGCTCCAGTCTGAAGGCGACATTCAACGGCACAACTGTGGCGCTCACGCCCAAGGTGACCACCAACGCCGTCGGCCAGTTCACCGGCACCGACGTCGTCGTGCCGGCCTCTACCGTGCAGGGCCGCTACCCACTTGTCATCAAGGACGGGTCGGGCAACTCGAGCACGGTCCACCTCGACGTCTACGCCGCCACCCTGAGCGTTACGCCGAGCCCGAGTGTGTCCGGTGCCACCGTCACCCTGACCGGCACGGGTTGGCCGATCAACGACCCGCTGCGCGTCCAGCTCGACCAGGGAACCAGCTCGACCTTCGTGTGCTTCGCCGGCACCGACGGCAATGACACCTTGAACCAGACCTGCACCGTGCCGACCTCGATCATCGAGGGCGCCTACACCCTCGTGGCCCCTTCGTGTGCTTCGCCGGCACCGACGGCAATGACACCTTGAACCAGACCTGCACCGTGCCGACCTCGATCATCGAGGGCGCCTACACCCTCGTGGCCGAAGACAACTCGCTCGCTGTCACCACACCCTTTGCCATGGACCCGGGGGTGACGATCTCCAACTCGAGCGGACAGCCTCTGGCCTCCGCCGCCCCAGGCACGGCAGCTGAGCTGTCGGGCAGCGGGTTCGACGCCAACTCAACGATCGTAAAGGTCACGTTCGGCACTCACGTCGTTTCGTTCAGCCCTTCACCACAAGCAGGTCCGACAGGTTCGTTCTCCGACGCCGCGTTCACGATCCCGTCCCTGGCACCCGGGGTCTATACGGTCACGGCAAAAGACGCCGCAGGACACTCTGGCGCGGTGACATTTACCATCAGCTGAACCCGAGACGCGCCGAATTGATCTGTGCGAGCCGGGACGGGCAGCCGATGATGTCGACCTCGACCTCTCTGAGGAGCCGGCGCCCGGTTGTTCGGAGGTGCCCGAGCGGTTCTCCGGTGACCGGGCCGGCGCACAGGCCGAGCATCCGGTACAGGTGCTGCTCGGTCACGACGGATCCCTTCTCGACCCCTTGACCGTCAGCGAGACAAGCCAGCCCCGAACCGAGGAAGACGCTCGGAGGGTGCCCGACTCGGCGTAGTAACGGGTCAGGTTGTTCGACTTACCGGGAGCGTCGTCGCCTACGGCCACGCTGCTCGTCAGGCACCGGAACCCAGCCCCGAGACTCATCCGGCGTATCGAGATCAACTTCGCTCCTCAGACATTCGCGAGCCGCTTCGGTCCTCACCTGTGTGACCGGGAGCCGCTCCACATTTGGCACCGATCGGGCTTGGGTCGCCGCCAATGCCAGAGGTGTGCGGTACAGGAGACGGGGATGAAGGAAGACGTAGGAGGAGGGTGATGGAGGGGTTGGATCCTGTCGACCAAGCTCCGACCTCATCTAGCCGCTGACCTGGTTGTTTTGAGCTGGCGGGGGAGGGCTCGAACCTCCAACCTCCTGATCCAAAGGCCGATCGAGGCTGTTGCACGGCGTTGCTGTGCGTGTCCTGGCCTGGCATTCTACCTGGTCACAGGAGTGGAATCTGGCAGCAGGCAGACGCAATACAACGTGGTGCGACGCCGTGCAAGGCAAATGTTGGGTTGAATGTTGGGTTTACTTCCGCCTCGACTGATCACATCGCGCCCGAGGTGCCGAGTGACAGTTCGCGCTCGGCGGCCCAGGGGCCGTCCCGAACGCCGAATACTTGCGCGCTCTCGACGAAGCGTGTCGCTTGACCTTTCCGACGTTCTGTCGCGACGCGACCCGCGTTGTGCATCAGGTGTGCTGCCCGATGCGCCCCTTTCGCGGACAACGACGAGAGCCGTAGTCCAGCTCACAGAGCTGCCGCGAGGCATGACCCAGCTGTGACCCCTTCCTCGTGCCTCAAACGTGCCTCACGCCGGAGGCTACGCCCAGAAACGGACCGCGTTTGGAGGTCGTGCAAGACGCCCGCGGCCATGCCGACTTGTCGAAGGTGAGCCATCCGCTCTAGGATTCAACTAACAGATTAGTGGAAGAGGAGTGATGATCGAGTTTCAGCTCGACGCCACCTCGGGGGTGGCCACCTACTTGCAGCTCGTCCAACAGGTCCATCAGGCGCTACAGCTCGGCCTCCTTGAACCCGGTGACCAACTGCCGACCGCGCAGCAGGTGGTCGCAAAGCTGGCGATCAACCCGAACACGGTGCTGAAGGCCTACCGCGATCTCGAACGCGAGGGGTTGGTGCAACCCCGGCCAGGACAGGGAACTTTCGTCGTCGGGACGCTGCCGCGAACCGATCCGCTTGTTCAAGCGCGCTTCTTGAAGGCGATGAACTCTTGGCTGAGCAACGCCAGAGCCGCCGGCCTCACGCCCGACGACATCGAGGCGATCTACCGCACCGCGTTCCGCAGCTCCTTCGCCGAGGGCGTCGCATGAGCGGCGTCATCGAAGCGAGTGGACTCGGCAAGCAGTACGGACGCAAGTGGGCGCTCCGGGGCTGCACGCTGTCGATCCCTACTGGGAGAGTCGTCGGGCTCGTCGGCCCGAACGGAGCCGGCAAGACGACACTCCTCCACCTCGCGGTCGGTCTGCTCTCGCCGAGCGCCGGATCGATCAGCGTGCTCGACGGCAAGCCAGGCGACGGACCAGACCAGCTTGCCAAGGTCGGCTTCGTCGCGCAGGACACGCCGACCTACGCCGGCTTGTCGATCAAGAAGCACCTGCGGATGGGCGCGTACCTGAATCCAAACTGGGACGGCGACCTCGCCGAGCGGCGAATCGAAGGTCTCGGTCTTGACCCTCGCCAGAAGGCCGGCTCGTTGTCCGGCGGCCAGCGGGCCCAGCTCGCCCTCACGCTCGCGATTGCGAAGCGACCGGAGCTGCTTGTGTTGGACGAGCCGGTGGCGAGCCTCGACCCCCTCGCGCGTCGCGAGTTCCTTCAGGACCTCATGACGATCGTCGCCGAGCACGGTGTCAGCGTCGTTCTGTCGTCGCACCTCACCGCGGACCTCGAACGGGTCTGTGACTACGTCGTCGTCCTCTTCTCCTCACAAGTCCAGGTCGCCGGCTACGTGAACGACCTTCTCGGGAGCCATCATCGGCTCTCTGGTGTCCGCCGCGACCATGGCAACCTGCCTGCGGACTGGGTGGCCATCGAGGAGAGCCACACCGACAAACAGAGCACGCTTCTCGTCCGCACCGATGGGCCGATCCTCGATCCCTCGTGGAACGTGAAGCCCGTCACCTTGGACGATTTGATCCTCGCCTACATGAGCCAGGGTCGGAGCCCGAGGCCGAACCAAGGTCGTGAACTGGGAGTGCTTCGATGATCCGCTTCACCCTCATGCAGTCACGCGCATCCGTCCTCGTCGGCGCGATCGGGCTCGGTGTCGTGGCGGTCGTGCTCGCCATCACGGGTCCGCACCTCGCGCACGTGTATGACGCCTTCGAGAGCTCGTGCAAGGTCGCGCGGGACTGCGCCACGGCACCGAACCCGGTGCTCAACTCGGACAAGGCGCTGCAGAGTGCGCTGCCCTTCATCGTGGCCATCGTGCCCGCACTCGTCGGACTCTTCTTCGGCGCACCGCTCATCGCCCGCGAGCTCGAGACCGGCACCTTCCGCCTCGTCTGGACCCAGAGCGTCACCCGAAAGCGATGGCTTGCGGCAAAGCTCGGGCTCGTCGGGATCGTCGCCATGGCGATCGGCGGACTGCTCACTTGGATGGCCGACTGGTGGGCGAGCCCGCTCGACGCAGTGAATCAGGATCGCTTCGGCGTCGCGAACTTCAGCTTCCACGGCATTGCGCCGATCGGGTATGCGGCGTTCGCCTTCGCGCTCGGCGTGACGGCAGGTGTGCTGTTGCGCAGAACGGTGCCGGCGATGGCCGTCACGGGCGCAGGGTTCGCGGCTGCGCGCGTCGCGGTGACGTACTGGGTTCGCCCGAACCTCGCCTCGCCGGTGCGCGAGTCGCTTCCCCTCTCAGCCGGTTTCGGTCCGGGCTTCCTCTATGGGGGTAGTCAAGGCACGATGAACTTCAACGCTTACATCCAAAGCGGTGTTCCGACGCCAGGAGTGGGCCAGGTCGTGCTCACGGCCCCCCAGGTGAACGTTCCGAACGGTTGGGTGTACTCGACAACCGCTGTTGACAAGGCGGGGCACGCGCCAACGAGCCATTACGTGTTCCAGGCCTGTCCCGTGCTCAAGCAGTTGTTTCGAGGGTCACAGCCGCCGTCAGCAGCACAGCTCCAGGCGTGCATCACGAGGCTCACTTCGACCTTCCACACAGTCGTCGCTTACCAGCCAGCGAGTCGCTTCTGGCCGTTCCAGTGGGCCGAGATGGGGATCTTCCTCGCGGCCGCGCTGGCGCTGTGCGGGTTCACTTATTGGTGGCTGCGACGGCGGTACGCGTGATTTCAGATGAGCCGCGCTGACGACCGCAGCGCTTCGAGCTTCGAAGCCGCCTGCTTGTCTACTTCGAGGAGAAGGTGACCATAGCGGTCATAGGTGAATGCCACGCTCGCGTGCCCGGCTCGTCTCGCGATCTATCTAGTAAGGAAAGTCATCACAACGCAGCTCAGAGGCACTTTTCTGCTCCGGCGGCGAATGAGCTCGGCCCAGTGAACAGCAGCGCTCCGTCATCTCGCGCGGAACCGACGATCGTCGCGTCCTCGATCCCAACCGAGGCCGCAGGCCGAGGGCGGGGAGCTACCGACCACACGAGCAACGACGAGAACGCTCCCAACTCGCGGCCCGAAGGGCGCGCAGCGCCCGCCGGGCCGCTCAGGTGTTGCGGAAGAACAAACCGCCTGGTACTGGATCTGGATGGAACGACTGTCGACATCGCTTCGTAATCGAGAGGTTGACCGATGGCTCCTCAAACGAGCACTCGCAGCTGGCCGGCGAGCCTCCTCCCGGGTGGCTCCGGTCTCGAGGATGGTCATCGGCGACGGCGCTGATCTCCCGGTCGACTACCAAGCTGCGGGTCCGTGCCCTGTATCACAGGACCCGGAAACTGCATGAAAAGGGATTGCTGAGTCCGAAGATCAAAGCGCCTTCTAGCCGGCGAAGCGCTTCCAGGGTCCCGGGATCGAGCGCAAGGCGACGAATGCTTGCCCGGGTCTTCGGGCCCTTCACGACAACGCCACCCTTGGCGGCGACGACCGCCTCGTCGACGGTGATCGCCGAGTCCTGAGAGCGAATGGAACCGGCGGGTGCGGTCCTGCTTGGCGCTGCGGTAAAGCGTGCGCTGGAGGGCACGGACGGTGTCACGGTCGTCGTCTTCGACAACAACACGGTCGGTGGAGCTAGCCGAAGCACTCACCGAGGCCCCTCCTCCCAACACACACATCGATGAAGCAGGGGCCCTTCGCTCCGACCGGGTTATGTTGTCCCGGCCATCGTCACTACTATGACCCCCTCCGACTTCCTCTCGGCTCGCTACCACTCCCCGGGGTGTCCGGTTATAGGCAGCGGCGCTTCCCGGCATACACCGGGGCCGAGGAGGATCTCTCCAGTTCCGTCGTCAACCTTCTGACCGTTCCGAGTCCCTTACGCCGGAGGGTTCTTCGGCACCCGCTCCAGGAACAGGAGTGCCTTCCGTGGCCTTCGCCGTGTAATTGGCGGCTCGGCTCCCTCTTGGCCCAGCCTCTCGGCTGGGGTACATATGACGACGCCGCAGACTTAACTTGATGTTACGGACTGGTCAGTTGCTCGCCCCTCTTACAGGGGCTTTGTCGCTCCGCTTCGACCAACGGGATCTCTCCCGCCGCCGGGAGCCGTGCTACCGGGGACCCTGGCGTCTCCCCGGACCGGACTCGCACCGGCTGGCTGACGACAGCTTGTCGCTCGGTTATGCCATCAGAATCTCCTTCTCTTCAGGCAT
>JBEKLQ010000161.1:0-5480 GCA_050010115.1 Acidimicrobiales bacterium | reverse complement strand
TGTGTGATGGCCACGGTGCGACCCGACGGCGCACCCGTGACCCTCGCCTGCTGGTATCTGTACGACGGTGACAGCCGAGTTCTCCTCAGCTCCAGCCCGACTGCGCGACGAGTCGAGCACCTGCGCCACAACCCTCGTGTAGCGCTGACGATCCTCGGGGACGATTGGTACACCCACCTCTCCCTGCTCGGTCACGTTGTGGAGCAGCGTCCCGACGCAGACCTCACCGATGTCGACCGCCTCTCTCAGCACTACCTCGGCATTCCCTATCCCGAGCGCGAGCCGGGCCTGACGACGATCGTGGAGTTGGACGGATACCACACCTACGGGTCGGGATTCGGCACGTAGAGGATCTGCATCGAGCGCGAGCCCCCTGTCGCTTGGGCGGGGCCTGGCAAGGCCACTACCGTTCCCGTCATGACCAGGAAGGTGAGACGCCTGTCGCCGACTGTCGGCGGACGGCCCTGCCGTGCTAGCAAGCTCAGGGATATCGAAAGGAGTGCGGGACGATGACGATGACGATGAACTGCAAGCCGATCCCGACGCTGGACGAGCGGATCAACGACATCCGGCTTCGCACGGCCGAGATCGTGAACACCGACGTCCTGCCGAACGAGCACCGACTCTGGGCGTCTCGCCAAGAAGGCGAGTCGTTGGAGCACCGCCGCGAGGTACTCGAGCTGCGAGCCGAGATCAAGGCGAAGGTGAAGAAGGCAGGGCTCTGGGCGCCGCACCTCCCGAAGGAATACGGCGGGATGGGCCTCGACTTCCTCGCCCACGCCTACATGAACGAGGTGCTCGCGTACGCGATCGGTGCAGCGTCACTCTTCGGAGTGGTCGCACCGAACTCTGGCAACCAGTCGATCCTGGCCAAGTACGGCACCGAGGAGCAGAAGGAACAGTGGCTGTTGCCGCTGATTGACGGGACGATGGAGTCGGGTTTCTCGATGACAGAACCGCACAACCCGGGCTCGGATCCCCGCTCCCTCACGACGGCCGCCGTCGAGGACGGCGACGACTGGGTGATCAACGGTCACAAGTGGTTCACCTCGAATGGCGTCGATGCCGACTTCTTCATAGTGATGTGCCGGGTCGTCGCGCCCGGCGGAGAACCGACGAAGAACGACCCGATGGTCCAGATCATCGTGCCGACGAATGTGGCCGGCGTGAACATCGTGCGAGGCATCGGGATCTGGGGCAGGAGGGAGTCCGACCACTGCGAGGTCAAATACGAGAACGTCCGGGTCCCGAAAGAGAACGCCCTCGGTCACGTGGGCCAGGGACACCAGGCTGCGCAGGATCGCCTCGGCGCCGGGCGCATCTACCACTGCATGAACTCGGTCGGGCAGATGTGGCGGGCCTTCGATCTCATGGTCGAACGGACCCGCAGCCGCCAAGTGCACGGCGGGTTGCTCCAGGACAAGCAGTTCATTCAGGGATTTATCGCCGACAGCTACATCGACATCCAGGCGGCCCGCCTGATGACCTTGCATGCGGCGGAGAAGATCGACCAGGGGATGCAGGGTGCGAGGACCGATATCTCGGCGATCAAGGTCTTCGTTCCCGCTGCCTACACGCGGGTCGTCGACAGGGCGATCCAGGTCTGGGGAGCGGCGGGCATCTCGAACGATCTCCCGCTCGCCGGGATGTACCTCGGCGCCCGCACGTTGCGGATCGCCGACGGGCCCGACGAGGTCCACCGGATCCTCATCGCGAAGAACGTGCTCGGCCAGTACGCGAAGGGCGAGGGCTGGGACTTCGGCAACTGAGCTCCTGACCCACTCGGGCGGACTCGCAATCGGAGCACTTCGCCACCGGGTGCCGATGCCGCGACCGGCGACGTTCGCCCGCAACTCGCGCCGGGTTGGTGTTGTTTGACGACGGCCGACACTTCCGCGGCGCGAGGGTTCACCGACTGTGCGCCTGACGCGGACCGCAGAGATGGCCCCACTGTCACCACGATCTGTGCCTACTCAGAAGAGATACTCGGTCCCCTGGGAGGCCGCCACCGTCCGGCCTTTGGTGTCCCCTTTACCCGATCATTGGCGCAAAGCGGGCCAAAAAGAAACGAAGTTCCTTGGGTTCGTAGGTGAATTCCAGCCCAACGATAGACTCGCGCTGGGCGTACACCTCAACCACCGACTCGGCAACCACGTCCATGTGCGCCTGGGTGTACACCCGCCGGGGGATGGCCAAGCGCACCAGCTCCAGTTTGGGGAGATGGTTCTCGCCGGTCCGGGCATCGCGACCGGCCGAGACGATCCCCCGCTCCATGGTGCGCACCCCGGAGTCGATGTAGATCGCCGCCGCTAATGCCTGGGCTGGAAACCGTTCCTGGGGAACATGCACAAGGATGGAGCGCGCATCCAGAAAGACACCATGCCCACCGATTGGCACCACCACGGGAACTCCGGCATCAATGAGCTTGTTGCCAAGGTATTCGACCTGACCGATTCGGGCGCGGACGTGATCGTCCGTACGCACCATTTCGCGAATCCCTTCCGCCAACGCCTCCATGTCGCGGCCCGACATCCCGCCGTAGGTGTGGAGCCCCTCAAAGGCAACCAGTAGGCCCCGCGCTTTGCGCGCCAGATCCGGATCCCGCAGCGCGAGGAAACCGCCGATATTGACGAGGTTGTCTTTCTTCGACGAGACGGTCGCACCGTCTGAATTGGCACAGATCTCCAGCAGGATTTCCTTGACGCTGTGATCAGAGTACCCCGGCTCCCGTTGTTGGATGAACCAGGCGTTCTCCAACGCTCTGGTGGCATCGAGCATCAAGAGAATGTCGTGCTGCTGACAGAGCGCGTAGGTGGCACGAAGGTTTTCCAGGGACAGGGGCTGGCCGCCAGCGAGATTGACGTTGGTCTCGACCGAGATGTAGGGGATCCGTTTCGGCCCGTGCTCATCGATGACGGCTCGGAGTTTTGCCAAGTCGACGTTGCCCTTGAAGGGGTGCAGACTTGCCGGATCATGCGCCTCGTCGATGATCACATCTACGAAGGTTCCACCCGCACGCTCCTGATGGAAGCGGGTGGTAGTGAAGTACATGTTGCCGGGAATGACATCGCCGGGATTGATGAGGATCTGGCTGAGGATGTGCTCGGCGCCGCGGCCTTGGTGAGTCGGTATCAGCTCGGGGTAGCCGTAGACTTCGCGCACCGCGTCCGTAAGGTGGTAGAAGGAGCGACTCCCGGCATACGCTTCGTCCCCCATCATTAGCGCGGCCCACTGTCGGTCGGACATTGCCGACGTTCCAGAATCGGTTAGCAGATCGATGTAGACATCCTCGGCGCGGAGCAGGAACGTATTCCAAGCCGCCTCGGC
This sequence comes from Acidimicrobiales bacterium, assembly GCA_050010115.1. Lineage (GTDB taxonomy): Bacteria > Actinomycetota > Acidimicrobiia > Acidimicrobiales > Bog-793 > JAKACA01. Next base: position 2,153 of record JBEKLQ010000161.1, on the reverse strand, counting down.
TATTGCCACCTCGCGATGCTCTCGCGTGGTCATGGTGATGGGCTCGACCATCTTGATGCGAAACGGCTCCGCCCAGCTGCGACGATGCCCGTTACTCGAGTTGCCCTCTGACATTTCCGCTCCTCGGCTGGGATTTGGCGGGGTCAGAGCTGCGGCTCTCCCAGCGGCACCAGTGCAGTCCTGGCGAAGCATAGATCGCCGGGGTGGGTGTGCTCTCACGTGTGGCGAGTCGTCCATCGCGTGCAAGAGCGCTGGCCGGCGGCCCTGAGCACCACAGAGCCGCTACCAGCTGCACTTGTCCCCGCCCTTTGCCCCACCCGACCCGGCCCATCGTCAACGGACGCCTGGCAGCTGAACTTGGCCACCGGCGCCCGCTCCGTCAACTCCGGCACCCCTGCTATGTAGGGTGCGGTATGCGTGCTGATGCGATCGTCGGACTGCTCGCGCTTGGCCTCGGCGTTGCGACGGCGAGCGGGGTGGCCGCTGAGAAAGCTGCCCCCCGACCGGCGGTCGCGAACGCCGTCGTGGCGATCGCCCCGATGGTTCAGGTCCGCCCACTCGGGATGACCACACCTCCGACGACCGCCTTTTGCAAGGCGAAATATCACTTCTCGTGCTACCAGCCATTCCAGCTCGAGCGTGCCTACGACTTGGTTCCGTTGTACCAGGAGGGTTACGATGGGCGCGGACGCACGATCGTGATCGTCGATGCCTACGGGTCTCCCACGATCCACCACGACCTCGAAGCTTTCGACCATTCCTTTGGACTGCCCGACCCGCCCTCGCTCAAGATCATCCAGCCGGCCGGTCGGTTCCCCCAGCTCCCGGATCACCCGGGCTGGGCGAGCGAACCACGCTGGACGTGGAGTGGTCGCACGCCATCGCTCCGGGCGCGAACATCCTGGTTGTCGAGACCCCCAAGAACGAGGACGAAGGCACGAGCGGCTTCCCACAGATCGTCGAGGCCGAGAACTATGTGGTCAACCACAACCTCGGCGACGTCATCAGCCAGAGCTTCGGCGCCACCGAGGAGACGTTCCCGAGCGCGCAGTCACTGCTCAGGCTTCGCAGCGCCTACATCAACGCCTACAAGCACCACGTGACGGTGCTCGCAGCTTCCAGTGACGCCGGCGCCACCGACTACGTCGCCCACGGCTCGGACTTCTATACTTATCCCGTCGTCGACTGGCCGGGCACCGACCCGCTCGTGACAAACCTCGGTGGCGCAATGCTGCACCTGAACTCGGCCGGGGAGCGCATCGCGCCCGACAGCGTGTGGAACGACACCTACAACAAGGCGGTGCAGCGCTACTTCGACGCCGGCAACCCCGCGCCGACGCCCACTGCTGGCGGTGGCGGGCTCTCGATCATCTTCGCCCGCCCGTCATACCAGGACGCCGAGCGAGCGGTCGTGGGAGCGCACCGCGGCGTGCCGGACCTCTCGATGAGCGCCGCCTGCGCCGGCGAGGTCGACATCTATCAGAGCTTCCCCGGCACGCCGCACGGCTGGTCGCTCATCTGCGGCACGAGCGAGGCGTCGCCCGAATTCGCCGGAATTGTAGCGATCGCCGACCAGTACGCCGAGCGCCGTCTCGGCTTGGTCAACCCGGCGCTGTACGCGATGGCGGCGGCAGGCGCAGCCGGCATCGTCGACGTGACCAGGGGCGACAACACGGTCAGCTTCAAGCAAGACGGCCACTGGTACAAAGTCGTCGGGTTCGACGCCGGACCTGGCTACGACCTGGCGAGCGGGCTGGGGACCGTGGACGCCGCCGAATTCGTTCCGGAGCTCGTCGCAGCGTCGAGCCACCGCACTGGCGGCCAGACCTCGCCTTCGGGCGCGTCCGAGCAGCGCCAGGCGACATGGCGCACCGTTCCGGTCGATAATGGCGGTGTGGGCGGACGCTAATGACGACCACCGTCGTGATCGTCGAGGACGAGAGCAAGCTGCGGGACCTCCTACGCTCCTACATCGAGCGGGAGGGCATGGTTGTGCTGTCTACGGGATCGGGCGCCGAAGCCATCACGTTTGCCCGCACCGCTCACCCCGACCTCGTCATCCTCGACCTCGGTCTTCCCGACCTGTTAGGCGAGGACGTCGCGAGCGAGCTGCGCACCTTCACCGACGTCCCGATCCTCGTACTGACGGCTAA
>JBEKLQ010000160.1:0-6348 GCA_050010115.1 Acidimicrobiales bacterium | reverse complement strand
TCGTTCCCTTTGGATCTAAGAGTGATCTCAAGTAATCCTCCATCTTGTGGAAGCTGTCTTCGAAGCCATCGGTCTTGGTCATGTGGTCACGGCCAGCCTTGTCGCGGAACGCGAGCTTTATCGTCAGCTTCGTCACTCCGTCAGTCTCGTGCAGGTCTACCGTCTCGACCGCTTCCGCATCCGGCCAACCTTCGAACAGCCACGTGTCGACGATCCGGGTCGGCGGCTCGACCTCCAAGTAGGTTCCACGAAACGAGCACTCGGTTCCGTCTTCCGTCACGAAGACTTGGTGGTAGTTCCCCCCGACGCGCAGGTCGATCGAGCACACCGTCATCTTGTCCTCAAATGGAGCGAACCAGTTGCGCACATGCTCCGGCTTCGTCAATACGTCGAAGACGAGTTCGATCGGAGCTTCGAAGTCTCGGGTGAGGAGAATTTCGAGTTCACTCGGAAATTCGATGCTGGCCGCTTCATGCCGATTAGGTGTCACTGAAGCTCTCCTTGTTGTGGTAGCTCTTTGAGGTAGTCGTCCAACCGATCCATCCGGTCGTTCCACGCCTGCTCGTACTTGACCAGCCACTCGCGCAACGGCCGAAGGTGCTCCGGTTCCAGGCGGTACAGCCGGCGACGCCCCTCCGCCCGGCACCTGACGAGTCCCACCTCACTGAGCACCCGTAGGTGTTTTGAAACCTGAGGCTGGGACATCGAGAGGTCGTCCACGATCGCCCCGACCGCCTTCTCGCCTGTGATCAGCGCGTCCAGGATTTCGCGGCGGTGCACATCGCCAATCGCGTTGAAGACATCGGACGTCGTGGAAGAGCGGGCGAAGAGCGGGCCACGGCTCCAATATATTCCGTTATCGACACGTGTCAAGTGTTCGGGATGACAGAAGCCACTGGTTGTCCATGGCCTCGCTCCACGGTTCAGAGATCCACTACGGGATCAAGCGGGTGACGGTCATCACGTATCCCGCCGAGCCGGCGATCAGGGGCACCCTTCGCACCCGCTCGGTACTGGCACATCCCGGTCGGGTCGACCGGACGGGAGACTGCCGCACGGCGGACGCAGCCGCGAAGGGAGGAGCCGTCAGGACCACTGGGCCGACGACTGGGGGTGGACCGTGTCGTGGATGAGCATGAACCGCATCGACCAGTACCCAGGTCGTGGCTCGGGAAGCTCGTGCCGGGACCAGAAGAACCCCGCCAATGTGACGGCTTCGGCGGCGAGCCAAATGATCACCCCGACGGCCAGGACCCACGGCGTGGATCCCAACGACATCACGATGAGGCCCGCAATGGCGACGGCCAGCCCGACGTACCCCACTCGGAGGGCCCAGACAGCCATCCTCCAGTATCCGTTGGATTGCAGCTCCGGCGGCTCGTCCATGCCAGGAATTGTTCCACGGTTGCGCGACCAGGGTCATTGGTCCTCCGGGACCCGGCCGGGTGACCGATTGATGGGGCGGACCATCCGGGAATGCCGGATACAGGACGGTGCGCCGTCATGCCCCTGCCCCCGAAGTGCCGCTCGGCCGTGCTCGCGAACGCCACCGAGCCGGCGGTCGGCGACGCGTCAGGCCCTCACGCGGTAATGAACAGCAGGATCGCGCCAAGTGCGGCGATGGCGGCTAATCCTCCGTAGACGATCCGCAATGCAGGACCCAACTTGCCTTGCCTCCACCCATCGTGAGCAACCGGGCCCAGGTATCCGAGATGTCCGAGAGAGGGTCTCTCGTCACGTTGGCTGCCTTGATCGCGGAACCGATCGCGAGCCCAATCAGCGCCGCGCCGGCCACCAAGTGAATGATTGCGACCCGCACGACGGCTCCTTCTCTCCAGTCCACTCAATCGTGCACCGACCCGGCGGACTGGGGCGGGGGCCCTTCTCCGCTATAGATGCCTGATGACAGTCGCCGGGACACCGGCCACAACGGTCGCCGGGGGGACGTCATGCGTCACGATGGCACCGGCTGCGACGACGGAATCAGCTCCAATGGTCACACCGGGCAAGACCGTGGTGGCGGTTCCGATCCACACATTCCTCTCAACCGTGATCGGCTCCACGGTGATGTACGCCCGTCGCTTGTCCGGCTCGACGGGGTGACCGGCCGTGACCAAGTTGACCTTGTTCGAGATCATGACCTCGTCCGCGATGTCGATGGCTCCGTGACCAGTGAACATGCACTGGTAGCCGATGAAGACGGCCCGACCGATGGTGATGTTCAGCCCGTAGTCCGCGTAGAAGGGAGGGATGAGGTGGAAGGAGTCACCAACGGGCTTGCCGATCAATTCCTCGAAGACCTCTCGGATCGACTCCGGCTCGTCCCAGCAGTATCCACTCAGCTTGGAGGAGAGCCGGGTCGCCACTTTGATTCGCTCGGAAATGGCGCGGAACTCCGGCGATCTCACTCCGGTCCAATGACTTTCATCCATCCGGATCCTCAATTCCCGGTGCTCTAGATGACCGACGAGGTTAGATCGTCGTCATGTGCGGCGGTTAGATGCCGACGGACGCCCAATCCAGGGCCAGCAGGCCGCCAGACGGCCCTGCACACCCCATCACCGGAGCTGGAGGACACTTATGCACACGGCCGGAAGTGCCGTTTATGGGCAGGCAACTATCGTCGAGGGCTCGCGAGGCTAAGCCCTCCAACCTTGTTGCACGCGGTGCCTCGCGTCGCGTAGCTGCCTCGGCTCGCTGGCAGGCTTCTTCGACGCCGGCGCTGCTCCGGCAGGGGTTCGAACATAGTCTCATCACTTCCGGTGCCGACTTCGCGGCAAGTCATCCGGCGCCCGAAATTCGCCCAAGCTCAGGCTTTCGTGCTGCATAACCCCAGGTCAACGGGCCAGGAGGGGGTTCGAACATAGTCTCATCACCTCCACTCGATGTTTTCCCTGGTAGACGGCTTGTAGGGAGATTTATCCACAGCGACGCATCCGGGTTCATCCCGCGGTCATCCCGCGGCAGGTGCTTCATCCCGCGGTTTTTAGACCGCCACAGTCGCCACTCCGCTACCGAGTACGCGCCAGACGGTGCACGAGTGGCCTCCGAAAGTGACGCCAAGGAAGGGTTCGAAGCCCGCGCTGCACACACCCAGGCGCTGATCGTGCGCGCCGTATAACGAGGGTTCTCCTGAGTCTCGACACGGGACCCCGCAGGACTGCACCTAAGCCGGTCGCTCAAGCCTCCGTCGAGCTGCATCCGTCAGGCCATAGCGACCCTGGCCGAAGCTCCGCACCCAACCGCTCAGGCGATGCGGGCACTCCGCACTGTTGGTGGCCAGCACGCGTAGTTGGCGATAGGTCGTGCCGGGGTGGTCGCCAGTGCGTTTGATGATCTCGGCCCCGGACAAGCTGAGGTCGGGGAGGTTGTCGATCAAGGCTCCCACGATGTGGTCGGTGACGGCGTCGTGGCTCGGGCCCTCGCCGAGGTGGTCGGTATGGGCTCGCGGGCTGCCACCTGCATCGCTATTCTGGAGAGCTGCACCTTCCGCTGTTCGTCATTCGGCTGGATGCGGTGATCACGAAGTTCATGGGCGAGACGTCAGCGAAGCTCCGAGTGATATTCGACGCCGTTGAGGAGACGAGGTGTATCTACTTCTTCGACGAGGTTGGCGCCCTGGCCGGCGATCGGTCGAGCCCAAACGACGTTGGCGAGATCCGACGCGTACTGAATTCGTTTCTTCAGTTCCTGGAGCAGCATCGCTCGCCGAGAGAGTCGTGGTGTGTGGCGATAATTGCTGTTGTCGAGACCTGCCGGTGAGCGAGTCCGCCGAACGCCTCGTGAAACGGGAACCGGATGCGGCAGAAGTGTGACCGTCGACGTCCTCAACCAAGCGCGAAGCGCTCAAGCTGAGTGAGGGCGAAGCATGCTCGTGCACCTGGCACCTCCTGTTGAACCTCTAGCCGACGGAGTCGTAATCCTCCGACCTCCTTCCGCGGCCGATGTCGAGGCCATTGTCCGCTATTGCGACCAAGACCAACTTGAAGGTTGGTGGCTTCCGATTAGCCCCGGCTGCGCGCCTGATCTCCCTGGCCGGGTTGTCGAGGAGTGGATCAACGGCTGGGCCGGCCAGGAGTCCTACAACGGACCGGCCCTCCTCGCAGAGGTAGAAGGCGCCGAAGGATTTGTCGGCGTGGCCGGCTTCTGCGACCGGGGCCAAGGCGTCATCGAGATGACATACGGCGTCGCTCCCAAATACCGCGGTCAGGGACTGGCGACACGCATCGTCCGATTAGCGAGTCCCTGGGCTCTTCGGGACCCGAGCGTCATAACTGTTGAGCTCCGAATCGCTGCCGACCATTTCGAAAGCCAGCGGGTTGCATGCAAGGCAGGGTTTCGATTGTCAGGCACCGTGACCTGCACGGTGAACAGCACCGGCGAGACATTCGAGGATTTGCGCTACGTCTTCAGCCGAGATGAGGAGGAGCCGGCGAGTTGACGAACGGAAACAGGCGCATCGAGCAAATGCTTGCTGAGGTCGGCCTCCCGACCACATCTTTCGGCGAGCGACTCGCAGGGCTAGCCGAAGCGCCCCGCCAGTTGCATAAGGCGCTGTTCAGAGCACTGCTGGACACAGGCACGTCGTCAGACCTGTCCTCCATCTTGGCAACGTACGGGCTCGACTCAGATGTGACTGCTTGTCTCGAACAGCTGACAGCCGCCAACCTGATAGCCGTTGACGAGCACGGCTTTATCACTGGGGTGTTCCCGCTCTCGGCTCGCCCGACTCGCCACAGCGTGGAGATCGAAGGCGGACGTACGGTCTCCGCAATGTGCGCCGTCGACGCTCTCGCTGTGCCGGCGATGCTCGACCGTGGCGCCAGGCTGAGAAGCACGGATCCCCTGACTGGCAGGTCGATCACGGTCAAGCTGGACGGAAGGAAGCTCAGTTGGGAGCCCGCCAGCGCGGTCGTGGTGCTGGGTCGCGTCGGCGACGGCCCGATCGCTGTCGCTTGCTGTGCCCACATTGACTTCTACGCCGACGAGGCCTCAGCTGACCGAGCCCTCACCGCCGTCAATGGCATCATGCTGACCGTCCCGGCTGCTCGTGATCTGGGCGACGCGGTGTTTGCCGGCCTCGGCACGAGAGTGAGTTGAGCCGCGCGAGGCAGCTCAAACGCCCTCCCAGGGGGGTTCGAGTAACGTGTTGCAACCTCCACCGATCTGACAGGAGAGTGCCGGTCGCCCGCACCTCCTACGACCGCCTGTCCTACAGTCACAAGCGAGAGCACGTGCGTGCTATCGAGAGCGCGAAGAGGCCCGAGACGCGCATCCGGCGGATCGACAAGGCAGTGGCAATGCTGCGGGACCGGGCGTCGGCAGAGGGCGCTGCGGCTCGCGCCAAGACTTGAGCAACGACCGTCCACCCGGTGGCGGAGTGCGGCGATCCCGCGTGACGCCTGTGTTGTGGTGCGCTGCGCTCGGCGATTTTTTTTGTCCCTGCCGGGGTTAACAAACGCTGGTATTTCCAGGTTGGGTGCCATCGGGGAATTTCCCGTCGCGAGCATGGCGGTCACATTCCGATAGTGGCCTGCGTCAATATGTTGTGACCACGATGCAAGTGACCGACTTCGAAGCCGAGCGGACCCGGTTGACCGCGATCGCCACCCGGATACTTGGGTCAGCGGCCGATGCGGACGATGTCCTGCAGGAAGCCTGGCTTCGGCTTTCCCGCACTGACGACATCGAGGACTTGCCCTCCTGGCTCACGACCGTCGTGACGCGGTTGTGTCTTGACCAGCTACGCAAACGACGTACCAGGCCGGTGGCCGAGGCCGAGGTACGCGCCGACCCCGCTCCGGTTGACCCGGAGGCCGACGCGTTGCTCGCCGAGAAGACGGGCGACGCGATGCAGGTCGTCCTCGATACCCTGGCGCCGGCCGAGCGGGCGGCGTTCGTCCTACACGATGTCTTTGGATACCCGTTCGACGAGATCAGCGCTGTCATGGGGCGTTCGGGTAGCGCCGTGCGCCAGCTGGCGAGCCGGGCGCGGCGCAAGGTGCAGGGCGTGCCGGAGCCGGTCGCGTCGCAGGCGGCGCGAGCCGAGAACCAGCAGGTCGTCGAAGCGTTCCTCGCTGCAGCCCGCGGCGGGGATCTCGCGACCCTGTTGTTGCTCCTCGCGCCCGACGTGATCATGCGTGCCGACCTGGTCGGACAGAAGATGGGCACGGATCCGGTATATGACGGCGCAGCCGCCGTGGCTGCTCGCTTCAACGGCGCCCGGGGGGCGGCACCGGTCACCATCGATGGTGACCTGGGTGCCGCCTGGATCCACGCCGGGTCGACCAAGGTGGCCTTCGTATTCCATGTCGAGGCGGGCCTGGTGCGCGAGGTCGAGCTGATCGC
>JBEKLQ010000159.1:0-5594 GCA_050010115.1 Acidimicrobiales bacterium | reverse complement strand
CTCGACGCCAGCCGTCTCGAAGGTCCCGAGGGCATCGACTTCGTCTGTACGCCGCCGTTACGCGACCCCTGGCACGCCGAGGAGCTCTGGGAAGGGCTGGCTCGGGGCTACATCCACACGGTCGCGACGGATCACTGCCCGTTCTGGCGCGCCGACCGTCGGGCCGGCGTGCTCGGCCGTCCCGAGGGAGTGGCGAATTTCACCGAGATACCCGGCGGGCTCCCCGGCATCGAAACCCGCCTCGCCCTCGTCTACCAAGGCGTCCTCGGGGGCCGCATCCTTCTCGCCGACTGGGTACGCCTGTGCTCCGAGGCACCGGCCCGGACGTTCGGCCTCTGGCCCGCCAAGGGCTCGCTCGCCATCGGTTCGGATGCCGACATGGTCGTTTGGGACCCCGACCGCCGCCAGCCCCTCGGCGCACGCGACCTCGACATGGCGGTGGACCACTCGCCCTACGAGGAAACGACGGTGACAGGATGGCCGGAGCTCGTGCTGAGCCGGGGGCGCCCTGTGGCCGTCGACGGCCGCTTCGTCGGCGAGGAGGGCTTGGGCCGCTACGTGACGAGAGCGCCGCTGGTCTTGGACAGGTCCAGATCCGGCTTGCTTACTTAGCGATAAGTTAGAGATCGCGGCATTCACACACGCCGAGGAGACACCCGCTGGGAGGCCTACGGCGCGGACTCCGGAAGTCCTGCCACGAGAGGCGAGCCGACGACATCGCCATCGGTCACGACCCGGCGACCGCCAATCCAGACCCCGGCGATTCCGACCGGGTACTCGTAGGGTGCCTCGAACGTGGCCCGGTCGGCGACGACCTCGGGGTCGAAGAGCACGAGATCGCCCGGCACCCCGGGCCGGATCTGACCGATCCTGCCACCGAGGCCGACGACTGCCGCCGCCTGCGACGTCATCTTCCGGACCGCTTCCGGCAACGACATGACGCCGAGATCGCGGACGAAACGCCCGAGCACGCGCGGGAACGTGCCGTGCAGGCGGGGATGAGGATGGCCGCCGTGGTCGACGACGGCGTCAGTCCCGATCGACGTGTAGGGCTGGATCATGAACGAGGCGACGTTCTCCTCGACGTTGTTGAAGGACACGAGCGACATCCCTAGGTCCTCGGTCACGAGGAGATCGAAGATGACGTCGAACGCCTCTTGCGAGTGGGGATCGGCCACGCCCGTGGCCTCGATGACGTCGGCAAACGAGCGGCCAACGATCCCGGGACGGCTTGCACGGGCTACGCGAAGTCCCGACCAGCCGTCGGAGAACGCCCACCAGTTATCCCACGAGGTCGTGTCCTCCATGAGCTGGTGGCGCAGCCGCTCGCGCACTGCCGGGTCGGCGAGGCGCGCCATGGCGGCCTCGTGGCCATCCGCCTGGGTCCAGGGCGGCAGCAAGACGATGGCCGAGGTAGAGCCGGCCACGTAGGGATGGACGTCGGCGGACAGCTCCACGCCGGCGGCCTGGGCGGCCTCGAGGCGGTCGATCAACACCTGCGCCTTGTGCCAGTTGCTCCGGCCGGCCGCCTTGATGTGGCTGTAGTGAAGGTGGCAGCCGGTACGGGCGGCCACCTCGATCACCTCATCGGTGGCCTCGACGACGAGATCGCTCTCGGAGCGCACGTGCACGAAGAACGGCAGACCCCGAGAGGCGACCACCTCGCACAGCGCCGCCACCTCGTCGGTCGTGGCATAGGCCGCGGGCACGTAGACGAGGCCCGAGGAGAGCCCGCAGGCGCCCTGGTCGAATGCCTCCACCAGGGCCTCCTGCATTGCGGAAAGGTCGGCGTCCGTCGCCTCGCGGGCGGCGTCGCCCATGACGAGCCTGCGGATCGTGCCATGGCCGACGAGCAACGCCGTGCGTGTCACCGCGCTGGCTCGGACGGCGGACACGTACTCGCCAAACGACCGCCACGTCCACGACTCGAGTGGGATGGAGCCGTCGAGGCCGGCCAGGAACGACCTGTGATCCTCGAGATCCTCGTCCGACACCGGCGCCGCCGAGATGCCGTCCTGGCCGAACACCTGCGCCGTGCATCCCTGAACGAGCTTCGGGGAGTCGCCGACGGGTGCGGCGCCCTCCTCCTCGCGATACAGCGTGTAGAGATCCGAGTGCGAATGGAGGTCGACGAAGCCCGGCACGAGCACGAGCCCCTCCCCCTCCACGACATCGGCCTCGAGCGGCGCCCCGGCTCCAGGGCCGACGGCAATGATTCGGCCGCGTCCGTCGACGGCGACGTCGCCGACGACGGGGTCGGCGCCCGTCCCGTCGAGGATGGCGGCACCCCGCACCACGAGCGGCCTCAAGAGATCATCACCGGGCCGACCCTAGCCAAGCCCGGTCGGTCGCACGGGTCCGCGGCCCTGCTCAGCGCCGAGATGCCTGTTGAAATGGGCCAAACGGCCCTAGGAGCGCGCCGCTAAAGCCGTGAAGATAGGCGCAGGCCTCTAGCCGGATCCCCCCCCGGCCTGAGGCCGATCATCGCGGAACGATAGATTCGCAGACGAAGAAGGGGTAAAGGCAGCCATGAGAAGTTTTCTCGGTCGGGACATCCTCTCGCTCAAGGACATGGAGCGGGAGGAGTTCTTGCAGATCTTCGACGTGGCCGACCGGCTCCGGCCGTTCGCGGCCGAGCGCCGCAACGGCGATCTGCTGAAGCACAAGACGCTGCTCACGGCCTTCTATCAGCCGAGCACGAGAACGCGTCTCGCCACCGAGGCGGCGATGCACCGGCTTGGTGGGCACGTGTTGGGTTTCTCTGACGCCAAGATGACGCGGGCCGGCGACTTCTACCAGGAGTCGATCAAGGACACGGTCCACATGCTCGAGTACTACGGCGACGTCATCGCCATGCGCCACTTCCAGCAAGGCGCTCCTGCCGAGGCGGCCAAGTGGGCATCCGTGCCCGTCATCAACTGCGGCGACGGCTGGGGCGAGCATCCCACGCAAGTGTTGACCGACCTGTACACGACCTGGCAGGCCAAGGGAACGCTCGACGGGTTGAAGGTGCTGTGCGTCGGCGACATGCGTATGCGCACGATGCACTCGATCCTGTACGCCATGTCCCAGTTCGACCTCGAGGCGTTCGTGGTCTCCCCCGAGGAGATGTCGCTCCTGGGTGAGTTCAAGGCCGAGCTCGACGAGCGAAGCGTCCGGTACCGCGAGGTCGAGAGCGTCGAGGCCTGCATCGCCGATGCTGACGTCATCTACATGGAGCCCGTCGTGCAGCCCGACTACACCCAGTCGCGCGTCGAGGCGTCGGCGGATCACGGCCTCACACCTGCTGCCTACCGGGTGACCCGGGAGCTCCTTCGCGACAAGGGGAAGTCCGACGCCATCGTGCTCCATTCCCTCCCCCGCATGGACGAGCTACCGCCGGAGGTCGACGGCACCAGGCACGCCCGCTACTGGGTGGAAGCCTTCAACGGTGTGGTGATGCGAATGGCGTTGCTCTCGCTCGTGCTCGGCGCGATTGAGTAGTCGAGGAGGACACCACGATGCAGACCCACCTTCGAGGTCGTGACCTGATCGACTTGCAGGAATGGACGAAGGACGAGATCGACACGCTCCTCGACGTGGCGTTCCAGCTCAAGCGGGAGCGGGCCCTCGGGATTCGGAACCCGCTGCTGCGGGACAAGGTGCTCGCGATGCTCTTCTTCTTCTCGAGCACGCGCACACGGGCGTCGTTCGAGGCGGGCATGGCCCAGCTCGGAGGACATGCCCAGTTCATCGAGAGTCGCACGACGCAGATCGCCCACGGCGATACACCCAAGGAGATCGGCGAGATCCTCGGCCGCTACAACGACGGCATAGCCATCCGCCACTGCGACTTCGGCCTCGGGAACCAGTACATCCGTGATGTGGCGGCAGCGAGCCGCGTGCCCGTGCTCAACATGCAGTGCGACGTTTACCACCCGCACCAGGCACTCGCCGATCTCATGACGATCATCGAGCGCTTCGGTGACCCGCGGGGGCGCACGGCGACCGTCAGCTGGGCGCACGATCCCTCGTACCTGAAGCCCGTCAGCGTCGCTCAGAGCCTCGTGCTGCTGCTGCCCCGTTTCGGGATGAACGTGCGCCTCGTGCACCCACCGGAGTTCGCTCTCATGCCCGACATCGTCGAGCAGGCGCAGGAGAACGCCCGCCGCGCTCACACCTCCTTCGAGCTGATGGACGACTTCGAGAAGGGCTTCGTCGGCACCGACGTCGTGTACGCCAAGAGCTGGGGCGCCATGGTGACCACACCGGACGAGGCAGAGGACACCCGCCTCATCAACAAATACACCTCGTGGATGACCGACTCCAGCCACATGGCGACCGCCAACGAGGACGCCATCTTCATGCACCCCCTGCCGGCTGACCGCAACGTGGAGGTCACCGACGAGGTCATCGACGGCCCACAGTCGATCGTCTATGACCAGGCCGAGAACCGGCTGCACAGCCAGAAGGCCGTCATGGCCCTGACGATGAGCTGAGGGCGATGGTCGCCCGCACCGCCGTCGTCGCCATCGGTGGCAACTCCCTCATCCGGGACAAGCAGCATCAGAGCGTGCTCGACCAGTACATCGCGGCACGCGAGACATGCCACCACGTCGTCGGCATGATCCGCGACGGCTGGAACGTGGTGATCGCGCATGGGAACGGGCCGCAGGTGGGTTTCGTGCTGCGGCGCTCCGAGATGGCGGCTTCCGAGCTGCACGAGGTGCCCCTCGACGTCTGCGGAGCCGACACGCAGGGAGCTATCGGCTACGCCCTGCAGCAGAACCTGTACAACGAGTTCCTCCGCCTGGGTATGGCCAACCAGGCGGCGACGGTCATCTGTCAGACCGAGGTGGCCGCAGACGACCCGGCGTTCTCGCACCCGAGCAAGCCGATCGGCTCGTTCATGGATGAAGAGATGGCCGAGCGCCGGCGCCAGCAGGGATGGGATCTCATCGAAGACGCCAACCGCGGCTTCCGCCGCGTCGTCGCCTCGCCCAAGCCGATCCGCATCGTCGAGATGCCCGCCATCAGCCGGCTCGTGGAGGCAGGCGTCACGGTCGTGACCGCGGGTGGCGGCGGCATCCCGGTCGTGGCAGGCGCCGACGGTAGCCTTACCGGGGTGGCTGCGGTCATCGACAAGGACCTCGCCTCGGCGCTGCTCGCCAACAACCTCGGCGCCGATCTCCTGCTCATCTCCACCGCCGTCGAGAAGGTGGCGCTCAACTTCGGTACGCCGACAGAACGCTCCGTCGACCATCTGACGGCGAACGAGGCCCGTGAATACCTCGCAGAGGGCTCGCACTTCGCACCTGGCTCGATGGCACCCAAGATCCAGGCGATCCTCGACTACCTTGATCGGGGTGGAGCGGAGGCAATCGTGACCGACCCGGACAACGTCGAGCGGGCGCTCGCGGGTGAGACCGGGACGCATTTCACGAACGGTGACGCTGCCTGAGATGACGATGTCGTTCACGCTCAACGGGGTTCCCGTCGAGGTCGCCGACACACACCCTCATCTGTTGGCCGCGCTGCGCGAGGAGCTCGACGTCACGTCGCCCAAAGACGGTTGCTCGCCATCGGGCCAGTGCGGGTGCTGCACGGTGCTCATC
>JBEKLQ010000158.1:0-5635 GCA_050010115.1 Acidimicrobiales bacterium | reverse complement strand
GACGCCCCGCTCAGCCCGCGGCCTCTCGACCGCTGACCGGGGCCTGCTACCGGGCTCTCCGGCGATTACCCGGACGGGACTCGCACCCGCTGGCCTTGTCCAGTTTCCAGGACGCAACATGCTGCAATCTCACCCGCCTCTCGGATCGCGCCAACAACGGACCGAGCCGTGCCTGCCCGGTCCAGGATGGTCTTCAGCAAGAAGAGCCGCCTCCATGGCGGCCTTGGCGTCAGCGGAGCCGACCCTTCCGATCACGCCGAACAAATTGTTGGGACGCGACGGAACGGTGCTAACCGATCAGTTCCCGACACCCACTCTGAGCAGGACTTTTAGTGGGCCCGGCAGGGTTCGAACCTGCGACCGAAGGATTATGAGTCCTCTGCTCTAACCACTGAGCTACGGGCCCGCCGACAGGCCGGTGCTGACTTGGCCATGCTGACGGTACACCCGCCGCGCCGGGCGGCCTGAAGGTCAGCTGGCCATCGCTGCTGGTGCGGTGTGAAAGGCTCGGGGCGCCAACGACAAGGAGCCCCTGATGCTCGAAGCCAACCGGCGCATGCTCTTCGCCAGCCGCCCCACTGGCATGGTCGATGCCGGCACGGTGCGCCTCGACCAGGCCCCGGCACCGAAGACAGGGCCGGGCGAGGCGCTGGTCAAGGTGCGCTACCTGTCGATCGATCCCACGATCCGGACCTGGATGAACGATGCTCCCGGCTACCTGCCGCCGATCGGCATCGGCGACGTCATCCGCAGCGGCGGCATCGGCAAGGTCGTCGAGTCGAACAGCGACCGCTACCGTGTGGGCCATCTCGTGTTGGGAACAGTGGGGTGGCAGGACCACGCCGTTGCCGGCGCAAGCGCGAGCGAGGGCGCGGGCGCGATGCAGGCGATCCCACCGGGGCTCGACGCGCCCACGGCCCTCACGT
This sequence comes from Acidimicrobiales bacterium, assembly GCA_050010115.1. GTDB lineage: Bacteria > Actinomycetota > Acidimicrobiia > Acidimicrobiales > Bog-793 > JAKACA01. The sequence continues at coordinate 4,709 of JBEKLQ010000158.1, read as the reverse complement.
GTTCGGCATCGCGGGCATGACGGCCTATTTCGGTCTGCTCGACGTCGGCAGGCTGCAGGAAGGCGACACCGTGGTCGTCTCCGGCGTGGCAGGTGCTACGGGCGCGACGGTCGGCCAGATCGCCAAGCTGAAAGGACCCTCGAAGGTCGTGGGCATCGCCGGCGGTCCTGAGAAGTGCGCGTTCGTGGTCGACGAGTTGGGCTTCGATGCGGCGGTCGGCTACCGGCGGGACGGTCTGGCAGCGCGGCTGCACGAGCACTGCCCGAGGGGGGTCGACGTCTACTTCGACAACGTCGGGAGGGACATCCTGAACGTGGCGCTCGGCCAACTGGCCATGCGGGGTCACGTCGTGCTCTGCGGCGCCATCGCCGCATGCAACGAGACCGAGCTCCCGCCCGGACCGTGCAACTACATCAACCTCATCCCTCGCCGAGGTCGGATGGAGGGGTTCATCATCCTCGACTACGTGAACCGCTTCCCCGAGGCGCAGGCGGAGATCCTCGGCTGGCTGCTCGAGGGCAAGCTGCGCCATGTCGAGCACGTCGTCGAAGGGTTAGAGCACGCACCCGATGCCCTGAACCTCTTGTTCACCGCGGCCAACACGGGCAAGGTGGTCGTCAAGCTATGAGCGACAACGGCCATCGGCACCATCACTACAAGCTCGACGACGTCACGATCCACGCCGTCGAGCAAGGCGAGGGGCCCGTCGTCCTCCTCGTCCACGGCTACCCGGAGACCTCCTATTCGTGGCGACACCAGCTGCTCGTCCTCGCCGAGGCCGGCTACAAGGCCGTCGCCATCGACGTCCGCGGCTACGGGCGCTCGTCGAGGCCGGAAGCGATCGAGGACTACCGCATGGTGCGCCACGTTGCCGACAATGTCCGGCTCGCTGAAGCGCTCGGGGTCGAGGACGTCGTGATCGTGGGCCACGACTGGGGCGCCCCGATCTCATGGTGCTCCGCCCTGCTGCGCCCCGATCTGTTCTCCGCCCTGGCCCTGCTGAGCGTTCCTTATGCACCGCCGAGCGTGCAGCCCCCGACGAAGGTCTTCGCCGAGCTGTTCGGCGACGATGCCGAGTTCTACATGAACTACTTTCAGGAGCCCGGCCGCGCCGATGCGGAGGCGGAGGAGGATGTGAGGGGGTGGATTACGGGTTTCTATTATGGAGGCGCGGCGGGGGCCCCTCCCGAAGCGACCCGGTTCGCCGTGGTTCCGAAAGGCGCGCGGATGAAGGACCTGCTGGTCCAGCCTGAAGGTGAGATGCCCTGGCTCCCCGCCGAGGACCTGGACGTCTACGTCGCCGAGTTCGAGCGCACGGGCTTGACCGGCGGCCTGAACCGCTACCGCAACCTGGACCGCGACTGGGCTGATCTGGCGGCGTTCCGGGGCCGGCCGATCACCGTGCCGACGCTGTTCATCGGCGGCGACCACGACGGCCCGACCGTTTGGGGTGCTCAGGCGATTGCTCGCTTTCCCGAGACGCTGCCGGCGCTACGGGGCTCCCACATCCTCGAAGGCTGCGGCCACTGGATCCAGCAGGAGAAGCCGGACGATGTGAACCGCCTCTTGCTCGAGTTTCTCGCTGAGGTACGGCCTGTGTAGCTTCGCGGCGCCTGTCAGCTCAGCCGGCGACGCTGTACGCGTTTTGTTCCACCTGTCGGAACAAAACGCGTACACGACCCGCCCGAACACGCAGTCGGGTGCGGATAGCTGGCTCTCCGCTACTCCGCTACTCCGCTACTCCGCTACTCCGCTACTCCGCTACTCCGCTACTCCGCTACTCCGCTACTCCGCCTGCCGCAGCTCGAGCCACGGAGTCACCGGCCGGGCCTGCCGGCACCTCCATGTCAGTGTCACCCGAGCCCCCAGGGAAACCCATCCCTTCTCCAACCCGCCCCGGCCACCAGTTCCACCGGCCGAGCAGGGACACGGTCGAGGGCACGAGCAGTGTGCGGACGAGGAACGTGTCCATCAGGATCCCGACGCCGAGCCCCACGCCGATGTCCCGGATCTGGCTGCCACCCGAACCGCTGCTGCTGGTGAACGTGAGCACTCCGAACGTGCCCGCGAGCACGAGCCCGGCCGACGTGATCGTCGGTCCGGTCAGGCCAACCGCCCGCACCACCGCTTCACGCAAGTTGTGGTCGTGCGCCTCTTCCCGTATCCGCGTCATGACGAGGATGTTGTAATCCTCGCCCAAGGCTAAGAGGAAGATGAACATCAAGAAGGGTAAGAGGAAGGTGAGCCCTCCGCTGTGGCCGAGCACGATGAACACGAGCGATGCGAGTCCGAGCGCTGCGAGGTAGCTCAGCACGACACTGGCGATGAGGTACAGGGGTGCCACCAGGCTGCGGAGCACGAGGGCGAGCAGCAGGGCGATAGCGAGCGCAGCCAGCGGGATGATGTGGACGAGGTCGCTATCCGACGTGGCGCTGATGTCGTAGAGCGCGGGTGCTTCGCCGGCGACGCCGTTGGCGATCGCACCCGAAGCGGCGGCCGCGCGGGCAAGCACCGTCCGGATCTCCGGCACCGCATTCAGCGCTGCCGTGCTTCCCGGGTTCCCGTGTCCCGCCTTCATCGACGCCTCGAACTGGACAACGGTGCCGGCAGCACTGACGAAGAACGCCTCGCCTCGGTACTCCTCGTACAGACTCAGGGAGACGCCCTTCGGCGGGATCGGCGACAAGGCCTTCGGCGCACCGAACCGGGCGTGCAGTTGCTCGAGCTCGGACGGCGTGATCGATGCCCCACCAGGTGACAACGGCCCACTGAGCGTGAGGAACTGGCCGGACGCCTCGAGCGACTCCTGAGCCTTCACGAGCAACTCGGGGTCCTGCCAAACCGACTGCCGGTACTCGAGCACGAGGTTCGTCGGGTTCGCCGACGAGTGAGGGAAGTGAACCGCCAGCAGGTGGTCCGCGACCGCCGCCTCGGTACCGGCGGGAGCGCTCGTCGCCCCGCCGAACCCGGCGGGCGCGTACCAGGCCACTCCGGATGCCAGGGCGCCGAAAGCCACCAGGCCGACAGCGAGCGTCGGCAACGGGTGCTGCACGATGCGCCCGGCGATGCGGCCCCACAAGCCACCTTGGGCTTGGCCGGCACGAGGCCGCGACGGCCAGAAGACGGCACCGCCCAAGATCGCGAGCAGCGCCGGCAGCAGCGTCAGGCCCGCCAGCAGCATCGTGGCGATCCCGATGGCGAGCGGGATGCCGAGGTCGTGGTAGATCCCGAACGTGGCAAACAGCAAGCTGAGCAGGGCGAGGATGACCGTGCCCGCCGAGGCCGAGATCGATTCGCCCACCCGGGCGACGGCGTGGGCGACGGCGTCACGGGGCTCGAAACCGTCCCGGATACCCTCCCTCACACGGAACACCAGGAAGAGCCCGTAGTCGGTCCCGGCCCCGAGCACGATCACGATCAGCAGCAGTTGAGAGATCTGCGAGACCTTGAGCCCGGCGTGCGCCCCGAGCTCGCCGATGATCGAGCCCGAGAGTTGCAGGACGATGAACGCGGGAAGCAGCGTGACGAACGGCGCCAGGAGGGACCGGAAGATCAGCAGCAAGAGCAGGATGATGAACAGCACGGACAGGTCCTCAGTCTCGTTGCCCGTCGAGGCCGACTGCTTGTTCTGGTAGACGGCGTCGGCCACCTGACCCCCGACGTAGAACGACAGGCCAGCCGACGCGTGCACCTTGGGGAATGTCGCCAGCACCCCGTTGATCGCGTCCTCGGCTTTGATCGGGCTGAAGCCGGCGATGTCGGACAGCGCTGTCAGCTGGAAAGCCTTGTTGTCCGGCGAGAGGCCGACGAACTCCACCTGCTTCACGTTGGGAACGGCGCGAGCGAGGTTCACCTCCCTTTCGACGGCCTTGACGTCGGCGGGCGTCGGCCGACCCGACGGCACGTACGCCAGGATCGTGACCGGCTCGAGGCTCTCCTTGCCGATCAACGGTGCTGCCAGGTCCGCCGCCTTGACGTCGGGAGCGTTGGCCGGCAGGAACGCCGTGTTGTTGTTGTTCACGACGCTGCCGAGCGAAGGCAGCGAGTGGACGGCCAGGCCCGTGCCCAGGATCCAGACAGCCACGAGCACCCAACGGAACTTGACGGTGAAGCGCCCGAGACCGGCGAAGAAGGCGTGCATTACCCAGAGCCTGCCGCGCTGAGCCTCACCTCGTAAAAACGAGCGGTCGGCAACGGATTGTGACGATACGGCTCGATCTCGAAGAAACCCAGCGCCTCGTACACCCTCGCCGCCGCCACCATCTCGGCCACGGTGTCGAGGCGCACCCGTTCGTAGCCGAGCTCGGTCGCCGCGTCGAGTGCCGCGCTGGCGAGCGCCATGCCGGCACCCTGGTGTCGGGCTTCGGGCTTGACGTACATGCGTTTCAGCTCGGCAATCAGCGGCGGCTCGAGTGGCCGCAGGGCGACACATCCGACTGGCACGCCATCGATCTCGGCCAGCAGGGCGCAGCCGCCCGGAGGGCCGTACTCCTCACTCAGGTGGGCGAGCTCGCGGTCGATATCCTGAAAGTCGAGAACGAATGGCAACGACTCGACGTACTCACGGACGAGCGCGCCGACGTGCTCGAACTCGGCCGCGGACGTAGCCGTCCGGATCGCCACGGTCGCCACCGGCTACCTCGGCTGGCTCAGGCCGGCGCCGGCGCGGGCGCGGGCTTGGGCGCGAGCTTGGGAGCCGGCGCCGGCAC
>JBEKLQ010000157.1:0-5733 GCA_050010115.1 Acidimicrobiales bacterium | reverse complement strand
GCGTGCAGCCGTGCCCAGCCAGGTCGTCGGGACCGAGCCCGAGCATCTGCCGGACGCACGGCTCGCAGATGTAGCGGACGTGTGGCGCCGGGTAGGTGATCGATCCAGCCGGCACCGGACCGCAATAGCCCTGGCGGACGACGGTGAGGCAGTACTCGCAGAACGCATCGGGCGGCCAGGCCGCGTGGATGTTCCGGCGCCCCGAGAGGACCAAGGGCAGCTTGTCTGGGGTTTGAGTGACCAGCTTCGGCCACAAGTCACCCGGATGCGCCACGAGCAGACCCCCTTGGTTGTGGCGACACTTGCTTGTCGCCCTGCTGTCGATACTACGCGGAACGGGCCTCCGATGTTCCGGCCACCGGCCAGATCGGCGATCATGGTGCCGTGACCGAGGTCCCAGTTGAGCGTCTGTACCGATCGCTTGTCGACAACAGCCCCCTGATGCTGCTCGCCATCCGGACTGACGGGACCATCACGTTCGCTAGTGAGGCGGCACGGTCGGTGCTCGGCAGACCGCCGGCTGATCTGGTCGGCACGAGCGTGGTCGATCATCTGCACCCCGACGACACCGAGCGGGCCATCTACCAGATCGCCGCAAGTACGGGACCGGGGTTGATGCCGGGGATGGCACGTTTCCGGGTCGCTCACGCGGACGGCTCGTGGATACCCCTCGAGGTGCAGGGGTCCTACATCGACCAACGTTACGAGGGGCTGATCGGCATCTACGCACGAAACGGGCTCCACCAGGTGTTCCTCGAGGACGTGATGACGTTGCTCTTGACCGGCGCCGACCGTGCCGAGGCGCTGGCTCCCGTGTGCAACGTGATCCAATGGCATGACGTCGGATCGCAGGTCGCGATCAGCTGGTCGGATGAAGCCGGTTTCCACCAGGTCAGCACCGGGCTCCCGAGCGCCCTCGGCGGCGGGGATCTCGGCGGTGTCAAGCGAGCCGAGGACAACCCATGGATGCGAAGCCGCTCCAGCACGACGAGCGCGCAAGGCACCACGGACGACCTGGATGAACGGCGCGCCAGTCTCGCCAGCGAGCTCGGGCTGCGCTCTTACTGGATCGTGCCTGTGGTCTGGTCGAACGCTGATTCCCGGCCTCCGGCCCTGCTCACCGTCTGGACCAGCCCCGACCGCTCGCCACAGATTCACGCCTACGGGATGGGGGTCGCGCGCAGCATCATCGAGCTGATCCTGCGCTGGACTGAGCAGGCGACCCAGCTGGACCGTGCGGCCCGGCTGGACCCACTTACCGGCCTCGCCAACCGCCGCGCCTTCTTCGACGCGCTGGAGGCGACGACGACGGGTGGTTCGATCCTCTACTGCGACCTCGACCGCTTCAAGCCCGTCAATGACCAGCTCGGTCACGCTGCTGGCGACCAGATCCTGCGGCTCGTGGCTCGCCGGATGGAGGGCTGCGTCCGGGGGATCGATCTCGTCGCACGACTCGGCGGTGACGAGTTCGCCGTGATCTGCGGGGGAGCGAGCCGCGTCGAAGCCGGCGCCGTGGCGGCAAGGATCGCCGCTGCCTTGCACCAACCGTTCCCGGTATCCGACCGTTACGTGACAGTCGGGGTCAGCGTAGGCGTGGCGTCGAGCTCGACCCGGGTGGACGAGGCTCTGCTCGAGGCCGCCGACCGGGCGCTCGGGGTCGCCAAGGCCGAGGGCCGCGCCGCTGTCCGGTTCGCCGAGCCGGCGTAGGGGTTGCTCTCGGCCGGTGGCGCGGTGGGCGGGCGGGGCGGGCGGAAGCGAGGTGGAAGCGAGGTGGAAGCAGGCCGCCGGACGCGGCTCAGTTCACCAGGACGTCGAGCGTGGCGAGCTCGGGATCGGCTGCGTAGGCGATCCGCACGCCGTCGCTACGAGCTTCGGCCAACGCTGCGAGCGCCTGGGCCGTGACGAGCTCACCGGGTGCGAGGACCGGAACGCCGGGAGGGTACGGCGCCACCAGTTCGGCGCTCACGCGACCGGCGGCGCGGGAGATCGGCACGCGTTCGGTCGCGCCGAAGAAAGCCTCTCGGGGCGGTACAGCCATCTCCGGCTCCACGACCCAGGCCGCCGCTGTGGCGAGCGTGCGGGGGGCGCCTCGACGGCGCTCGATCGAAGCGATCACCGCTTCGGTGAACCGCTCGACGGCCTCCGGCTCGTCTCCCACCGTGACGAGCGCGACCAGCGTGTCCCGGTCCGCCATCTCCACCGGCATGCCGGCGTCGATCAGGTCGGACTCCACTGCGACACCGTGGGCTCCCGTCCCGGCCAGAGCGAGCGCGAGCTTGGCCGGGTCCACACCGTGGCCTTGGAGCACGTGCAGCCCGTCGACCTGCCCGAGACGGGCGCGAGCGGCCTCGACGGCTTCGAGCATCCGGCCGATCAGCCGCTCACCATGGTGTTCCATCAGCGCCCGAGCTGCGTCGATGCTGGCAAGGATCGAACCCGCCGGGCTCGTGGTGTGTGTCGCCTCGAACGCCCGTTCCAACCGGGCGGCATCGACCCGCTCGGTGCGAGCGAGCACGATGGCCGCCTGCGTGTAGGACGGGAGCGCCTTGTGGGCGCTCGTGACCATGGCGTCTGCGCCGGCGCCGAGGGCGTGCGCCGGCAACGAAGGGTGAAACCCGAAATGAGCCGCCCAGGCCGCATCAACCACGAGCGGCACTCCTGCTGCATGGGCGATACGGGCGTGCTCGGCGATGTCGGAGAACGTGCCGACGTACGACGGCTCCACCAGGAAGACCGCGGCGACGTCAGGGTGTTGCTCCAGCGCTGCGGCCACGCGGGACGGAGCGACACCGCACGGGAGCCCGGTCACGGGGTCGACTTCTGGCCGTACCCACACCGGCGTCAACCCGGCGAGGACCAGCCCGAGCAGGAGCGATCGGTGCAAGGTGCGCGACACGATGACTTCATCGCCGGGTTTTCCGACCGCGAGGGCCAGTGTCTGGTTGCCGTGCGTCGAACCACCCACCGAGAACCGGCACACGTCTGCGCCGAACAGTTGCGCCGCCCGGCGCTCGGCTTGCGCGAGCCAGCCGTACTTGAACTTGACCGTGTCGAGCCCGCCCGACGTCGGGGAGTCACCGGTGACGACCACGCCGGTCAGCGCCGTCGAGCCTTTGTGACCAGGTGTAGTGAACGAATGCTCACCAGCAGCCCGGCGATCGAGTGCCGCCAGGTAGGCACGGAGCAGTGGGGCGTCACCGGCGAGACCGAGGGGGTCACGAGCGTCAGCCGGCCCGAGCGGGTCGGTGAGGTCGGTGACGTCGGTGGCGGGATGGTCGGGCATGGCGGACCAGTTGTACACCGCGTCGCGGTGCCCTGAGCGCGGCGCTCCGACTGGTTACCGTCACCCAGGCTGGGATCCGTGCCGACCGGGCGAAGGGGGAACGCCGTGCGTAGTCATGCCGGCAGTCGGCTGGCCCGAATCGTGATAGCAGCGATGGCAACTGTCCTCGCGGGCGTGGTCCTCGCCGCGTGCTCGTGCGCTGAGCCGCCGCCTGGCGCGCCTGAGGCGGGATCTCGCCTGACGCAACGGTCGCGTGAGGCGCCGCGACCGTGACGCGAGCATCGTCTCGTAGGCCGTCCTGCCGGCAGCAAGCTCGGCCTCGATGGCCTCCACCCGGACCGAGCAGGCGTCGAGCTCTTTGAGCTTGGAGCCGAGCGAGGACCTGAGGGCGGCCGCCTGCGTCTCGCTCTCGGCCAGCGCGGTGGATGCGGCCTCGAGCCGGCGTTCGAGCTCGGTCACCTCTTGCCGCCACTCGGCTTCGTTCGCCACGCCCTCCTCCGCCAGCGCCCGGACTCGGGCTCCTGCGTCGGCAAGCTGGGCATCGGCGCGATTTGCTCTCGTTTCGGCGTCGATGAGGAGGCCATTGACGGCTTCGAAGGTGGCAGCTGTGTTGGCTCGCTTCGTCCGAGTGCGCGACCCACTCGTCACCACGTCGGCCACTCGGTCCCAGTGTCCTGTGAGCTGCTCTCCCGCGGTCACGACAAACGGCTCGGCGCACGTCACCCCGAGCTCGGTGACGAACGCCCGCAGGCTTGCGGCGCCTTGGTCACCCTCTGCCCACACCCAGAGCCGCCGGGCCGGCTCAAGCGCCAAGTACTTCTCAGCGAGCGGCCCGACCGTCCGGAGAACCGGGTGCCCGTACGCGAGGGCGGTGATCGAGAGATGGAGACTCCGGCCGATGACACCGCCCGAGCAGGCGATCAAGGCGGCAAGGGTCGCGACGTCGGGCCACGGATCACAGGCAACCGCTCCAGGAAACCTATCGACCACGATGGCGGCGTCGTCCCCCAGCGCCGGCCCCACCGGTACGACGACGATGTCGTGATCGATGCCGGCGGCAACGAGCCCCTCCAATGGAGGCAACACGGTCGGCGTGCCTTGCACGACGAGGAACGGGCCGGAAACTCCGAGCTTGCGCAACAACGGAGCAGCCAGGTCGGAGCAGCGCTCAGATGGGTACACACGGGGGAGCCCGAACACCGAGTCCGGTACGACGCTCACCGCGGTGGGCACACCGGCCCTCTCGATGAGCCGGGCGGACGCCTGGTCCCGGACGCTCACGTAGGCGCTCCCGAGAGCCGCAAGCGCGAGCAGCGGCCGAGCCCAATCAGGCGGATCGGGCGAGGCACTCGGCGCGTTCCACGCCACCGGGACGCCGCGGGCGATCGCGGCCAGCATCGGCGCCAACCAGTAACCACCGGGATGTGCAATCGACGGAACCGGGGGCTGGTACCCGGCCGCGATGGCTTTGTCGAACCGCAGGATGTGGCCACCACCAACGACAATGGCGTCCAGCTCGTCCAGATCGTCGTCGAGATGGCGAAGGCTGCGGACTTCATACGGCCAGTCACCGGCCTTCTCGCCATAGCTGTACGCGACGATGCCGACGTCGCCGAGGCGAGCACCGAGCTCGTGACGAGCTACGAGCGGGAAGAGGACATCTCCGAAATTCTCGATGTCGAAGGTCCCGCAGAGCCCAACCCGCATGGTCGTATCCCGCTTCCGGATCAGTTTCGGTCTGGCTCCTCGACGGCCAGGTCGGGAGGACTGATCCTGAACCGGGCCTCGACGGTCCCGCGGACCACCTGTTTGATCGGAGTCATCTCGAACGTGAACTCGTCCGGCGCGGACGCTGGGCGAGCAGACGCGCGAGCGGCGCCGGCGAACATGAGCCCGCGTGGGCTCACGTCGGAGGTCTGACCGACGTCAGCAAGCTCGACGAGATCGGTCAGGCGGCTGCCGATCGCCCCGGCGTAGTCCCTTGCCCGCTGCACCGCGTCCTGGACGGCGTCGACGCGAGCACGCTGATGGACGGGGCTGGCCGGCCGAAGCGTCCACGTCGGGCCGGCCACCTCGGTGAGATCCTGATTGGCCAGCTGCGCGACGAGTTCGCCAAGACGGTCGAAGTCGACGACGGTGATGGTGCGCCACACCACCCCGACGTAACCGGAGATCCGTTCCTCGGGCTTGCGGCTCCGCAACTGAGGGCTGACACTGACGCGGGCGGTGTCGATCTTCTCGATGGCATCCCCGAACCGCTTCAGTATCTCGTCGTTGGCCTTGGCCCGCTTGTTGAGCAGGCGCAGCGTCTTGGCACGGTCAGGGTCCCTGGCGGTGACCGAGACACTGAGGTAGGCGATCTCGGGGTCGACCTCCAGGAGAGACTCGCCTCGGACGGCCAGCAATGGCTGTTCGTTCATTGGTAGTCAGGGGCGCGGTGCCTGCAACGC
>JBEKLQ010000156.1:0-5797 GCA_050010115.1 Acidimicrobiales bacterium | reverse complement strand
GGTACGGCGGGTCCTTGCGGCTGCCCTGCCCCACGGCCTCCGAGTGGACGTCAGTCCACGCCAGAAAGCCAGTGCCCCTGCTTTCGATGTGGCTGTCTGGGCTGGCACGACGAAGCACCGTTTCACAGCCGGATGGGCTGGGGAGGGCTGGCCGGCGGACGTCGAGCAGCTCGCCCTCCTCGTTCCGGGCTTGGAGGTCGTGGTCGCAGCCAAGCTCTCGGAGGGGGCGAGGAAGTGGCTTAGCCACGAGGGCCTCGGATGGGTTGATGAGGTCGGTCACGCCGAGATCATCAGGCCGTCTGGTCTCGTCATATCCCGAGAGCCGGCACAGGTGCGTGCGCGCCCCGACGAAACGACTCGGTGGGCACGTTCGACGCTGAGCGTCGCCGAAGCCGCCCTGTCGGGAGTCCCCCCCACCGTCGAGGGCATCGAGCGGGCCACCGGGTTGTCGCGCCAGGCAACGGCGACCGCTCTCGCGCGGCTTGAGCGACTTGGCCTGCTGGCCAGGCCACAAGCCCAGCGAGGGCCGGCGTCCGCACGGCGCATCGTCGACACGGACGCCCTGCTCGACGCCTACGCCGCCGCCGCCTCCGAGCAGCAGTCGAAGCAGCCGCCGCTTCTGGTGCATCGCCTCTGGAAGGATCCTCTCCAGACGCTTCGCAGCGAGATTGCCCGAGGGCTGAACAGCAGCAAGGCTCGCTGGGCGGTGACCGGTGTTGCGGCGTCGGTGCTGCTAGCCCCGTACATCAGCGACGTGACAACCCTTGAGTTGTACGTCGACGCGGAGTTGATGTCGGACCGGTCCCTCCTGGCGTCGCTTCTTGGGGGTCGCATCGTGGAGAAGGGTGAGCGCATCGCGGTCCGCCAGATTCCCACGGCCATGACCGATCAGGGACCCGTGATCCAGGGTGTGCACGTCGCACTCCCGGTCCGTGTGTATGCCGACCTCCTTGCAGCGGGCGGGCGCTCCGCCGAGGCTGCCCAGCACCTGCGGGAGACCTTCGATGCCGGAACCGCCGCGTAGCCGCCAGGCGCGGGCTCTCGCCCAGGCAGCCCTCGTCCGCCTCGTCACTGCGTACGGGGAGACGCCGGAGTTTGTCCTTCTCGGCGGCCTCGTGCCCGACCTCCTCTGCAGCAGTGCGGCACATCAGCACGTCGGCACAACCGATGTCGACGTGCAGGTCGATCTAGAGATCCAGAGCGGTGCGGGCAATGCGGCCCGCCTCGAACGTGCCCTCCAGGAGAGCGGGTTCACTCCGTCTGGCGAGTACGCATGGCGCTGGCGGGACAGATCAGTCCCGGGTGCTGTCGTCAAGATCGAGTTCCTGGCAGACATGGCCTCCGTTGTCAGTGAGGTCACCGTGCTGTTCGACGGGTGTGCGGAGTTGGCAGCCTGGAACCTCCCGGGGGACCGGTTTCGCCGCACGGGACTGGCAACTCCGGCCGTTCGCTGCCGAGGTCGACGGGCGGGCAACGACCGTCGAGGTGCGGGTCACAACCCTGCCGGCGTACCTTCTCGCCAAGGCCCACGCTGCCTACGGCCGGGGCCTCACGAAGGACTGGTATGACATCGCGTACGTGGTGCTCCACAACGACGATGGGGGACCCGACGCCGCTGCGGCTCAGGTGCAGGCGGTCTTTGGAGCGGACCTCGCCGGTCAGACAGCGACGGCGCTGGGCGAGCTGGCGGCGAACTTCGCTGATCCCTCGGCCCAAGGGAGTTCGGCGTACGCGAGCACGATGCTGGGCCTCCATCCCGACCTCGACGCCGATCTCCTCGCCAACGACGCCGTCGCCGGCATTTCACAGTTCCTTGCGGGGCTGCAGATCCGGCAATAATTGCTCGACAGCGGTGCGATGGCCGAGCCCGTGACATGCCAGCCGACGCGAAAGTAAAGCAGTGTGATGTCGCAAAAGAGTCAGCGACTTTTAGCCATTGCAGTACAAGGGTTTTTGACACTCTGCCGGTGCAGTTGAACTCGAAAGTTACGTCAGGGGAGGGCCTTGATAAGAACCTAAACTCTGGCGTCCCACCGTCAGGCTGAACGGGAAGACATTGCGCCGCAACTGAGCGAGGTGCGGTACGGGCTATCGACAAGGTCAGTGCCGGCGCGATGGCGTCCTGGCGTCGACGAAGATGGCGATGGGCACGGCGGCAGCGACCGTGATGATCACACCCCAGACCATGGCGACAGTGAACCCGTGAACGGTCCCCGTGATGACGCCAGCCGTGACGTGGGTGGCCAGGTAGCTGGCCGTCGCAGCCACGGCGATGGTGTTGAGCAGGGCGGCACCGATGGACGAGCCGAGCTGGCTGGCAGCACTGGTGCCAGCGCCGGCCGCCCCGGCGTCGGACGGGAGGACACCGCCAAGTGCGGTGTTGAGGGTGGCCGGACCGGCGACCCCAGTGCCGAGGCCTTCGATGATCGTGGCGAGAAGAACGAGCGGCCAGTAGTGGCTGCTCGGGGTGAGCCAGATGAGCGGGATCAAACCGGCGGCCTCGACCACGATGCTCCCGGAGATCAGCCAACGGGGAGGTACGCGCACCATGAGGAAGCGGGCGAGGAATGCCGAACCGATCGCGCCCCCCACGGCGAAGGGGATGAGGGCGAGCCCAGTTCGTAGCGCCGAGTAGCCCATCACCACCTGGAGCTGGTAGGTGAGGATCAGCATCATGCCGAAGGTACTGAGCCCGTTGACGATGAGGCCGATCATGGACCAGCCGCGGTTGCGGTCGAGTACCACCCGCAGTGGCAGGAGCCGGTCGGAGTGGCCGACCTGGCGGACGACGAACGCACCGAGGAGGACGACGGCGGTGACGAGGGAGCCGACGATCTGGGCGGACCCCCATCCGAGCGAGGGGGCCCCTCCCAGTGCGTAGACGAGGGCGGCCATGCCCACCGAGGCGAGCGCGGCGCTCCAGATATCGATCTTCACCTCCTTGTGACCGGGGAGATCCGGCAGCAAGCGCGGAGCGCCGAGGAGCGTGACGAGCGAGAGGGCGACGTTCACGTAGAGGCACCAGCGCCAGCTCAGCTCGCTGGTAAGCACGCCCCCGAGTACGAGACCGATCGCCGCGCCGGCGGTCAGGGTGGCGGTGAAGACCCCCATCACTTTGGCCCGCTCGTCTTCGTCGGAGTACACGGTGACGAGGAGCGATTTGGTCGAGGAGATCAAGACGGCGCCGAACGCGCCCTGGACGGCACGCGCTGCGATGATCATGACGCCGTCGACCGACGCGCCGCCGATCGCCGAGGCGCAAGCGAACCCGGCCACGCCGACAAGCAGCGTGCGTCGGGCACCAAATCGGTCGGCCAGACGCCCGCCCAGGAGCAGAAGACCAGCGAGCGCCAGCGTGTAAGCGGTCACCACCCACTGGCGGGTCGTGACCGTCATGTGGAGCCCCTTTTGCACCGAGGGCAGGGCGACGAACATGACGGTCGTGTCGAGGATCACCATGAGGTGGGCCGAGGCGATCACCACGAGCGGCCACCAGCCCGCGGGCTCAGTCTTGGGAGCAACGGTCGGGTAGGAGGCTGGGATGGCCCGCATTGGCGGGTCTTTCGAACTCATAAGGGACAGTGTATCTTAAGTGCCGCTACGATACACTGTCCCTAAAGGAATCGACGTGGCGAAGGCGTACGAGCGACAGCAGCACAGCGGAGGCAAGACGCGGCGCAGGGGCGCGGTCCTTGAAGAGGTGCTGCTAGACGCAGCCTGGGCCGAGCTCCAAGAAGTTGGGTATCTCAACCTCACGATGGAGGCTGTGGCGGACCGGGCCGGCACCAGCCGCGCCGTTCTCTACCGGCGGTGGCGCAACCGTGCCGAGATGGTCATCACCGCCATGCGCCGGCACCGACCGATGCTCTCGGACGAGGTGCCCGACACCGGCAGTCTGCGTGGCGATGTCGTCGCGCTACTCACCCGGGTGTCAGCCCGCCTGACCGAGCTGGGTCCAGAGACTCTGCACGGGATCCTCAGCGACTACTTCGCGGACGCGGAGTTGTTCGCAGCGTTCCAAGACCAGGTGCTCCACGTCGGCACGAGCGTCATGGCCACCATCCTCAAGCACGCCGAAGAGCGCGGCGAGGTACGACTAGGCATCAGCCCTAGGGTCGCCACGCTGCCCACCGACATGTTCCGCCATGAACTGCTTGTCCGCCGCACTCCGCCGACCGGGAGCGCCATCGCCGAGATTGTCGACGACATGTTCCTCCCTCTCGTTCGACTCTGAGCCGACCGGAAAACCCCCGAGGGGAGGTCCTTCGGGTTGGCGAACCCGAAGAATGTCACGGCCGCGAGGCTGGAGTGATATTTGGTACAACGCATGGATGACGTTGTTCTGCACATCACCGGGTCTGTTGTTGTTCTACAACAGGTTTTCGGAGTCTGTTGGTGCAACCGAACTCAATCCGTGCGTTAGTGGAGGGCTCCAATAAGGAAGGTAACTTTGGATCCGCCATTCGAAGGTTCGAATCCTTCCTCCCCAGCCATTGCGACAAATCCCTTATGGGATAAGGAACTTCACATTTCTTCGGGTGTGGACGAGATGTGGAAAACTTAGAATCGAATCACCAAGTCTGCCGTTGCAGTGGAATGGATTTTGGGGGATCAGGATTCATACTGATCGCATCAAACCATTCACAAGGGCCAGATCATGGCCGTTCACCTTCTCGATCAGGGGTTTTCGACTCCCCTGGAACGACTTGTCGAGGACTACCTCATCTCCTGCCGAGCCAGGGGGCTGTCGCCCCGGACGGACGGGCAGTACGGATACGCCCTTCGCGCCGTCTTCCTGTCGTGGTGCTCGTCCGAGGGGATCACCCGTCTGGATCAACTGGACCGGCGGGCCTTCGACCGTTCCACCTCCTCGCTCCTCCAGCGGCGCAACCGCTACGGCAAGCCGGTCTCCAAGTACTCGGTTCACTCGTTCATCCGACCCGTGCGGCTTCTCCTCAACTGGGCAACCCGTGAGGGCGAAGAAGTGCTCTCGCGGCCGCAGCGCCCGCGGCGGGAGAAGCCGATCCGGGATGTGCTCAGCCGCGACGAGATCGATCTCCTTGAAGGGGCGATGGCGAACGAGCGGGACAAGCTCATCATCCGGATCTTCGCCGACTGCGGCCTCCGGCTCGACGAGCTGACCAGGCTCACGGCCGGGGACATCGTCCGGTCCGGCCGGCAGGCTCACCTCCGTGTCCTCGGGAAACGGGGCCGGGTTCGCGACGTGCCGTTGCCGCCGTCGCTGCTGCGTCGCCTCGATCGGTTCATCGACACGCGGCCATCCGAGCGAGCCTCGGACGGGATCTTCCTCGGGTACCGGCAGCGTGGAGGTGAGTACACCGCCCTTACGGACATCGGCATCTACCAGGTGGTGAAGGACGCCTTTCGTCGTGCCCGGATCACCAAGTCTGTCTACCCCCCACCTGCTGCGGCACTCGCGGATGACCGAGATGCTTCGGCAGGGGATGAACCCGATCCAGCTCTCCTTCATCGCCGGTGCCTCCACGGACGTGATTGCCCAGCACTATGCCCACCTCACGAAGGGCGACGCGTACGACGCGATGATCCGTGCCTTGAGCGCCAGGTGAGAAGAGTCGTCAGGACGATCGCTCGGGTGGGAACCCCATTGCTGCCTGGAGTAGTTGGATCGATCGGTTCGTGGAGGGCGGCTGCCGTCTGAGACGAAATAGGCCCCCAAGTTCGTCAGGATCGGGGCGAAGCCCCGAAGCGTCGGGGACTCCTCAGGCAGCCGGCTCGACGTTCACACTAACTCCGAGACGCTGCAGTTGGTGGAGGA
>JBEKLQ010000155.1:0-5854 GCA_050010115.1 Acidimicrobiales bacterium | reverse complement strand
TCCACCAACTGCAGCGTCTCGGAGTTAGTGTGAACGTCGAGCCGGCTGCCTGAGGAGTCCCCGACGCTTCGGGGCTTCGCCCCGATCCTGACGAACTTGGGGGCCTATTTCGTCTCAGAGGCAGTTTCTTGGAAATCGTGGCTGGCTGGAAATCCCCCTGTTCACTTCCAGCGGAAATGGACGAAGACCCGCCCGAAGTTCTTGGAGTCCTTCTCCACCCGGTGGTAGAGCCGCTTGACGTCATCTTGGTCGAGGTAGCGCAGGACCCGTTTCTTCAGTTGGCCGGAGCCCTTGCCCGGGATGATCTCGACCTCGGACGCCTTGATCCGGATCGCCTCGTCAATGATCCCCTTCAGCGCCGCGTCGATGTCACTGCTGCGGTTGTAGATGTCGTGCAGATCGAGCTTCAGCTTCGTCACGAGCCGCGCGGCGCTCCGTGCACGATGGCCTCCGCCTCGAATTCCACGCGCCACCGCTCGTCAAGAAACCCAGCCACCACCAGCATCGTCGCCGCCGGCGCCGCCCGCCCGAACGCCGCCGCGTGCGCCCGCCCGACCGCTTCGGCGTCCACCACATCGACGAGGAACATCCGGGTGCGCACGACGTCATCGAGGCTGCCGCCCAACCGGTCGATGCTGTCGCCGATGATCTCGATGCAACGCTTGGCCTGGGCCTCGGGGTCCGCGTCACAGGAACCGTCGGGCCAGATGGGCGCCGTGCCAGACACCACGATGCGGTCGCCGACCCGAACCGCCCGCGAGAAACCGATCGTCGCCTCGAACGGCGACCCCGACTGCGCCCTCGTCCGCTCCATCACGCCTCCGTTACGGGCCTGGACCGGCCCACGGGCCGAGCGTACGCCGAACGAGTGCCGCCGGATGCCCCACTCGGTTAGCGTCAACCGCCGTGGGGGAGGCAGCAGTTTCACCGAGAGATCTGGTGCGTTGGGGCGAGGCTTTGGCTGCGATCGCCCGCACAGGGCTGGGCTTCACGGAGAACCTGTACGAGCGGGAGCGCTTCGAGGAGGTCCTGCAAGTCGCCGGCGAGATCCGGGCGACGGCCGCTCTGTTGCTCGAACTGGACGGCCAGCCGACCGCGACCGGCGACGCCGAAGGGCTCGTGCAGGAGTGGCTGAAGGACGTCGGGTCCGGAGTGCCGGGTTACGTGACGCCGAAGATCGCCATCGGCGCGGTCGTCGGCAACGAAGCTGGCGAGATCCTCCTCGTCCAGCGCGGCGACTCGGGCGTATGGCTCTATCCGACCGGCTGGGCCGACGTCGGTTACTCGGCAGCCGAGGTCGCCGTTAAGGAGGTGCGGGAGGAGACGGGCATCGAGTCCGAGCCGATCCGCCTCATCATGGTGCTGGACGGGTTGCGCATCGGCATCACCCAGATCCCCTTGTACTCGCTCGTCTTCCAGCTCCGGCCGCTCGGGGGTGAGCTCAAGCCGCACCCGCTCGAGTGCCGGGACGTGGGCTGGTTCGCCGAGTCGGCCCTGCCGACCCCGCTGGCGGGCGCGGGTCTGTGGAAGGAACACGCTTTCAAGGCGCTGCGGGGAGAGGCGGTCGACGTGCTGTTCGACTGGCCGAGAGACCCCGTGTGGAAGCGACCGAAGGACACCGATGACGGCTGATGCCGGCACTGCCTCTGGCGCTGCCGCCTCTGGCGCTGCCGCCTCTGGCGCTGCCGCCGCTGGCGCTGCCGCCGCTGGCGCTGCCGGCACTGGCGCAAGCCCACCGTCGGTGACGATCGAGGTCGTGACGGAGGTGACTGCGGAGGTCGTCGAGAGCATCGCCCGGCTGATCCCGCAACTGTCGTCGACGGCGCTGCCACCGAACCGCGACGAGCTCGCCGGCATCGTCGCGTCGCCGGGGGCCACGCTCTTCGTCGGCCGGCTGGATGCTCCCGGGCGGCCGATCGTCGGTACGCTGACGCTCATCACCTGCCGGATCCCAACCGGGGTGCACGCCATGATCGAGGACGTCGTCGTCGACGAAGCCGCCCGCGGGGCCGGCTGCGGTGCTGCGCTGGTTGCCGCCGCCCTGGAGCGCGCTCGCGAGGCCGGCGTGCGCAACGTCGATCTCAGCTCGCGGCCCTCCCGCGAGGCGGCGAACCGTCTGTACGTCCGGATGGGTTTCGAGCAGCGCGAGACGAACCTGTACCGGTACCGGCATACGTGATGGCCGGGCGGCGCCGGGAGCATCGGTGAGATGAGGATGGACTGGCTGGACGACCGGGAGAGCGAGCAGGTTCGCGAGCGCCGCTTCGACCTTTGGCGCTCCAAGCGGCGCGTGCCGGGAGTCCTGTGGACGCCGTCGGATTCCACCGGCCCACGACCGTTGGTCCTGCTGGGCCACGGCGCCTCGGGTTCCAAGCAACAGGACTACGTGCTGAGCATGGCGCGGCGGTTCGTACGGCATCACGGCTTTGCAGCGGCGGCCCTCGACGGTCCTGTGCACGGCGACCGGCGAGATCCGGCCCTGCCGTCCGGCCCACGCGTCTTCCTCGATTTCGCCCAGGTGTGGTCCGGCGACCCGGCGATGACCGACGAGATGGTGGCTGACTACGTGAGCGTGCTCGATGCGCTGCAGGCGCTCGACGACGTAGGCGCCGGCCCGGTCGGCTGGTGGGGCTTGTCGATGGGGACCATCCTCGGGCTGCCGTTCGTGGCAGCCGAGCCGAGGGTGCAAGCCTGCGTGCTCGGGCTGATGGGAATGACCGGCCCGACACAGGATCGCATCCGGTCCGATGCGCCCCGCGTCCGTTGTCCTCTCCTCTTCCTGATGCAGTGGGACGACGAGCTGTTCAACCGGGAAGCTGCCTTCGAGTTGTTCGACGCGCTCGGATCGGCGGACAAGCGGCTGCATGCAACCCCCGGCAGCCATGGTGCGGTGACGGAGGAGGAGTGGGAGGCGAGTGAGGGTTTCCTGGCTCGGAACCTCGGGGCCTAGGGCCCTCATGGGTGGTCGGCTGGCCGCCCCCAGCGGCCTCGCTCACGGTCCGAGCCGCGTCTTCAGGTCTCACCCGTGGTAGTCCGCCGGCTCCCGATGTTCCCCTTGCAAATGGTGCTGCTGCCCGGGGCGCTCTTGCCGCTGCACGTGTTCGAGGAGCGCTACCGTGTGCTGACCCGGGAATGCCTGGAAGGCGACAGCACCTTCGGCGTCGTCCTCATCGAGCGGGGACGGGAGGTCGGCGGCGGTGATGTCCGCGTCGACACCGGAACGACGGCGGTGATCGATGCGGCCTCCGAGTTCCCTGACGGCCGTTTTGCCCTCGTGTGCCATGGGGTCGACCGGTTCCAAGTGGTGGAGTGGTTGCCCGACGATCCCTACCCGGCTGCAATGGTGGTGACGCTGGCCGACGACCCGGTCGCTGATCCCGAATCGCTGTCCCGGGCCGCGACGTCGGTTCAGCGGGCGTGGGCGTTGCTGTCCGAGCTCGGCGCCGACTCGGCACTCGACCCCGCCGGCGATCCGCCGGACAACGCCTGGGCCTGGTGCGCGCTGGCGCCGGTCACCGCCGTGGACCAGCTGCGGCTGCTCCGTACCGACGACCCTGACGAGCGGCTGGCGCTCGTCTGCGAGCTCACCGACGCCGTGGCTGCGGACGCCCGAGCCCTATTGGGCGGTGGCAACTCCCAGGCGTAGGGTGGACCGGTCATCGCTGGTCGTAGGATGGCCCAGCCAAACCAGCCAAGTCGTCTGTCACCCCCGGACGGGGATACCGCAGAACTGAGCCGAACGGACGTGGGGAGTCATGCCAGAGAGCGTCACGATTACGGATAATCGAACTGGTGAGTCCCTGGAGATCCCCATCAGGGACGGCGGTGTAGCCGCCGACCAGTGGGCCAAGCTCCTGCCGGGCATCTGGTTCTACGACCCGGCGTTCATGACGACCGCCGCCGCGCAGAGCTCGATCACGTACATCGACGGCGACGTCGGGAAGCTGGAGTACCGGGGTTATCCAATCGAGCAGCTGGCGGAGAAGTCCACCTACCTCGAGGTGGCCTATCTGCTGCTCCACGGTGAGCTGCCCACCAGCACCCAGCTCGAAGAGTGGACCCACGAGATCACGTACCACACGTTCATCCACGAGAACGTGCGGAAACGGTTCCTCGAAGGGTTCCACTACGACGCCCACCCGATGGGGATCCTCGTGTCCGCCGTCGCGGCCCTGTCGACGTTCTACCCCGAGGCGACGAACATCTTCGACCCGGCGACGCGCTACAAGCAGATCATCCGGCTCATCGCCAAGATGCCGACGCTGGCTGCTGCCGCTCACCGCTTCAGCGTCGGGATGCCGTTCGTCTACCCGGACAATTCTCTGAGTTTCCCGGCGAACTTCCTGTCGATGATGTGGAAGACGGCCGAGCCTCGCTTCGACGCCAACCCGGCGCTGGCCCGTGCCGTCGACGTGCTGTTCATGCTGCACGCCGACCACGAGCAGAACTGCTCGACCACGGCGATGCGGGTCGTCGGCTCCTCACACGTCGACCCCTACTCGGCGTGTGCTGCCGCGTGCGCCGCGCTGTACGGACCTCGCCACGGCGGCGCCAACGAGCAGGTCATCCGGATGCTGTCGTCTATCGGCTCGGTCGAGAACGTGGGCGACTTCATCAAGTCCGTGAAGGCCGGCCATGGCCGGCTGCAGGGCTTCGGCCACCGCGTTTACAAGAACTACGACCCCCGGGCGAAGATCATCCGCCAGGTCGCCTACGACGTCTTCGAGGTCACCGGGAAGAACCCGCTCCTCGACATCGCCCTCAAGCTGGAAGAGGCGGCCCTCGCCGACGAGTACTTCACGAACCGCAAGCTCTACCCGAACGTGGACTTCTACTCGGGCTTGATCTACCAGGCGATGGGTTTCCCGATGGAGATGTTCCCGGTCCTGTTCGCGATCCCGCGCATCGCCGGCTGGCTCGCCCACTGGGTCGAGGCCCTCAACCAGGACGCGAAGATCGCCCGGCCTCGCCAGCTGTACACGGGGACTGCACGACGCGACTACGTGCCAGTGGCCGAGCGCTGAGCTCGGGTGGTCAGCGCCCGCCTCGACTGTCGGGCTCCGGTGCGCTGGCGGGACAGTCAGCGCCGGCCGTTTACTTGGATGAAGGCGTTCAGGCGTGGCGTCAAGGCCGCCTAGGAGACTAGGACCCTGTTTCGACCGGTCTGGGTGCGGACAGTGCTGTGAGAGCGGTGTTTTACGACACTCTGAGCACCCAGACTCGAATGGTGGCGGGGCGCGCACGGCCGCGCCGCACTCAGCCAGTACCAAGCCAGAAACCCGCCGTCCACCCCTGCCAACGCCCCGCCAGCAGGATCGCTGAGATCAGCGCGAAGACGAAGCCCGGTTACCCCGCTGCCGGGCCACTTCGAAACACGCCACTGCTGCCGCCGCGGACACGTTGAGCGACGGGATCTCGCCGGCGAGAGGGATCCGGCACAGCACGTCGCACCGGCGACGAGCCAGCGATGACAAGCCAGTGCCTTCCGAGCCCAGGACGAGCGCCACCGGACGGTCACCGAGACTGACGTCGAACAGCGAGCTCGTGCCTCGTTCGTCGAGTCCCACCGTCATGACACCCATGCGCTCCAGGTCCTGCAGCGCGCTCGGGACTCCGGCGACGAGCGCCATCGGAAGGTGCTCGATCGCACCTGCGGCCGCTTTCGTGACCGCCGGCGTGACGTGAACGGACCGGTGTCGCGGCACGGCCACACCGGTCGCGCCGGCGCACTCTGCAGTCCGGAGGATGGCGCCGAGGTTTTGTGGGTCGGTCACACCCTCCAGCACGATGAGGAACGCCCTGTCCGTCCCTTTCTCGACCGCCTCGGCTGTCTTTCGTGTGCTCTCGGACACCC
>JBEKLQ010000154.1:0-5866 GCA_050010115.1 Acidimicrobiales bacterium | reverse complement strand
TCGACGGCCAGTGCCATGGCTCGTTGGAGTCCCCCGAGCTCGTCGACAAGGCCGATGCTCCTGGCGTCCGCGCCCGTCCACACTCGCCCTTTGGCTATCTCGAGAACCCTCTCGATCGGGAGCTTCCGCCCCTCGGCTACGCGCCGCGTGAAGACGTCGTAGGTGTTGTCGAGTTCGGCGTCCGTCCGCTGACGCTGCGCCGCTGAGAGAGCGCGGTTGACCGAGAACATCGACGGCTCGGCGCCGGTGTGAACCTCGTCGGCCGTCACGTCCAGCTTGGCTTTGGCCCTGGCGAGCATCGGACGCATGGTGATCACGCCGATCGAGCCGGTGATCGTGCCGGGCTGAGCGACCACCCGATCGGCGGCTGTGGCCAGGTAGTACCCGCCCGATGCGGCGACCGCCCCCATCGACACGACGAGTGGCTTGCCAAGCTCACGGAGCTTCACAAGTTCCCTCCAGATGGCGTCGGACGCCACGGCCGAGCCCCCAGGGCTATCGACCCGAAGGACGAATGCCTTCACCTTCTTGTCCTTCGCCGCTGCGCGGATCTGGGGGATCAGCCTGTCGGCCGCAAGTATCGGCCCGCCCCTCAGGCCGAGGGGGAGGTCGAAGACCGGTGTATCTCGCCGACGGCGCTAAGAACGGCGACGGGTACCGACTTCCCTCGCTGACGCCCCTTGCCCGCACGCTTCCAGTATGCAGCGAGGTAGAGCAGCTTCGATTTCGGCCCCACTGCCGCCTTCGTCGCCGAAACCACCTCGTCGGTGTACGCGAGCCGGTCGATAAGGCCACCGTCGAGCGCCTCGTTCGCCAGCAACGGCGCGCTGTCCGCCAGCCGGCGCACCTGTTCGGGCGCGAGCTTGCGTGCTCGCGCCACATCATCGACCTGCTGCTCCCACAGGCTGTCGAGCAGTCGCTGCGACTGCTCGCGGTCGGGACTGGTGAAGCCGCGCTCGGACAGCTGGTTGAAGGCGGACTTGAACTCGTGCCGAGCCAACACCTCAACATCGATCCCGAGGCGATCCAGCAAGCCCCTGTAGAAGTTGGGCTCGAGTGACAGGGGCGCCATCCCGACCAGCCCGGTCGGATGTACGACTACCTCGTGACACGCCGTCGCGAGGTAGTACGCGGAGTTCGAAGGGCCGCCCTCGCCGAAGGAGTCGGCTACGGCGACGGTGAACTTGCCAGCCTCCCCGAACGCTACGACGGCGTCCCGCAGTTCCTGGATGACCGCTCGAGGGGCAGTCTCGAACCGAGGCCGAAGGACGAGGCCGCGTACACGCTTGTCGCCGGAGGCTCGGGCCAACGCGGTGACCGTGTCTGCGAGCGTCAGCGCCCGGCCCCCGGTCAGCCCAGCCAGCGGGTTGCGATTGACCACCTCCGTCGGCGCCGACGGCAAGTCAAGCTCGAGGATCGTGCCCGACGGGACCCGTGGTACGAGCCGGGCGACGATCACCATCGCCACCAACGCAGCGACCACAACCGCCCCAGCGACTTCCGCACTACCGACCAGGTGACGAACGAACAAGCTGACCAACGCCGTCAGCCCAACGACGGCAAGAGCCACCGCCCCGGCGACGATCAGGCCCAACAAACCCCGCCGCACGTTCTTCATTGCTGCGCCTCCTCCAAGGGTACTGAAGGTACTCGCCCATCGGCCGCGGCCAAGCCAATAGCCAGACCTAACCGACGGCCATTCGAGGAAGTGGTCCACCGCGATAGCTGGTAACGGACTCTGCGCCTTCACGCATTGTGGTGTTGCCGGTCCTCATCGCTCCGGACCAGGGCAACCACCCCGCGCGCCTCTGCTGGGGTTCCGTTGCGCGAGTCCGTGGCTCGGCAGTGCCTCAGCTCGTACCTCGGTTCGCCGATACTCGCTCGCCGACTGGACCGCCCTTTCCCCTCGCCCGCTTGTTCTCCTCGCTCGCCGTGCCGTCCGTGCGGCCGGCGTGGCCATCTACCGCCGTCGATGCTCGTCCGCCGGGCGCAGCCCGCCGAAGTGCCACCGTATACCGAGCCTCGTCTGCGCCTTCGTCCTCCGGCTCAACGTTGTTGTTGTCCAGATCGTCCATGTCAGCGAGGGTCAGGGCTCCGCTGTGGGGTTCTCCCGGTGCCGCTGCGACTGGGCTTCGATGTTCTCGATCATGGCCTTCTCAGCGCACTCCGGACACAGACCGCTTCGGGACACGCTGGGCACCATCTGCTGACACCCCTTGCACATCCACAGGGGCATCTCGTCGGTATCTGCCATAGTGATCAGTCTACGGCGAGAGATCCTCACGGACTTGTGAGAGAGCCGCGGCCTGCGGGCCCGGACCGAGCGGATGGCGACCTTCGACGGGATCGTCGCCATCCACGCCGAGCTGGAGCGCAGTGAGCGACGGCGCCGAGCGGCTCGTGCTGCGGTTGCCCCGCCATCCCGGCCCAAAAGCGGAGCGGTGGTCGCAGCTGCTTACACCCGGCGCGCTCGCACGCCTCGAATCGAAAGCCAGTTAGGAAACGCCTTGAATAGGCCCGACCGGGCGGAGAACAGCGGCCTGTCCGGGGTGTCGTGCACCTCGGCCACGGCCTGCACCGCCGTCGGGGACTCCTACAACAGCGCCGACATCGACGTGACATTGGCGGAGGCCTGGAACGGGACGAAGTGGGCGGTCGAGCCCACCCCCAACCCGACCGGGGCGGAGAACAGCGGCCTGTCCGCAGTGTCGTGCATCTCGGCCACAGCGTGCACCGCCGTCGGGACCTACGTCAACAGCACCTTCACCAACTTGACGCTGGTCGAGCGCTACTCATAGCCAAGGTCGGCGGGGCACTCGCACGTGGTCGGCGCATCTCGACCCACTATCAGATCAGAACCACTGTCCTCGAGCGCCGGGTCGGACTCCGAAGCTGAACGTGCGGTGCCTCCGGTCTCATGAGTGATAGCCGTGTTGCCGATACTCATCGCTCCGCATCGCTAGCGACTTGGCGCCGCTCCGGCTCGGCGATCATCCAAGCGAGTGCCGTTCCATCCCTGAAATGCTGGTCTCGTGAAAGCAGTCATATTTTCGATCGAGCGGACCGGACCTGGTCGACTGAGCACGATGGCCCGGCCACGCGGCGGTGAATGGCTTCGCGATGAAATGGAGGCACTCCGGGCCGTCGGATCACAAGTCATCGTGTCGTTGCTGACGCCATCTGAGGCACACGAGCTCGAGCTGGGCGTCCGAGGCCGATGCGGTGACGGCAGCCGGGATGGAGTTCCTCAATCTCCCGACGCCAGATCGCGGTACGCCAGCCGTGTGTGACTTCAGAACTCTGCTGAACGCGCTGGAGGCAGCCTTGCGCGCCGGCAAGCACGTCGTCGTTCACTGCCGCATGGGAATCGGCAGATCGTCGGTCGTAGCGGCGGGCCTTCTCATGGCGGAAGGCGTACCGCACGCGACGGCGTGGGCAACCGTCGCCCGCGCACGCGGACTCGAAGTCCCGGACACCGCTGAACAGAAGTCGTGGTTGGAAGCCGTGATGGCCGGCGGGTAGGCGAGTCTGGGCGTAGCGCGCAGTAGTCGATCACGTATCCCTGATCGCCCGGTAGTGAGTGCTCCGCCTCTAAGAGAGCGGTGCCTCCGGCCTCATTGACGAATAGCCGTATTGCCAGCTCTCACCGCGCCGCACCGAGGGGGGACTACCGGAGCTGACCACTCGCCCTCTCCCAGGTTCCCGAGAGACGCGGAGCAGAGTCCGGTCGTGGCTCCGCTGGGGACACCCCAGCCCCCAGGCTTGCTGGCGGTAGTCGGGTAACTGGCCACCGATTCCCATGTCACCGGCGGAGGTCCGGTCCGCCAGTGTCTAGAGAAGCCCCGAGACCTCGTGCACGTCCCCGCAAGGGACGCCCAGAGCGGCGTGGTGACTGCGGACGGCTTCGGCATCCGGCGCCTCGAGCAAGCAGTACACCTTGCCTTCGGAATTATGGAATAACTCGATCTGCCGGACGCCGAACTCGTCGGACTTGGCATCCTTGGTGTCCTGCGTGATCTGTTGGATCGCCTCGCTCGGCAGCTTCAGGTCGTCATGGAAGTCCATAAATTTGGGCATCGGCAAATCCCCCTGGTTGTTTAGCGCGACGTTAGCGCGCCGGGCGAGAGCGCTGCAGCTAGTCAGCTCACGGCCGAGGACGGCGTCGTCGACGGCTCGGGGCGTTCAGCAGCTGAACGAGCGCCTCCCGTCATATTGACGAAGAGCCGTCTTGCCGGTCCTCAACCGTCCGGACGGGATCGATCCCGGCTGCGGTCGAAGACGGCGGGCTGCGAATGGAACAATTTCCGCGTGAGCGACCCGGCAGACCCTCCAGAAGAACGTGCGGCAATAAGCGACAGTCTGACCATGACGGACACTGAGACCAGCTTGCTCCGTGCTCTGCTGTCCCAGGACTTCGATGGTGCCGACGACCTTCGGCGCCAGGCGGCCAACGTGCGGGTCGTGTCCAGCTGCGACTGCGGGTGCGGTTCTCTTGGCTTCGTTGGCGAGAACCAGCTGCGGCCGCCTCGGTCGTCACCAGCTCAGCTCGCACCGGTGCAGGGAACGATCGTTGCACGCTACGGCGAGGAGCTGGGCGGTCTTCTCCTCTTCGTCCGAGATGGCCTTCTTGACGACTTCGAGGTCTACTCCGTTGGGCAGCATCCGCTTCCGATGCCTGCGTCCGTGTATGTCCGCTGGGTAGACCTGTCTCATTAGAGACCCTGACTTCCGGACCACCCGCTCCGACCCCATTGGCGAATCGTGGTCTTGCCGGTCCTCATGGCTCCGCACGATGGCGAGCCGTTGCACCTGACCGTTGCTGACTGACGAGGAGGCGTCGCGAGGGACCGATGTACGAGAAGCCGCCCGGGCACGACCACTCGTCACCCACCACGCCCTGGGATGCCTCCCACCATGGACCATCCAGATGGAGCACACAGGAATCGCTGAATTCAGCGTCACCGTTGGGCAAGTACGCGTAGGCGTAGGAGTTGCTCGGCGCATCGAACTCGATGTCTTTGCCGTAGACGCAGACCTGGGACACCGTACCGAAGACCGGCAGGGCCCGGAAAATCACGACCCGAGATGCAGCCTTCCGGAGCCTCCCTGGCTGCTTTGTCCGCGAGTGGAACTAGCTGTTCGAGGCGAGGCTCGTAAGTGGAAACAAACTTCAACGACACGACCGGCACGGAATCGAACAGCCCGTTGCCAGCGAGCGACACCATCGGCACGGACAAGAGATAGAGATAGCAGGCGAGAGCCATCACGCTGCAGACGCCCAACATCCAGGCTGCGAAGGGGAAAAGAGCGTCGGTCGCATTCCGTCTGCGCCTGATCCAGCCAATTGCAAAGACGACTGCGGCGACTACGGTCACAGTCCCTGTCGCGGGCAGAAAGAACTGCGACGTCGCAGAGAAGTTTGACCAGAAGCCCAACACCGGGAGAGCGAAAGTGCCTGCGCCGAGAGCACGACGGACAGAGGCCGGGACGATCACCTTCCCGTCGTTGTTCAGGACCCGCGCCCCGAAGTAGCCGAGCAGCCCGAGGCCAAGTCCAGCGACAGCGACGACAAAGGCAGGGCCAGTTAGCGACTGGCCGACCTCGGGCAGGAACCAGCTCAACCCGAACTCCACACAAGCGATCAGAGCGAGCCAACCGCAGGCGAAGGGCCAGCCGAGCCGCCGGAGTGTTCCTTCGCCCCCGGAGTGCCCGGGTGCCTTGGCACTGCTCGCGGGTTCGTCTCCGAGGTTGTCCCGGCCGGCGTGGATCTTTTGAGGTGGCGGTCCCCCGCCTGATGCCTGCCATCTGGTAGGTGTCGGGTGTTCCGCAAGAACCACCGACAGGAAGGGGACCGCCGTGAAGAAGA
>JBEKLQ010000153.1:0-5873 GCA_050010115.1 Acidimicrobiales bacterium | reverse complement strand
GAGTACGAGGACGAGGGAGGTCAGGGCCATGAGCTCCCAGAGGTAGAGGAACGACGTGACGTTGGAGGCGGCCGGGACGAGCAGGAGCGTCGTCACGAAGAGGGGAAGGGCGCTCGAAGCTGTGCGGCTCGAGAGGCCGTGGCCTGCGTAGCCGAGGCGGAAGATCATGACGCAGGCGCCGACGACGGCGGCGACGGCGACGAAGAGCGCGCCGAGCGGGTCGAGGCCGAGAGAGAAGCTGCTGAGCGGCATGAGCCGCGTGCTCTCGACAACGGCCGTGTGACCCGTGTGGAGCACCTCGGCGGCGGCGGCGAAGCCACAGGCGCAGGCAGCCACCGTGAGTGCCACCGTGAGGGCCGCCCGAAGCTTCGCCGGCGCGGCGGCGCCGGCTCCCGAGGCCAGCAGGCCGAGCATGCCTGCAACGACGAGGAGGTCCCGGCTCACGTACCGGCCACGCCGCGCAGGGCCGTGACGATGGCGGCCGGGTGAGGCGGGCAGCCCGGGATCTCGAGGTCCACCGGCACGACGTCGGCGACGGTTCCGGCGACGCCGTAGGCCCCCTTGAACACGCCGCAGTCACGGGCGCAGTCGCCGACGGCGATCACGACCCGCGGGTTCGGGACGGCGTCGAGGGTCTTGCGCAGCGGACCCGCCATGTTGTGGGTGACCGGCCCTGTTACGAGGAGGCCATCGGCGTGGCGCGGAGAGGCTTCGAGCCGGATGCCGAACCGCTCGGCATCGTAGACGGGGGAGAAGATCGAGGCGATCTCGAGCTCGCACCCGTTGCAGGAGCCGGCGTCGACGTGGCGAAGCTGCAAGGACCCACGGTTGCGGCCGGCGGCTGCTTGTACCGCAGGCGAGCCCTTCTCCGGAGCCGGTACGACGGTGGGTTCCCTCCGCCAACGACGGCGTTGTTGGCGGAAAGTACTGACTCGCATAACTGACTGATATGTCAATACAGCAATACATGAGTTGTCAAATCATGCGAGTCTTGGGAACTGGGGAAGACGGAGGTCGGCGCGCCGCCGGCCGTGGCCGTGTGCCTTGCCAACTGGCCAGTCGGGTATAGGGCGGCGTGACGGGTCCCTCCCCTCCCGGGGCCGCCTGTCAGCGCTGCTCTCCAAGCGTCGCCTCGATGCCGCGGAGGTCACCGTCTCCGTCGACGAGAACGGTGACGTCGACGTAGCCGAGGCGCGCGAGGTCGGCGTCGAGCACGTCGGCCTGCTCACCGCCGAGCTCGAGCAGGAGCGCACCGCCGCGGAGGAGGAAGCGGGGGCTGTCGTTCAGCACGCGCCGGAGGACATCGGTGCCGTCGCGGCCGCCGTCGTAGGACAGCGGCGACTCGAACGCGAGGGTGCCGCGCGGCAGCAGCGGTAGCGCGGGCGTCGGGACGTACGGCACGACGCCGACGACGACGTCGACGCGTCCTACGAGCGTGCGCGGCAGTGGCGCGAACAGATCGCCGCAGTAGACCTCCACGCCGTTCGCTGTCGCGCAGGCGACGGCACGCTCGTCGACGTCGGACGCCACGACGCGCGCTCCGGGGCGGTCCGCGATCAACGTCTTGGCGATCGCTCCGGCCCCGGTGCAGAGATCGATCGCCGCACCGGTCGCTGGCAGGCGCTCGACGGCGCGACGCGCGAGCGGCTCGCTTTGCCAACGTGGAACGAAGACACCGGGATCGACGCGGACCTCCAAACCGCAGAACGAGACACTCCCGGTGATCCAGGCGAGTGGCTCGCCCGTGAGACGACGCCCGACGAGCGAGTCGAGGAACTCGACATCGCCGGCCGCTCGAGCGAGGAGCTCGTCCGCCTCCTCTTCCGCCGCGACGAACCCGGCGTCCGAGAGCAGCGCTGCGAGCGCCTCGAGGTCGTTCGGCATCGGCACGTCCGCTATTGGACCACGCAGGAGCCAGACGGTGCCCGACCGGCGGCCTCGTCGGGCACAACGGGAGCGACGCCGCGGGCGGACCGCCCGACGCCGATGGGGGAGCGCGCTCGCGGTCAGTCCGGCCCGCCTTCCTGCCGCGTTGGTCGCTGCTCAAGATCGCCAACGCGCGCATCGTCGCCGAGCGCTCACCGGCCACCAAGCGGATGCTCACTTGGAATGCGGTCGAGAACGATCCGATGATCCGCGTTAAGGAAGCGATGGGTTTCGAGCTGGTCCATCGAGGTGTCCATCTACCGCGTCCGCATGGACGGATGCCGCCTCACGAGATCTCAGGCGCTTATTGAAAGATGCGGGCTAGGCTTTTCACTTCCGTCGGCGGAAGGTGGGCAACGTGCCTAGCTCCTCCGTGGGCAGTTCAAGGAGGAGCAGTGACGAAGATCAAGAACATGTCCCGAGGGGGCTACATTGTCGTCGGGATCGTCGTCGCCCTGTTGCTGGTGCCGACCGCTGCGTATGCCGCCACTCTCTACAACGGCATCGTGGGTTCGAGCGGCAAGAAGGCGAACGTCACCGCTGCGGGGCAACTGCTCACAACGGAGGCATTGCCGAAGACTTACCAGGATTACGACGGCAATGGGGACAATAGTGCCATCTCAGGAAACCCCTCCTTCGGCTGCAACCCCGTTGGGTCGGCGATCCCAGCGGGCAAGGCGTTCGTTGTGCAGCAAGTTTCGTTCGACATCTTCGAGGCGAATGCAGCATCTCTCACTTCCGGCGTCAATGTATCGAATGCCGGAGTCGAACTGGATGCAGATCCATCGGGCTTTAACTGTGACTCCTACCAGATTACAAGTGCAGATCCACCCGACGGCGACCCAGGCAACGTAGCCATTCCCCTGACTCCCGGCTACGTCGTCCCGAGCGGATATCAGATCGACATGGGCACCGGTGGGTTGGATGCCTATGTTGAAGTAACTGGTTACTTGGTTCCCTCGGCCGACGCACCGGCGACCCCACAGATCGTCACTAACGGGACACACCGACTCCGCGCAGCACGCCCGTGATGGGCATCCACTAGCACGCAGCTCGGTCCGTGGTAGTGAGGTCGATGAAGGGTAAGTGTTCAGGCCGGCCGCGGCGGCATCCACGGGTTGCCTTCGAACAGACGGGTCAGTGCGTCGATGGGCGAGCACGCCGTTCTTGCGGGTGGTGGACAGGTAGCTGCGTAGGTGAGCGAAGCGCTCGGCACCGACCTGGCTGCGGAAGCACCCAGAGATCTTCCGGTGCAGCTTGGTCGGCCGGAGGTACTCTGCTCGCCAGTTGGTGGCGTCGACGCCGGGGTGGGTGAGGAAGCTGAACAGCGCTGCCCGCTCGTTGTACAGGTGCGCCACGAGTTTGCGGTTCTCGTTGTGCGGATGAGCGTCATCGGCGAGCATCTCGACCCGCTCGGCCAGATCGGCGACGACTGCCGCACGATCGTCGTCGTCGAGGTCGCGTGCGTCGAGCGCTTCGGTGAGGATGTCCCTTACTTTGCGGGGTGTCCTCCTCTCGACGGCAGGCAGGTCCATGATCAGCT
Organism: Acidimicrobiales bacterium; assembly: GCA_050010115.1. Lineage (GTDB taxonomy): Bacteria > Actinomycetota > Acidimicrobiia > Acidimicrobiales > Bog-793 > JAKACA01. The sequence goes on along the minus strand of JBEKLQ010000153.1, from coordinate 2,404 downwards.
CATCACAGCGCCTGGTGAGATGAGCAAGGCAACTTTGGTGTGTCGCCTTTTCGAATCGCCGGTAGACAACCCAGCCGTCACGCACCATGACGCCGGAGAACTCCGGCGAGATCACCTCGCAGGCCTCCTCGAACCCCCGGCCGTCGGCGACCCAGTAGGCGGTGGCCCGCCTGCACGAGGCGACCCAGAGCCAGGCACCTTCGCCGCCGACTCGCCAGCCCGTCTCGTCGGGCACGATCATCTCCGAGCCGTTCACCGCTTGAGTGATCGAGTCCTGCACCGGCACGAGATCGGCCCACCTGGGAGGCGGCGGCACCGAGGGCGTCGGAGGTCTGCTCCGCGTGCCGTGCCTGCACCCGCTTGCCACAACGGTTGCAGCGGCCGATGCCGAGGTTGAACCTGGTGGTGACCGGGCGCATCGGGGGAAGGTCGACCTGGAACTGGCTGGCGGTCCGCTCCAGCTCGAGATCACCGCCGCAGTCCGGGCAGCACGGCGGCAGCGGCACATCGATCTCCCGCTCCGGAACGCCGGCCGGAGCCATGCGGTGGCCGTGGCGACCGTGGGTGTCCCCGCTGCGCCGTCCAGGCTTTGCCGGCTCCTCCTTCGGGTCTCCCTTGGAGAACGGGGCTGCCTGACGCTTGCCCGAGCGGCGGGACTCCGACAGGAGCCGTTCCAGCTCGGCGATGCGGGCGTCGCGCTGGCCGAGACGCTCGTTCAGCTTGGCGAGCTCGGCGGTGTTGGCCTCGAGCCGCTCTCGCAGATGGGCGAGCTCGCTGACCAACTCCTTGTAGGAGCTGGCATCTGCGCCCGCGGAAGTGTCGTCAGCCGGAATTCCCCACGATACGCGCGACTCCTGCTCCGGTGGTGGACCCCGCTATCCAAGTACGCCTCTTGACAGCCACGTACGTTGGTGCTACAAGTAGTTACTTGACGGTAGCTTGCCGCCTGACCTCACGGGTTACTGGGGGTTGGAGCACTCACTCCGTGAGTTGAGTTGGTTCCGATAGGGGGAGAAGCAGCCTTAAGGCTACGCGCTTTGAGGTCACCAGGCCCTGGGCATAACAAGCGGGATGCCTGCTCAAGGATTTCTGGGGCCACACGCATGTGGCTCGACTGTTGGTCCGCCCGTGCACACAATAGGAGGTAGCGAAGTGAGATTCCATTCAGCATGTCGTGTTGGCGTTTTGCTGGCTATGGTCGCAGGGATGTCGCTTGTCGGCATGGCGACGCCGGCTAGTGCCTATCAGGGCGCTCCGCCGCCGGCATGGTCCGTGTTCAAGCAGTGCCCGGTGAACGGCACGCTCTCCCACGGTGAGGGGCCGGTCGAGGATTGCATTTTCGGCATCGCCTCTGAGGGCACGATCGACATCGGAGGGCTCGACACGACCTTCAAGGGCCCTGGAACTATACAGGGTGGCATAAACTACCTGACGTACCCGGCCGGTTGGGCCAACGCGCTCAACGGACAGTCATACTCTGCCCCTAGGCAGCTGCTGGCCAAGCCCGTCATGGCCATGCTCGGCAACCCCTCGGGCGTGGTGCCGCCGGCCCAATCCGCGGTGTATGTGGTGTCAGCACAGGCCGGTCCGATGAACTTCGGTGCCAACTCCCACTTGGTGTCCCGCACCCATCTGCCGCTCTCGTTCCACCTGATCAACCCGTTGCTCGGCCCGAACTGCTACGTGGGCACGGTGGGCGACCCCGTGGTACTGAACCTGACCACGGGCAAGTCCGGGGCACTGAAGGGGACGCTCGGCATCGTGGCAAGTCGCGGGCCCATGATCTACACGACTGGCACCGAAGTGGTCGACAACGTGTTCTCCGTGCCTGGGGCCACCGGATGCGGCCCTGACGGCTACTGGGACGCCGCCATCGACAGCAACAACGCCTTGCCGTCAGCGAAGGGTCTCAACGAGGCGATCCTCTACGGCGGCTTCGACTTTGCCACGGCCTCCCAGGTGATAGCACACCACGGGTGACCTCGCCCTTGCCTTAAAAGGGGGCAACGAATACGCAACACACCTCCGGCCAGGCCAAAATGGCGTGCCGGAGGTGTGTGCAGTCCGTTTGATCGGCTTGGCCAATAGACCAGATAAGAGGGGGTAACGGAAGAATTATGATGTCACTACGTAGGAAGATTGCGATGGCTGGGTTAGGCGTGGGAGTTATCCTCCTGGCCACACCCACCGCCGGCTAGTATTCCGCCACCAAGTCACTGCCCGCCGGTACCACGGTCTTCGGAACGCTCTCCGCCACCCTCACCCTGGTCCCCGGAATGTCGCCCAAGGTGCCGTTCGTCGCCCACCCCGGCACGATCACCGGAGGCTTCACCTGCGAGTCGTCCGGTAGCGGGTTGGCGATCACCATGAACGCCACGGTGAGCGGTAGCACGGGCTTGTATGG
>JBEKLQ010000152.1:0-9120 GCA_050010115.1 Acidimicrobiales bacterium | reverse complement strand
CGACGAGCGCCGCGCGGGTCAGCATGGGCGCGTTCGCCGCCATGGACGTCTGGGCCCAGGTGAGCTCGCCGGCCCGGCGCATCGCCAAGCCCTCACGCACCAACGCCGGCAGGGGCGTGGAGGTCAGTCGTCGCAAGCGCAGGGCGTTGGCTGCAGCGCGCGCTGCACCCACCCCGGGCAATGCGCGCTCCAGGCGGTCGACCATCGGTGTGCGGATCACCCGCTGCGGGTGGCCGTCCACCGCCCGGGTGACCACGGTGTCGGTCACGGCGGCTTGGAGATACCGCGCCTTGACGGCGTCGGGCACCGTGCTCTCGCGTGTCAGCAGGAAACGAGTCCCCATGGCGATGCCCGCCGCTCCCCACGCCAAGGCGGCCACGAGTCCCCGCCCATCAAAGAAACCCCCCGCCCCCAACACCGGCACCCCCACCGCCGCCGCAACTTGCGGCAGCAGCAAGGTCGTCGGCACGGCGCCCGTGTGGCCACCACCTTCGTGACCCTGGGCGATGACCGCATCGACGCCCCAGCTGACGACCTTCTCGGCATGCCGCCTGGCAGCGATCGTCGGCATCGTCCGCACCCCCCCGTCGCGGAGGCGCTTGATCAACCGCTCGTTCGGTGCGGCCGCAAAGCTGGCGACAGCGACCTGCTCGGCGAGCAGCAGATCGACGAAACGATCGATCTCGGAGTGATCCGACCTCAGGTTCACGCCGAAAGGCCGGTCAGTGCGGCTCTTCACCTCGGCGATGGCCGCCCGGAGCTCGTCGTAAGTCATCGTCGCCGAGGCGAGGATCCCGAGCGCGCCCGCGGCCGCCGTCGCCGACACGAGTCGCGCTCCGGCGACCCAACCCATACCCGTCTGCACGATCGGCACGTCGATACCGAACAGCCCGCACACGGGCGTACGAAGGGCCGGGTGGCGGCGGGGCGCAGTCGGCACGGGGGGCACGGCGCAGCGTACCCAGCGACGCCTACGATCGCTGCCATGGAACCCACCGTCTTCGAAGGGCTCGACGCGCTGCGAGCTGGCGTCGGTACTGAAGTTGGCCCGAGCGACTGGCACGAGATCACCCAGCACCAGATCGATCTGTTCGCGGAGGCGACCGGGGATCACCAGTGGATCCACGTCGACCCCGAGCGGGCAGCGGCGGGTCCGTTCGGGAAGACGATCGCGCACGGGTACCTGACGCTGTCACTCGTGGCGTATCTGCTGCCACAAGTGATCCGCGTCGGCGGCATCTCGATGGGGATCAACTATGGGGCGAATCGGGTGCGTTTCCCGGCGCCGGTGCCGGTCGGCTCCAGGGTGCGCGCCCGAGGCAAGATCGCAGCCGTGGAGGACGTGCCCGGCGGCGTGCAGATGACGACCGTCGTGACGATCGAGGTCGAGGGCAACGAGAAGCCGGCCTGCGTCGTCGAGTCGCTGTCGCGCTACCTGGGGTAGCGCCGGCGCCTCAACGGTTGGTCAACCCAGGCGCTCGATGATGGTCACGTTGGCCTGGCCGCCGCCCTCGCACATCGTCTGGAGACCGTAGCGCCCGCCGGTGCGCTCGAGCTCGTTGAGCAGCGTCGTCATGAGCCGCACGCCGGTCGCTCCGAGGGGGTGCCCGAGGGCGATGGCGCCGCCGTTGGGGTTGACCTTGGCGGGGTCCGCCCCGGTCTCGGTGAGCCAGGCGAGCACGACCGAGGCGAAGGCCTCGTTGATCTCGACGAGGTCGATGTCGTCGAGCGTCATCCCGGTCCGTTCCAGGGCATGGCGCGTCGCCGGGATCGGTGCCGTCAGCATGAGGACCGGGTCGTCGCCACGCACGCTCATGTGGTGGATGCGGGCCCGAGGCTTGAGGCCGTGGGTGGCGAGCCCTTGCTCGCTCACGATCAGCATCGCAGCCGATGCGTCAGAAATCTGCGAGGCCATGGCGGCAGTGATCCGACCGCCCTCACGCAGCGGCTGCAACGACCGGACCTTGTCCCAGTTCGGCTCACGCGGGCCCTCGTCGGCAAATAGGCCGTCGAACGGCACGATCTCGCCCTCAAAACGCCCCTCGGCCTGCGCAGCGAGGGCACGCGTATGGGACCGGACGGAGAACTCCTCCATCTCCTGGCGGGAGATGTCCCACCGCTCGGCGATGAGATCCGCCCCACGAAACTGGCTGATCTCCTGGTCCCCGTACCGCTTGACCCATCCGGTCGATCCGCTGAAGGGGTCGTCGTGACCGAACTGCTGCCCCACCACCATCGCCGAGGCGATCGGGATCTGGGACATCTGCTGGACGCCGCCGGCAATGACGACGTCCTGGACTCCGGCCATCACGGCTTGAGCGGCGAAGTGGACCGCCTGCTGGGACGAGCCGCACTGGCGGTCGACGGTGGTGCCCGGCACGTGCTCGGGAAGTCCCGCCACGAGCCAGCAAGTGCGGGCGATGTCACCCGCCTGGCCACCGATCGTGTCGAGACACCCGAACACGACATCCTCCACGGCGCCGGGGTCGATGCCGGTTCGCTCGACCAGCGCCGTGAGCGCGTGCGCCCCGAGATCGGCGGGGTGGACGGTGGACAGGCCGCCGCCCCGCCTGCCGACGGGCGTCCGGACGGCATCGACGATGTAGGCCTCAGGCATGTGGGCAGCCTAGGGGTCGGTGGAGTTGCTCGGCACTGTCGGGCATGCTCGTAGCGAGGCGGGCGGCGCCGGCGGCACGCGGTCATGGTTCCCGCCCGCTCCCCCCGCTCCCGCGCCAATCGGACCGGTGTGCTATCAACGGCGGAAGTGACCGACGCCGCGCCTCCACCACCCGACCGTACGCTTCCACCGGGCTTGCACGCCCAGCTGAGCGGCCCTTCGTTCGCCGGCCCCGCCACGTTCGCTCAATGCCCGCTGCTCACCGAGCCCGAGGACCTCGACCGATGGCAGCCGGATGTGGCCGTCGTCGGGGCGCCGTGGGATGACTCGACGACGAACCGGCCCGGGGCGCGCTTTGGCCCGAGGGCGCTGCGGGCACTCGCCTACGTTCCGGGCACGTACCACCTCGATCTGGGCATCGAAATCTTCCACAACCTCGAAGTCGTCGACTACGGCGACGCCATGTGCCCACATGGGATGGTCGAGGCGTCGCACGCCAACATCCGCAAGCGAGTGGGCGAGGTCGCCAGCCGGGGCATCTTCCCGGTGATCCTCGGTGGCGACCATTCCATCACGTGGCCGGCCGCCACCGCCGTAGCCGAGGCGCGGGGCTGGGGCCGGGTCGGCATCGTCCACTTCGACGCCCATGCCGACACTGCCGACAGCATCGACGGCAACCTCGCCAGCCACGGCACCCCGATGCGGCGCCTCATCGAGTCGGGCGCCGTGCCGGGCCGCAACTTCGTGCAGATCGGGCTTCGCGGCTACTGGCCGCCGCGAGACGTGTTCGAGTGGATGCAGGCGCAGGGAATGCGCTGGCACCTCATGCAGGAGGTGTGGGAGCGAGGTCTACCCGCGGTGATGGCCGACGCCGTCGCCGAAGCGCTCGAGGACACTGACGGCGTGTACTTGTCGGTGGATATCGATGTGTTGGATCCTGGTTTTGCGCCGGGGACCGGCACGCCAGAGCCCGGAGGCCTCAACCCGGCGGACCTGCTCCGGGCCGTCCGCCAGCTCGCCCTCGAGACGCCACTGGTCGCTATGGACGTGGTCGAAGTTGCGCCGGCCTACGACTGGGCCGAGACGACGAGCAATAATGCCCACCGCACCGTTCTCGAGGTCCTTGCCGGGCTGGCAGTGCGCCGCGGCGGGCCGTCGAGCGTAGTGAAGCCGGCTCGCTAGGAACCGGCGGCCGGTACCGCGCCGGCGGCCGCTTATCTCGGCCTGTGCGCGCGACCGTGTGCGGGCCGGCGTTCCGGGGCCTAGCCCTCCAGCTGATCCGCCAGCCAGGCTCCGAGCTTGGCGACCGACGAGTCGGACTCGGGAACGTTGCCGGCGGCGATCTGGAAGACGTGCTGCATCTCCGGCCAGACCTCGATCGTCACGTCGCAGCCCGCAGCGGAAGCTCGCTCGGCCAACCGAGTGGAGTCGTCGACCAGCAGCTCGGCGTCACCCACGTGAACGATGAACGGCGGGAAGTCGGTGAAATCAGCGTACAGCGGTGAGATCAGCGGGTTCGTGACGTCATAGTCGCCGGCGTACCAACCGACCCCGGGCGCGTCCTCTTCGATCCTGCGCAGCAGCAGGTCCCGGCCGATGTTGGTCGTGAGCGACTCGCCGGTCGAGGCAAGGTCCGTCCACGGCGACAGCAGTACCAGCGCACCGGGCATCGGCAGGCCCCGCTCACGCAGTGCCAGCACCGTCGCCAGTGCCAACCCGCCGCCCGCCGAATCGCCGCCGATCCCGATGCGACCCGCCTCCACACCCTCCCCCACCAACCACAGGTACGCCGCAACGGCGTCCTCGAGACCGGCGGGGAACGGGTTCTCCGGAGCCAGGCGGTACTCCACCGACAGTGCCCGACAGCCGGCGGCGCGGGCAAGGTGACCGACCAGCTTGCGATGCGAAGCGATCGACCCGATCGTGTACCCGCCTCCGTGGAGGTACATGAGGACCCGGTCCGCAGCAGCTCCCGCCGGGATCGCCCACTCCGCCGGCACCCCTCCCGTGTCGACGCCCTCGTAGGTCACTTCATCGGGTTCGGCGGTGGCGATCGACCATCCGTCGCTGGTCGCCCGCGCCTGGGTGATCGATGGGGGCGTGTCGCTCACGGGGAGAGCGGCGAGTAGGGCGTGGAACTGCTCGGCGGCTTCGCTGATCATGGGCGCGAGATTAGGGCGTCACCGGACCCGAGGCATTCGGGGCCACGAGCTCAGGCGGGATCGGGTACCTCTCGCTCACGTAGGCCCAACGGATCGATGACCTCCCGGATGAGGAACAGCTCATTCGCGTCCGGCTGGCGCGTCTCGGCGATCTCGTCCACTGCTGGCAACTCGAAGCCTGTGGCAGCCCTCACCTCGTCCTCCGTCACCCCGTAGTGGACCGAGATGAGCCGCAACCGGTGATCAGCTCCGCCGAAGTCCATCACGCACAAGTTCGTCACGACCCGGCGCAGCCCGAAGTACCGGGTGGCTCGATCGCCGAGTGCCGCCGCACGGTCCCAGCCGACACCGGTGACGACATCCACCCGCTCGACGAATGTCTGCCGGGAGTGGTTCGGGATCCAGTACGACGTGGCGTTCTGGATGGTGTTGCCCGGCGCCCCCCGGAAGCCCAGCAGCTGCACCTTCGGCCTCCCCCAGTCGGCCCCGACGGCAGCGAAGTTGTGGTTGCCGTAGGCGTCGATCTGGCTGCCGCTCATGATCACGTGCCGCCGGCCCGACCAGACGACGTCGAACATGGCCCGGTAGGGGTTGTACGCCTCGATCACCTTGCCGGCCGAGAAGTCAAAGGCCTCGTCGTTCGCCACGAGTGCCGCCTCGCCGTCGGTCATCATCAGATCGGGCTCGAACGTCGCCCGGGCGAGGCGGCCACCGATCATCGGGATCGTGCCGATCGGGTTCGCCAGGATCTCCCCATCGCCGCGGAAGCACTCGGCAATGGCGACGACGCAGACCTCCGCACGCGAGGCACGCTCGAGATGGTCGCTCCCGCTCACGACCGCGCCGCCACCGCCGCCCGGCGATCCTGATACTCGTCCTCGCTCACGTCCACCCAGTCAGCCCTGAACCGGGCCCAGTCCTCAGGCGTACGGGCGGAAGCGGCATATCGCTGCTGGAACGACTCGTCACGCTCGTACTCGGGCACGCACGACGTGAAATGCGCCGCCCCCGGCCGCTCCACGACGCCGTCCACCATGGAGCGGTTGATGCGCATCCGTTGCTCCGTGCCGGCCGCCGCCAACAGGTCCTCGGTCGGCACGACTCGCTCGACGGATAGCCACCGCCTTGCTGCCGCCCGCAGGAACAGATCGTCGCTCACGTTCAGGTGGCAGAGCGCCACGTCGAGGGTCAGCGCCGGCGCCGCCACGAGCTCCTCACCGTCGTCAAAGGGCGATCGCACCGTGCCGAGGCGGGGGTTCAGCCGCATCAGATCCGAGCCCAAGCCGACCCGGGAGGGGAGGAAGGGCACCCGCCAGGCGGCCGCCTGCAAGCCCAGCAGGAACAACCCCTCGTCCCACGGCTCTTCTGAGACCGAGCCCGCCTGCCGGGCCGCCCGGTAGTGCGGCTCGAGGGGGATCGAGTCGAGCGACACGAACGCCAACACGACTTTGCGCACCTTGCCGGCAGCGCACAGCAGCCCGACGTCCGGGCCCCCGTAGCTCACGATCGTGAGATCGCCCAGCCGTGATCGGACGATCGCTCGCACCAGTGACATCGGCTTGCGACGGGAGCCCCAGCCGCCAATGCCGATCGTCATCCCCGACTGGAGCTCGGCGACGACGTCCTCCTCGCTGCATCGCTTGTCACGCATTGGCTAGGCCTCGCCGCCTTCCGTCTTGGCCTCGGCCTCGGGTCCCGCCGCTCCAGCCGCTCCCCCGCCCGCCCCGGCGCCAGCGCCGCTGCTAGGTTCCGGCGCCGAACCAACGAGCCACGCAGCCCGCCGCTCGTCGGCGACGCCGCTCAGGTTGAGCTCGAAGGTGTAGCCCTGCTCGTACCGGTAACTCTTGCGTACGTCCCACAAGTCGATGCCGTTGAGGGACTCCTTGGCTGCTCGGATGACCGCCGGGGACTTCTCGGCGATCGTCGCCGCCAGGCTCATCGCGGTCGCCCGCAGCTCCTCGGGAGGCACGACCGAGTGAACGGACCCGTAATGCGCCAGCTCCGCAGCGCTCACCCTGGCGGAGGTGTAGACCATCGCCCTCATCTTCTGCTGGGGGACGAGCCGGGCAAGGTGGGTGGCTGCCCCGAGGGCGCCCCGGTCGACTTCCGGCAACCCGAATGACGCATCGTCGGAGGCGATGACGACGTCCGCATTGCCAACGAGACCGATACCTCCGCCGAGGCAGTACCCGTGCACGGCAGCGATGACCGGTACAGCGCACTCGTAGACGGCAGCGAACGCCGCTGCGCAGGCCCGGTTGGCCCCGATCAGGACCGAGTAACCCTCCGCCTCCTGGACCTCTTTCAAATCGATCCCGGCATTGAAACCCCGCCCCTCGGCCCGCAGCACGACGACACGGACCCGCTCGTCGCGACTGAGCGCGCCAAGCACGTCGGCGATCTCGAACCAGCCCGCGACCGGGAGCGCGTTCACGGGGGGGTGCTCCATCACGACCTCGGCTATGCCGGCGTCGTCGATGCTTGAAGTGATGGCCATCGCAGTGCTCGTCCTCCGTCGTACCATGGCGGCCGCTGGCGGCAGAACCCTACGCGAACGAGCCCGAGGAGCGCGACTTGCTCGACTTCACCGACAACGTGGTGCTGGTGACCGGCGGCACGAAGGGCATCGGGCTGGGAATCGTCGCCGGTTTTGCCGGGGCGGGCGCCACGGTCGTGACGTGCGCACGGACTCCGCCTGACGACGCCGACCCGGTCTTCACAGGCGTCGAATTCCTTCCAGTCGACCTGCGTGACCCCAGCGAGATCGACCGGCTCGTGACGACGATCGTGCAGCGTCGCGGCCGGCTCGACGTCCTCGTGAACAACGCCGGCGGGTCGCCACCGGCGGACTCAGCCACGGCATCGCCGCGTTTCTCCGAAGCGATCGTCAAACTGAACCTGCTCGCCCCGCTCTGGCTCGCGCAGGCGGCAAACGCCGTCATGCAGGCTCAGGGAAGCGGCGGCGTGATCATCAACATCGCCAGCGTGAGCGGCCTGCGGCCGTCGCCGAACACCGTCGCCTACGGTGCCGCCAAGGCAGGGCTCCTCAACCTCACGGAAACGCTGGCCGTCGAGTGGGCGCCGAAAGTCCGCGTGAACGCCGTGACGCCCGGCTACATCCGCACCGAGCAGGCGCCGCTGTTCTACGGCGACGAGGACGGGATCGCCAGAGTGGCGGCGACGGTGCCACTCGGCCGGCTCGGCCTGCCCACCGACATCGCCGGCGCCTGCCTCTACCTCGCCTCGCCGCTCGCCAGCTATGTGAGCGGCGCCAACATCGTCGTGCACGGCGGTGGCGAGGCCCCTCGCTATCTCTCGGCATCGCCGCCGGCATCGGCATCGGCGGCGGCATCGGCATCGGCATCGGCGGCGGCGGTCCAGGCGCCGAAGTGCGAAGGCAACGAGGCGTGAGGCAACATTCCGGGTATGGCTCGGTGGACCGTAGACGACATCCCGGACCTCTCCGGACGCATGGCCCTCGTGACAGGCGCGAACAGCGGTCTCGGGCTCGAGACCTCGGCTGCACTCGCAGCCCACGGTGCGCATGTCGTCATGGCATCCCGCAGCGCGGAGCGCCTCGACGCCGCCATGGCCGAGGTCCGGAGCCGCCACGCCGACGCCTCGGTCGAGCCGCTGATCATCGATCTCGCCTCGCTCGAGTCCATCCGGAAGGCCGCGGCTGAGATCCTCGATGCTCACCCGACCGTGGACCTGCTGGTTGACAACGCCGGCGTGATGGCGATCCCGCGGGCGGAGACGGCGGACGGCTTCGAGATGCAGTTCGGCACGAACCACCTCGGCCACTTCACCCTCACGGGTTTGCTGCTGCCGGCGCTGATCACAACGCCAGCCAGCCGGATCGTCGTCGTGACGAGCTTGGCACGGCGTATCGGCCACCTCGACTTCGGCGACCTTCACGGTCGCAAGCGCTACGGCCGATGGAAGGCCTACGGTCAGTCCAAGCTCGCCAACCTGCTGTTCGTCGAGGAATTGGAGCGGCGATTCCGAGCCTCCGAGGTCGAGACGATCGCCGTCGCCGCCCACCCCGGCTATGCCGCAACGAACCTCCAGCACGGTTCGAACTGGTTCCAGAACATGTACTACACGATCGGCAACATCCTGTTCGCTCAGCCGGCCGCCGCCGGAGCGTGGCCCCAGCTGTACGCCGCCACCGCCCCGGGAGTGCGGGGAGGCGAGTTGTACGGCCCGGGATCGATGGGAGGCACGAAGGGCCACCCGACGCGCAACCGGATCGAGGCCGCCGCCGCCGATCCGGTCATCGCCGGACAGTTGTGGGCGGTCTCGGTGGCCGAGACCGGCGTGGACTACGAGGTCCTGAAC
>JBEKLQ010000151.1:0-5995 GCA_050010115.1 Acidimicrobiales bacterium | reverse complement strand
CTCCCCAACGCGCCGTCTGACCGGCGAGAGCTGCGGCTGGCCAGCCGTCGATGTGCCCTCTCCTGCACGCACGGCCTCCTCGATCGCGGCTGCCATCGCCCGTACGGTCGCGCCATGCTCGTTGCGGACCAGGAGCGCTGGCAGGCCCTCGGTCTCGAGCCGGTGCCCCATGGCGCCTGCCGCCGACGACAGCATCTGGCTGCGGCCTTCCAGGTCTGAGTCGGTGGCTGGAACCGTGGGCACGTGTGCCAGCACCTCGGCACCGCGCTCGGTGCCGGTCCGTACTACGAAGCGGTGCCCGTCCGCGTCGTCGAGCTCGCTCAGCGCCAGGTCGTAACCACCGTCGGCACCCGGTCCGGTACCCATGGACGCACAGATGCAGGTGGCGGCGGGGTTGCCGCACTCGGCGGCGACCGTGAAGGCGCCGTCGCGTCGGGCCACGTAACGCGGGTCCGGTATGGCGCAGTCCATCAGGACTCCGTCGAGGACTTTCAAGGCTGCGAGTTCGCAGGGCCTGGCACCGATGATGGCCAAGGGCGCCGCGGGCGCTTCGGGCTGGGTGAAGGTCATACCGTCGCCGTCCACCCTGGCGCACGACAGGTCCTGGGTCGGCGGGAAAACCTCGGCTTCCCAGGAGCCGGGTCCGACGCCCCACGCAAACAGGGCGTCATCGTCCCCGCGCTCGAGGCGATAGTGGCCCGGAGCCTGCTCATGGTGGTAGCCGGCTGGTAGGTCAGCCACCCCGGTCACCGGCCCGGGCACGATCGCCCCGTTCCGGACGACCGGGCCCTTCGTCTCGTACCCGAGTTCGGCCAGGAGGGCGATCATGGCCTCCAGGCCGTCAGTGTCGATCACCGCCACGTCACCAATGGGCACGGTGGCACTCTACGATCGGTACCTTTCTCGGCGCCACCGCTCTCTACCAAGCCCGGGCGTCTGGTGCCTTCTCGCCCACCCACGACGAGTTCTTCTCCGAGGCACGCCGTTCGATGACACCACCGGTCGCACTCGTCGTGCCGATCGACGCTGCCCTCTCCCGCTTCGATCACCCGGTACCAAGCGTCTCCGAGTGCGACAACCTCCTGGAGGAGAGGACATGACGAGGATGACCGACACCACCGCCCTCGCCGCCATCGGGGCAGCGACACGCGAACTGCGGCTGCCCGTCGTGCGCTCGGATGCAGGCGCCTCGCCAAGGTGGCCCAGCACTCGCAAATGAGCTACCTCGCCTATCTCGCCGAGGTGCTGGCAGCTGAGACCGACGAGCGAAGCGAGAAGCGACGCCTGCGTCGGATCACAGAAACTCATTTCCCGCGCGTCAAGCGACCGGCGGACTTCGACCTCAGTGTGACCACGATCAACTCGGCCACGATCTCTATTCTGGCGAGCCCTGGCTACCTCTCCGCTGGCGATCCCGTCGTGCAGCTTGACAACTCCGGCACGGGCAAGTCCCATCTGTTGATCGAGCTCGCCATGGCCGGTTGCGAGCAGGGGCGCCGAGTCCGCTACGTCACAGCCGCCCAACTCGTGAACGAGCTCATCGAGGCAGCCGACGAGCGAAGGCTCAGCCGCATCGTCACCCGCTACGGGCGCCTCGACCTCTTATGCCTTGACGAGCTCGGCCACGTAAAGCTCGACACCCGCGGATCGGAGCTGCTGTTCCAGACCCTGAGAAGAGCCTCGGTCGCCGTGGCGTCGAATCTGCCGTTCTCCAAAAGGGGGTTCTGTCGTCGGAGACACTCGCCTTGTCGCGGCGATCGTCGATCGGCTGACCTTCGACGCCGAGGACAGTCGCCGGCCCGTCGACGGCGTATCCTGACCAGACCATCGTGAACCTTTTCTAACAAGGCGCGCGGCGCCCAGCAAGCTCCTCGCGATGCGTCAGCCGAGTACTAAGCCGTGGTCGATCGTATCATCGGGGACCCGCGAGGACCGTTTTACTAGAAGCTTCGCGAGCCGAGGAACGCGTCGCCGAGGCGAGGGCGCTGTGGGCGTTGGACTACGTCGAGGGTGCCGAGCCCCGATTCCTCGAGCATCTAGCGTCGGCGCCTGATGCACCTGATGGCCGGGCCCGCGGTCAACATTGTTGGGACGTCCGGAACCGTGCTGATCGGGCGGTCTGGGACAACCCCTTTGAGCAAGACTTTTAGTCGGCCCGGCAGGGTTCGAGCCTACGACCGAAGGACTATGAGTCCCGGCCAGGGAAAACGTCGCCCTCTGCACAGAATGGCGGCGGGTAGCGTCCTCGCAGGTCATCGGGAGCGAAGCGCCACCTGCACCGAACTGGCTGCAACCGGGTGCGACGAGCTGCAAGGCAATTGTTGGGACGCGACCATCGCAAGCGGCAATCTCCGCAACCTCATCGGCGATGCCGGGACGGAGAGATCCGGAACGTGGCCGCCGAGGACAGCGCGCATCTGCCGATGGCTCAGGATCAGTCTCGCTGAAGACCCGATCGGGGAGCGGCTGGCCTGGGCTTAGGGGGGCAAGCAGGCCATTAGGTGGCGAGCGACGCGAGTTCAGCCACCTTCCGCCGGGCGACTTGAGCGCGGTGGAGCGCACGTTTGCTGCTCGTTGACCGACCTCGCAGGCTTCCTTGGAGCCGGAGCGACTCGGCCGCGTTCATCAGCCTCGATGACGGCTTGCTTGAGTTCCGGCCCCCACGCGCCGATAAGTCAATGAACGACGCGCATCGCGAGAGGACGGAGAGCGGGATGAGCTTGAGGGCCTCAGCGTTGACAAGGCCACGGTGCAACGCAAGCACGGGCTCGTGCATCTGGGCATCGAGAGTCGGCCTGACATGAGGAGCCGGAATCGAGAACTCGATGCTGAGAAGCGCCGAGCGGTCGACCTGCTGCGCGCTCACCAGGGCGACGGCTACCCGCGGGAAGCCTGACATGGGGTTTGTCGGTGTGCTCGGAGCGACAGTCTTCTTCGTTGTTGGCCTAGCGATTGCAAGCCTCGCTGTTGCCTCTTCGAACAGCAAGAGCGCTGCAGGCAGCTCGACATCCTCGCCAGTTCTTGCCTGGGGCAGCAACGGCAACGGCCAGCTCGGCAATGGCACTGACTCCTATACGCCGACTCCCGCGCAGATCCAACTCCCCGATGGAGCTAGCGCAGTATCGGTGGCCGCCGGAGGGCGTCATGCGTATGTGCTTGACCCGGACGGCGTTCTGTACGGCTGGGGCTATGGGGGTGACGGGGAATTGGGATCGGCTCCGAACGCTGGAGCCGAGTGCCCGGGACCGTACGGTCCCTGCAGCAATACTCCGATTCCCATCTCGCTTCCGGGCGGCGTAACCCCGACCGCTATCTCGGCAGGGATGATGACAGGACACGCCATCGGCTCGGACGGCAACCTCTATGCTTGGGGTAATAACGATTTTGGCCAGCTGGGCAACGGGACCACGGCGGCTGGCTCGTCACCGGTCCCCGTGTCGCTGCCGTGCCTTTGACACTGGGCTTCGACCCGGACCGTTTCCGGACCGAGCCGCCAGTCTGCTACCGGGCCTCCTGGCAGCTACTCGGACCGGACCTGCACCCCGTCAGCCGACGACAAGCTTGTCGTTGTCAGATCAGCTTCTGGGCATCACCTCCAACTTCTGTGCTCACGGAGGATCGGGGCTAGCCCACCATCCGGGTAACGTGTTGTAGCATCTAGAACGATTTTGCGCCGCTGACCTGGACTGTTGCCCGCGTGGGTGCGCATTACAACACGGACGGACAAAGCCCCGAAGGGAGACTGCCTTGACGATCGACACGAGAGCCGGAAGGGATCCCTCGTGGGATTCCATCCGGGAAGCCCTTGATATTTGGGGATGATTCAATATGGGCAACGGACGACTGGGACAACCCGATCCACGCCCTGAAGGGCTGCTGGCGCACGCCAGAAAAGTTGCAAAGCTCTCACGGAGGGCTACAGATACTGTAAATGGCAGCTTCCTTATCGAAAGGACTGAAGAGCAGTACACGTTTGCAATCGAGGCGTTCGATAGCAGACACAGGACACGAGAAGCAATTGAGGCACGGGCGGAGTTGGGACAATTTCGCAGGGAGTCAGGATTCATTCTACATGCTGCACCGCTCCTATTAGAGAGTTCAGCCTTTAGAAGCGCCTTCGATTCCTTAGCCGCTTCTAGAAAAGTAGGACAGTTCTTCAATGGAACAGATAATATTGATCAAATTGTGGCTCTCGCCAGAAGACGCATGGAGAACCTGGACCGTTTAGCTGCCGCGGAAGATGCTGCCAGAGCTGCGACATGCATGCTATGGCGCGCCCACAGGGAGGAAGAAACGATTGTCCTTTATAATGAATATACTGATGCATTGATAAAAGACATAACAACAAACATCAGCAAAGGTATCCTTTATCTGGTGGAGGCGAGATCAAAAATAGTAAGAAAGCGACTTTGGCTTACTGGCAGGAAGGATGAAGCCAGCCAATTGCTCACAACTGTATATGAAGCATTAAAGCCCCGCCCTATGAGCAATCCAAGTCTATAATCAGGAACGGCTCTCGGTACTCGGCACTCTTGACCTGACGGTCGGTCACCCGAGTGAGTTACTAGCGGCCGCCTGGAGCGCGTCCCGCCACCAACCGCTGGACCCGCGCCAGCTTGTATGTGCGTTGGGGAGACCCGGGGCGGGGCCACTCAATGCTCGTCACCAAGCCCGCGCCGACGAGCGTCGCTAGCAATGGGTCCATAGGTGGAGCGGGCTCCGGTAAGGCGCGAGCGAGGTGCGGCACGGTCCACGCGGACTGAACACCCGGTCCCGACCCGACCATCGGCTGCGTCGCTCCTCAGGTGCACGGCGTCGATCGCTCGGGGACTCCCTGGATCACAGCAGAGGTGAATCAGCCGGCTCAAGTGACGACTCAGCGTGCTGCTCGTCACCTGAAGTCGGCATTCATCCCGGGCTAGTCTGGGCTCCCAACAGCGTCCCCTTGCGGGGACAGCGTTTTCGTGGATTCGCGGGCGTGAACCTCAGGCTGCTACTGAAGAATCCGGGCTAATGTCTCCCTGCGATCGCAGTCCGACTGCGCTTCAGCACCGACGCGGTGGGCCGGCAGGGTTAGAACCTGCGACCGAAGGATTATGAGTGCCGTGGGGGCCATTTCGGTCACCAGCAGATTTTGACGTAAGTCCAGGTCACAGGCCATTTCTGAGTGACCGGTAGTGACCCCTAGAACCCCTCTGTGACCCACCGTTGGGTCACGTTTGGGTCACGCCGGGTCACGCGGATGGTGTCCTCCTAGCCGTTGACAGCGCTGATGGCGTCACTCGCACTCTCCGAGCCCAGCTGGAAATGCTCGATCATCTCCGGTACGCGTCACGCCGGTGGCGAATGGCGGCGACTTGAACCTCGCGGGCGTTGTCGTCGATGAGGTAGAGCACCCGATAGCTCCCCCTCCTCGCCGACCAGGCGGGCGCGAGCGGAGGCGCTAGCGGCTTTCCAACCCGATGCGGGTTGTCCAGCAGAGGCCCGGTGATGAACGCGTAGACCGCCACGGCCACCGTCTCGGGCAATACCTCAGCAAGCGCTCGTGCGGCCGGCCGGGCGATCCGTAGCCGGTAGGGCTCGCCGCTCACTCAGCGGCGGGAAGACGGCCGGCGGCTCTCATGACAGAGGTGAGTTCGTCTCTGTCGAGGCTGTCACTCTGGTTCAACGACTCGACACCCACTAGATGGTCACGTAGGAGATCGGCGTCGGCGAGCACGGCGATCGTCTCGCGTAGGGCGTCGTAGTCGTCGGCGCCGAGGAGCACGGCGACCCTCTGACCGTTCCGAGTGATCTCGAACCTCTCGTGGGTCGATGAGGCTTCCTCGACCAGCCTCGACAGCTGGGCCCGAGCCTCCGCTACGGGTAAGGTCGTCATTGGTAGTCAGGGGCGCGGTGCCTGCAACGCAGACCCGGTTCCCCATCCCCCTTTCAATCCGTGCGTGCGGTTCTCCCGCACACGGCTTACCGACGGTCTTCTGGACATGGTTACGCA
>JBEKLQ010000150.1:0-6279 GCA_050010115.1 Acidimicrobiales bacterium | reverse complement strand
TTCGTAACGCTTGCGATCCTGATCATGAACTTCTTCCCGGTGACGGCGGTGATGATCGTGATCCTGGCGTTGCTCAACGACGGCTCGATCCTCTCCATCGCCTATGACAACGTTCACTACAAGGATCAGCCCGAGGCCTGGAACATGCGCCTCGTGATAGGGATGGCCACCGTGCTGGGCGTCGTCGGCCCTATCGCCGCGTTTGGCCTGTTCTATCTTGGCGACAAAGTGTTCCACCTCGACCATCACCATCTCCAGACGCTGATGTACCTGATGCTGTCGGTGGCCGGATCGCTGACGATCTACCTGACACGCACCCGTGGCCCGTTCTGGTCCATACGCCCGGCGCGGATCTTGTTACTGGCGGTGACCGGCGCGGAGACGCTGGCGACTCTGCTTGCGGTGTACGGGGTCTTCATGCCACCCCTCGGGTGGGGTAGGGCACTGTTCGTGTGGGGCTATGCGCTGGTGTGGTTCCTTGCGACTGACCGCGTGAAACTGCTCGCGTACCGGATTCTCGATCCAGTGAAGAGCAATGTCGTTGTCTCCTAGACCCACCCACGACGCAGCACCTTGCCCGCTGAGGTGCCCGGGCAGGGTGTCTCCACGGCGGAGGTGGCCGCCTTCCCTACCGACACGGGTCCCGAGGACCGTGTGCATCACGACAGCAACGATCATCGTTATGGGCAGGAAGCCAAGCGCCGCAGCAACGACAGGCCAGGCAGCGATGGTCGCCGCCGGTGAGACTGATGTACCCAGCATGCCTAGTCCTGCTCCCGGCAGCGTTCGGGGAGACGCAGTGGTCACCCGCTTCGTACCGCAGCGTTTATCGCTCGGTCGCTGCTGTTCCTTGCGGGCACCGACTCGCGCGACGGTGGCGCCAGATGTCCCGCACCTGAAGGAGAGCGGTGAGCGCCGCTGCGGGGACACTCGAGAAAGGCCGAGGCCGTGACCGACACGCGCGCGGAGGGCATCGCCGAGTTCGTCAAGCCATTGCAAGTCAGGCCCGGCTCAGCGGTGACGCTTGCCAAGGACTTCGACCCCGGCGACACGGCCGACCTCGTGAAGAAGAAGGCCGGCAAATCCCTCCTCCAGCAGGGCGTGAAACTGCTTGCTGATTACCAGACTCGGCTCGCCGCCCAGGACACCCACGGCGTTCTCGTCTGCCTGCAGGCCCTCGACGCCGCCGGCAAGGACGGGACCATCCGCCATGTCATGAGCGGCGTGAATCCCCAGGGCGTGCAGGTCAGCAGCTTCAAGGTGCCGTCTGCGGAGGAGTTGAACCACGACTTCCTGTGGCGCTATGCGCAGCGCCTCCCTGCCCGTGGTGTAATCGGCATTTTCAACCGGTCCCACTACGAGGAAGTGCTCATCGTGCGTGTGCACCCCGAGCTGTTGGACCTCCAGAAGCTCCCGAAGAAGGCGAAAGGCAAAGGCGTGTGGAAGCGCCGCTACCGGGAGATCAACGACTGGGAGCGCTACCTCACCGACAACGGCATCAAGGTTGTCAAGATCTTCTTGAACCTCTCGCAGGAAGAGCAGCGGATCCGCTTCCTGCGACGGCTCGACCTCCCCGACCACAACTGGAAGTTCTCAGCCAGCGATGCGAGGGAGCGCGAGTACTGGGACGACTATCAGCGGGCCTTCTCCGAGATGCTGTCGAATACCAGCACCGAGTGGGCTCCGTGGTACGTGATCCCCGCCGACCACAAGTGGTTCGCCAGGATCTGCGTGTCGCACGTACTCGCCCATACCCTGATCGAGCTGGACCCGCAGTACCCGAAAGTGACTCCCGAGCAGCAGCGAGAGGAATTGGAGGCCAAGGCTGAGCTCCTCGCCCAGGCACCAGAGGGCCCCGCAGCCGGTCCCTTCCAGGGGAGCCCGGTGTCGGCGGCCGCCAAGGACCCGGGCGAGAAGAACCACGAGAAGCACGACAAGAAGTCCGCGAAGTCCTGAGCGGATCAGGCAACCCTGTGGAGACGGTGCCTTCGTTTGCTTAGTTGACGAGTTTGTGCGCCGCCCGTTGGGCAACTCGGCACCCACGCCTAACCGCGGCGCGGCCCAGGCTTACTCGCCCGTGTCGCACTCTTGGTGAACGGTCACGTATGCTTCCCCGACGGAACCGCGTAGCAATTATGGACAGACGGTCAGCGATTGAAACGCGAAAGTCCTGCTGGAGAGGTGCGAGAGCGGCCGAATCGGACTCACTGCTAATGGGCCGTAGGCCGTCTTTCTCGTAGTCCGCGTGCCATCCGGACGGCCGTGACCAGCTGCTTTGTCCACGGCGTGACCCGCAGTCGGACCGAACCCTCCTGAGTTTATGGACAAGATTATGGACAGCCGTGGCTCTGATACGTCCCGACTGGAAGCTGGCGGCCGCTCCGATCCGCGCTCATCACGCATGCGCATTCTCGATGATACGATCGAGAGTGTGAGTCAGCCAGCTGCAGCGCTCGCTCCGCTGTTCCGATCGGAACAGCAGCTCCGAATCCTCGCCGAACTCTTCGGTGGGGCGGCGACGGAGCTAGCAATTGGCGAACTTGCGAATCGCGCGGGGGTTGCGCAGGCGACTGCAAGTCGTGAAGTGGCTCGACTTGCTCAACACGGCTTGGTTGTCACCCGAGCGTTGGGCCGCAACACTCTTGTGTCGGCGAATTGGGAGCTGCCGTGGGCGAAGGACCTTCGCTCGATCCTGGTCCAGACCGTGGGTGTACTCGGACGTCTCGCTGCAGCCCTGGACGGGATCGACGGCGTCGACGAGGCATTCATCTTCGGATCCTGGGCCGCACGCTACGAGGGAGAACCAGGGCCAGCTCCGCGTGATGTCGATGTGCTCGTCGTGGGTGGCGCGTCGCTTCGTTCGGTTCGCCTCGCATGCAGAGCCGTCGAACAGGACCTGCGGGTGGAGATAAACCCGGTTGTTGTCGAGCGGGATCGATGGATCGCGAAGGCTCCCGAGCCGTTCCTGGCTGAGCTCCAAAGCCAACCCCTGGTCCGCATTCCCCTCCAGCGCCAATGAGCCCAGCTCAGGGAGAGAGGCTCATCGAGGCCATCGCCACCGGAGATCTGGAATGCGTTCGTCCAAACATGGCGGCGGCGGGCGACCGAGTCAACGTCGCTCGCCGTCACATCCGGTCCGCGCGCT
The DNA here is from genome assembly GCA_050010115.1 of Acidimicrobiales bacterium. Lineage (GTDB taxonomy): Bacteria > Actinomycetota > Acidimicrobiia > Acidimicrobiales > Bog-793 > JAKACA01. Next base: position 3,134 of record JBEKLQ010000150.1, on the reverse strand, counting down.
CATTGGCCGATGATGATCCGACGCTTGCAATCTCGGCGTGTCACGACGCAATCCGTAAGGCTGTGACAGGTCATATGGCCGCCGCAGGGCTCCGCCCTCGAGGCGGTGATGGCGCACATCGGATCGTTCTCGACTATGCGCGGCGGCAGCTGTCACAGATCATCAGCGAGGATGACCTGATGGAGGCTGACGACCTCCGGCGGGATCGGGCTGTTGCCGAGTACGGGGATTTTGCATCGCGCCAAATCGACTCAACTCGGGTCAGGACCGCAGCCGACGTCGCCGACCGTGTCGTTAGCGCTATCGCATCCAGTTTGGCCGCGCAGCCCCAGCAAGGTGGTTGACCTGGTCGCAGGCGTGGTCGACCCGGCGTTTTCTGCGCGTCGGCTCCCAAACGCCACCAAACAGCGCGCAGGAAGGAATCAGTGCCTCACTGACCCGGCGTTAGAGGACTGTTCGTGTCGAGAACCAGGTGAACGGAATGGGACACTCGTGTGGGCCGCGGCAACTCGCGGGTCCGCGGAACTCGCTGGTGCTTCCACCGCCGTCTAGTACTGGAGGATCGGACGTTACGGGCACCTTCGCGCTCAAGAGGGCCGAACCCCTCCGTCGCCATCTTTTGGCCGTTTTCGTAGGTCAACCGGAGCCCCGGAGCCGTGGGGACTCCGAGTGAGCTCCTGCCTGACGATCAGTCGCCGGTCGCGCCGTCGATCGCCTCGCGCAAGAAGTCGGCGTGGCCGTTGTGCCGGGCGTACTCCTCGATCATGTGGACGAAGATCCAGCGCAGGTCTCGGGTGCGCTCGAGGTGGTGTCCGCGGCTCGGCGCCTCAAGGTCGAGGCTCTTGTCGGCCACGGCTTGCCGCGCCTTGTCGACCTCCTCCCAGTACGCCTTGATGTTGGCCGCTGCGTCGGCGCCCTCCAGGTCGTCGAAGTCGAGGCCCACCCCGTGCTGGCTGATTTCATTGCTAGCCCGAGGTAGAAGAGAAATGACACGAGTCGGTGACATTCCGAACTGCGCACGTGAACAATGGTGGCATCCCAAGTGCCATGTCAAGCTTGCCGACAAGGACTACGCCTTTACTGCGACTATTTTCCCTACAGCCTCTCAGACGGATCTGGTGCCCTTGGCTGGCTATCTGCTCGATCAAGCGGCCTGTGCCGGGTGCCTTGATGCGCCATGCTTTCGGTGTGAATGTTGAAGGGGATCAGAGCGTGCCCGCCGGCGTCGGTCTGACCGCCTTGGCCGTGGCTGCAGCGCGGGCCATCGAGAGCAGCCGGTCGGATCGCCTGTTCGACGACCCGTTCGCTCAGGACTTCTTCCTCTTCTTCGCGGTCCGTGCGCAGTCGAGGCCGGAGAGTTCCAACCAGGCAAGCATCGACCTATGGACGTCGATGGGTGACTACGTGGCCTTGCGGACCCGCTTCCTTGACGACTTCCTGTTCGATTCGTGCCAGGCAGGGTGCCGGCAGGTGGTGCTGCTCGGAGCGGGGCTCGACGCTCGGGCGTATCGACTGAGCTGGCCTGAGGGAGTGCGGCTCTTCGAGCTGGACACCGACGACGTATTGTCGTTCAAGGAGCGGGTCATCTCGGGTAGGCAGGCATCCCCTCGGTGCCAGCGAGTCGCCATTGCCTCCGATCTACGAGACGACTGGCCGGCGATTCTTCGACGAGCGGGCTTCGACCCGCAGCAGCCCACCGCCTGGCTGGCTGAGGGGCTCCTGCGTTATCTCGGCGCAGCCGAGACCGTACGCCTCTTGGAGAGAGTCACTTCTCTCTCGGCAGCGGCCAGCCGACTCGCCGTCGAATACAGCGGGGCCGACGCGCTGCGCGATCCGGAGATGATCGCGTCCCTCGCCGAGCTCGACGTCGCGGCGGCAGAGGATCAGAGCAGGCTGTGGGGTCCCGGAGAACTCGACGACGATCCCGAGCCTTGGCTGGCGAGTCACGGGTGGCAAACGAGCGTGCACCGTATTGACGAGTTGGCGCGGGAGCACGGCCGTCCTGTGCCGCCAGCCTTCGCCGCGGTGCGAGCGAATCAAGGGGGAATCGTCGTCGCCGAGATATCATCCGCAGATGGGGCAATCGTTGCCTAACGCGGCAGTAGGACTAGCACGTTGGGCCGTTCCGAATTCATGGACACGTCTATGGACAGCGGGCGGGCGGGGCTGGTCGGCGAGTTGCTCGTGCCACAAAGTGCAGAATGAGTTCACCTATGCTGGCCAGGCGGCGCGAGGTGTCCAGGCAGTGGCCTTGCGTCCGTTGGAGAGGTGCGAGAGCGGCCGAATCGGATTCACTGCTAATGGGCCGGAGTCCGTCTTTCTGGTAGCCCTCTCTCCATCAAGACCGCCCTGATCAGGTGCTTTGTCTGAGGAATCGCCGGCAGTCGGACCGAGTCCTCCGGGATTTATGGACAGGATTATGGATAGAGCTAGTGAGGTCGCCGGCTCGCAGGAAGAAGTCCGTCAGTCACTTCACTGCTTGCGCCCAGACCGCTCCACCGCTCGATGCCATCGGAACGCTAGAGCACCGTCAGCCCAACATGAGGGCGGCGTTGACAGCGCGAAGAGTTCTCGAGACCCCGACAAGTTTCCGAGAGGGTTCTTTGGACGTCGATTGGCGACACGCATGCCGAGAGTAGAGCAACCACTCCGTGTGGTGGAGCTCCGCTGTTCAACCAATCACATCGGCAGCGGGCGTGGACGCGCCCGGTACGGTCACGGCCTGAGGCCGTGATAGTTACGGTGACCAAGGTTGGCGACGGAGAACGAACTCGAGCTTTGGAGACAGGATGGACGATCTACCGAGGGCGGTACGGGATCTGTTCGACGACGCGAATCCCGCGATCGTGGCCACGAGCGGCGGTGTCGACAGACCGCAGCTGTCGGTCGTCTGGATCGAACGCCGGGGGAACGATCTCGCCTTCTTCTGTGAGGCAGACAGCGTGAAAGCGCGCAACCTGGCTGCTCACCCAACCGTCGTCGTCATCGTGATGGATCCGGAGCGAACGTTCGAACCTGGAGCCCAGTGCCATGTTCGCATCAGCGGTACGACCTCGCTCGAATCATTGAGCGACACGTCGTTTCCCGACAGATTGGCGAAGCGCTACATGGGCGTAGACCGGTTTCCCCACGAG
>JBEKLQ010000149.1:0-9889 GCA_050010115.1 Acidimicrobiales bacterium | reverse complement strand
AGGCGCCCTAGCTCAGACGCCAGCCGCGGCGCACGGGCGTGAACGCCGGCACAGCGGCGCCGCGCCGAACACCCCAGCGGCCCTTACGCCTCCGCTGCCAACGGCAGCGGCTTAAACGACTCGTCGTAGAACGTGCCGCCCTCGAGTAGCGCTCGGACAGCTTTGCGCAGGCGCAGCGGGTCGAGCGGCTTCACGAGCCAACCATTGGCGCCGGACTGGCGGGCGATGAAGACGTCGGCACGGCGGTCGAGCAGGATCAGGACGGGTACGTGGGGCTGACGGTTGCCAGACTCCTCCAACCGCAGGTCGTGACAGATGGCGACGCCACCCATGCTGCCCACCTGAAGATCGGTCACGACGAGGTCCGGCGGGTCAGCCTCGACCGCGTCGCGGACCGCAGTCCCGGAGCGGAGCTCGCGGATGGCGGTCTCGTCATCCTCGAGCGCAGAGCGCACCTCGGCGAGCACCGTCGGGGCGTCGGCGACGATCAAGATGTCAGGCACGCCGGGAGAGTACCTGCCCAGTCAGATACTCGGCCACGGCAGCAAGACCGTCGAGGTCGTGGACGTCCTTCGGCAGGAAGGGCACCGTGACCACAGCGCCATCGATCTTGGACTCGAGCTTCTCCAGATAGCCACGCTCGTAGCTGGCCGCTGCCAGCAGGTCCGCAAGGTTCCGGCGCATCCCCGCCAGCGCCTCCTCCGCCGCCGTCGAGTCGAGCGACCTGGCGTCACCAACGACGTCCGGCTCGGCCTCGGTGGCAGAAGCATCGGAGGCGGCTGCGGCGTGGATCGGAGCGACGGCCTCGACGTGGGCGGCAGAAGCGCCCACAGTGGTGGCGCCGACAGAAGCACTGTCGGCAGAAGCCGAGGCCGTCTCCCCACGGGCGCCGACGGCAACGCCAGCGGCAGACGCGGCGCCACTGGTCACGACGGCATCACCCGAGGCGGTGGCGGCCGAAGTGCCGGGCTCGGCGTCACGCGACCCGGCGTCAGAGGAGCCGGCGTCAGAGGGCCCGTCACTCGAGGGCCCGGCGTCAGAGGAGCCGGCGTCAGAGGAGCCGGCACCCACCGGCCCGGCGGCCGCCGACACGCCACCCACCCCATCACCAACACGCCCGAAATCCGGGTGCAGCCGGTTCATCACCAACGCCGCCACCGGCTGGTGCGCCTCCGCCAGACGGTCGGCGAAGTAGCCGGCCTCGTCGATCGAGTCCCGGCGCGGCACCGCCACCAGCACGAATGCAGTCCCGGGATCGGCGAGCAGCTCCTCCACCCGCCGCGCCCGATCCCGGAAACCCTCCTCCATCCCGTCGAACGCCCGGAAGAACGCCACGGCGTCCTCCACGATCTCGGACCCCGCCACTTTCGAGATGGTCCGCAGCAGGGCCTGCGTTGCCATCGTCAGCGCCTTCAGCGACGCACGGGTCGGCATCAACAACAGCCGAAACACCCGATTCTCCAAGAACCTCGTCAACCGTCCCGGGGCATCGAGGAAGTCGAGGGCGTTGCGCGTCGGAGGCGTGTCCACCACCACGAGGTCGAAACGTTCCGAAGCGTGCAACTGGTACAGCTTCTCGGCCGCCATGTACTCCTGCGTGCCCGACAGAGCAGAGGTCAGGTTCCGGTACAGGCGGTTCGAGAGGATGCGCTCGGCCTGTTCGGGGTCAGCCGAATAGCGGACGACGAGATCGTCGAAGGTGCCCTTGGCATCCAGCATCACCGCCCAGAGCTCACCGGCCCACGAGCCTTCGATGCGCTTCGGCTCGTTGGACAGCTCCTGGATCCCGAGCGCGTCCGCCAGCCGGCGGGCCGGGTCGATCGTCACCACGCATGCGGAGCGCCCAGCAAGCGCCCCGCACAGGGCGATCGCCGCCGACGTCGTCGTCTTGCCGGCACCCCCCGAACCGCAGCAGACGATGATCGAGCGCTCCCGCACGAGCGCTCCGAGATCGGACGGCGTGCTCATCCGCCGGCGACGCTCACCATGGCGGGATCGAGCGCCTCAACCGCCCGGCCGATCGCCTCGGCGAGCTGCTCCACCTGCTCCGGACCGATGTCGGGGTTGAACAGGTACGGCAGTCGTAGCTGGGGCAGAGGCAGGTTGGCGGTCAGTCGCTCCAGCTGTTCTGCCTGCACCGCTTCCCTCCCCGCCCGAAACCCAGCCGCCTCCCTCAACCGCCCCGCCTCCCCCTTCTCCATCGGTGGCTCGCCGGCCGCGGCCGCGAGGGTCTCCGGGTCGCCGAGCCAGTTGGCGCCGACGCCGGGAACCGGTGGGTAGCACGCGTTGACCAGGACCGGCCCGAGCATCACCCCGACCTCGTCCTCGAGCCGGAAAGCCGTCTCGACGAGCTCGTTGACCGGCGTCTCCTCCGCCACCGTGACGAGGAGCACCTGGCATCGGGCAGAGTCGTGCAGCATCTCGATGACGTCGGCCGCCTGGGCGCGGAGCGGTCCACCCCTGGCGGCGTCGAGCAGGCCGGTGGCGCTCGTGAGGAACCGGACGGCATGCCCAGTGGCCGGCGCATCCAGCACGATCAGTTCCGGCGAGTCCGCCCGCTCTAGCTGCTTGACCTTGCCCAGCACCAGGATCTCCCGGATGCCGGGAATCGCGGTGGAGACGACATCGAGCACGCCGGTCGAGACCAGGCGCTTGGCCACCCGGCGCAGCCCGTGGTCCATGAGGTACTCGAGGAGGGCGTCGTCCGGGGTGATCACACGCCCCCGCACGTGGCCCGCCGGGCCCGAGTACAGGGGCACCTCGTCGTAGCCGAAGGTCACGTCGGCGCCGAACAGGATCGGGAGCGTGCCAGCATCGTCCAGGCCGATGACAAGGACGTCCAGGCCGGTGTCGGCCGCCATCCGGGCGAGCGCGGCTGCGACCGTCGTCTTGCCGACTCCGCCCTTGCCGGCGACCACAAGAAGCCTGCTCTGGCGGCAAAACTCGCCCCGGTCCATGCGCCGGAGAATAGTGGTGATCTCTTGAAGTTCACCTCTTGTTTCCCTTCATGTCGCCGGGGTATGGTCACGTCAGTGGGCCTGGCAACAGATCCGCCGGCTGTGTTTCGGCATTGGGGACGTTCACGGCATCACGTGGCCGGGGGGTAGGAGGGGCAACATGGTCGCCAACCGAGGGGAAGAGTTGTGGCAGACAAGGGCCGCGTGTCGGGGTCCTCACGCCATCGTCTTCTTTCCGCCATCACATGTGGAGCGCAAGGATGAGCGGCTCGTGCGCGAGCGCTCTGCCAAGTCGATCTGCCGGACCTGCTCGGTCCGCCAGGACTGCCTCGACTACGCGATCCGGATACGCGAGCCCCACGGAATCTGGGGCGGTCTCAACGAGACCGAGCGCAAGCAGGTCCTCGATCGGGTGCCTCTGCCGGTACCGCATCTCGTCTGATCGCGGCCTGTCGCCCAGATATCGTCAGCCGAACTGGCGTAATTGCGCGCACTGAGGTCGGAAAATAGCAGGTCAGACCCACTTTAGAAACACGTCTAGTTCAGCCGATTACGCTCTTGTTTCCGGAATGTTTCGGGGGATCGGGGTGCTATCGAATGTTCGGGGGATTGCGCTGCCGAACAATGATGCGTCTGGTTCATCTCGGCGCCGCGATAGAGGCGGGGCCGCGCGTGACCAGACGCGCCTGCCGCGTGGACGGCCGCTTGTTCCACTACGGCGAGGTCATCGGGCACGATGAAGAGGGAGAGGTCGGCCCGACCGTCCTACTCGTACACGGTTGGGGCCTCGGCTACTCGTCGTACACGCGTGCTGCCCAACACCTTGCGATCCGCGGTTTTCGTGTCCTGCTACCCGATCTGCCTGGTTTCGGCAGGAGCACGGACCTCGCCTTCACGAGAGTGAACTTCGAGTCGTTCGCACTGTCGTTGCGCGGTTTCTTGGAGCGCACACATGAGACCAGCGAGTCCGGCCTCATGCCGGTGCACGTGGTCGGTCACTCGTTCGGCGGTGCCGTCAGCGCTCGCCTCGCCCACGACGCACCCGAACTCGTGGCGTCCCTCGTGCTCGTCGACGCCGCCATCGGGGCGACCTGGTCCCGGGACGACGACCGCGAGCGGCTGATGACCGAGCGACCCCTCTGGGACTGGGCGATCCACCTCGTGCACGAGTTCCCCATGGGCGAGTTCCCGGAGGCCGCGACGTCACTGCTCCGGGATCTCGGGCATAACCTCATCTGGCATCTGCCCAACCTCGGGCTGGTGGCCCACATCACCCGGCGCTCCGACATCCGGGAAGAGCTGAAGAGGGTGTCGGACTTGGGCATTCCTGTATCGGTCGTGTGGGCGTCGGGCGACCGGGTGGTCACAAAAGCCTGCTTCGACGACCAGTGTCTTGCCGCCAGCTGTGAAGGGACGGTGGTCGACGGCAACCACGGGTGGCCGTTCGCCAACCCGTCGTCGTTCGGGCGAGTGATCGCCGAGCTCCTCCCTCGCAGATCCAGCTGAGGCCCTTGCCGGCTCGCGCCGATACCGTGGCGCGATGAGCCCGACGCTCATCCCCCGGGATGCGGCCACCATCATGCTGGTCAGGGACGACGATCACGCCGGCATGCAGGTCCTGATGCTTCGGCGCAACGCTCAGTCGGTCTGGGTAGCGGGGGCTCACCTCTTTCCCGGTGGCGCCGTCGATCCGGATGACGACGGCACTGAGGTGATCCGGTACTGCGAGGGCCGTGACGACGCCGAGGCCAGCCGGATCCTGGGGATCGAGCGGGGTGGCCTGGGTTTCTTCGTAGCGGCGATCCGGGAGTGCTTCGAAGAGGCCGGGATACTGCTGGCGCTGTCCGAGGGCCGACCGCTGTCGTTCGCGTACCCGGCCACGGCGCAACGGTTCGAAGAGCACCGCCGCGCCTTGAACGCCGGCGAGACGAGCCTCGCAGACATCTGTGAGATCGAGGAACTGACACTCGACCTCGGCCGGATCTCGTACTTCAGCCACTGGATCACGCCGGAGGGGGCGCCGAGGAGGTACGACACTCGTTTCTTCGTCGGCGTCGTGCCGGAAGACCAGGTGGCGCTGCACGACGACGAGGAGGTAGTGGCGAGCACCTGGATCGTGCCGGGCGAGGCGCTCGAGCGCCATCGCGCCGGCGAGCTCGACCTCATGTTCCCGACCATGAAGAACCTGGAGGCGATCGGCCGATTCACGACCGCCGCCGACCTGATGGCCGCCGCAGCCGCCGCCGAGGTGCCGGCCATCCTCCCCCGGATCACGGTCGAGGGCGAGGGTGTCCGCATCGTCCTCCCTGGTGATGAGGGGTACGAGGACGCCACCGGCCTACCGGCGGGAGTGGCGTTTCCTGATCGGCCCCAGCCTCGCGAGACCGGAACGTCACATGCCTGAACCGATCGTCGATACGGTGCTCGACTTGCCCGTGCCGGGTGAACCGGTCGCCGTCCTACCCGGCATCACCCGTGTCATGGCACCCAACCCGTCCGTCATGACCGGGCCGGGCACGAATACCTACCTCGTCGGGTACGACCGGCTGGTCGCCATCGACCCCGGACCCGACCACCCCGCTCACCTGGATGCCATCGTCGCAGCCGCTGCCGGACGGCTACAGACAATCGTCGTGACGCACACGCACCCTGATCACGCTCCCGGAGCTGCCGCGCTGGCCGTGGCGACCGGAGCGCGGGTGATGGGCTTCGGCGCCCGGGACGGCTTCGAGCCCGACGAGACGGTAGGTGAGGGCAGCATCGTCGACGGCGACCTCCCGTTGCTGGCGATCCACACCCCCGGGCACGCTTCGAACCACCTGTGCTACCTCGTCGATCTCGGTGGTGGTGGTGGTGGTGGTGGCGGCGGCGGCAAGCGAGCCGCCTCGCCGGTGGCGAGGGTCCTCTTCTCAGGCGACCACATCATGGGCGGGTCGACGGTCGTCATCGGGCCACCGGACGGCGATATGGCTGCCTACCTGGCGTCCTTGGAGCGGCTGCTCAGCCTCGACCCCGCCGTCACCTTCATCGCCCCAGGTCACGGCCCGCTGTTGCCGGACCCCGCTGAGGTGATCAACGGGTATATCAACCACCGACTGGCCAGGGAGGCGGCCGTCCTGTCATCACTCGGGGCACGGGGCGAGGCCCACATCGAGGAGATCGTCAGCGACGTGTACACCGACGTGCCAGAGGCGTTGCACCCGATCGCCCGGTTCTCCGTGTGGGCCCACCTGCGCAAGCTGGCTGGGGAGGGACAGGCCGGCTCACCGGATCCCGACGACGTGACTGCGGTCTGGACGGCGGTCTGACCGCGACGCCGACGCCATCTCGGCCTTAGTACGCTCCGTGTCGCAACGGTCAAAACGCGTACACCGTCGCGACACAGCAAGCCCCAGCCCCAGCCCCAGCCCCAGCCCAAGCCCCAGCCCATCTACAACGCCCCGACGCGGTACGCGCCGTATCCTGCCCCCATGCCCCAGACGGTCGAAACGGTGACGTGGCAGGAGCGCCGCGGCCTGGACTTCATGGGCTGGAGGGCGTTCGACGGCCTCCCGATCGATGCGCTCATGACCACACGGGCCGGCGGCGTGTCCACGGGCGACTACGAGAGCCTGAACTTCGGGCTGCACGTCGGCGACGACGAAGCACGAGTGATCGAGAACCGCCGCCGGGCCGCCGAGGCGCTGGGGGTCACGCTCGACGATCTCGTCGTCTGCAACCAGACCCACGGCCGCGGCGTCTCGAGGGCGACCGCAGCCGACCGGGGCCGCGGGGCGACCTCCCTCGCCACGGCGGTCGACGGAATGGATGCCCTAGTGACTGACGACCCAGCGCCAGTCCTGGTGATGATGTGGGCCGATTGCGTGCCCATCGTGCTCTACGACCCGGTCGCCCACGTGGCCGCAGCAATCCACTGCGGGTGGCGGGGGACCCTCGCCCGCGTCACGGACGCAGTCCTCGAAGCCATGGCCGAGCGAGGCGCTGACACCCACCGGGTGATCGCCGGCGTCGGCCCGGCAATGGACCCTCGCCACTACCGGGTGGGAACCGAGGTGGCGGAGGCAGCCAGGCGGTGCTTCGGGAGTGCCATCGACGACGTCATTCGCCCCAACGACTCCGGAGGCACCGGCCCGTATCTCTTCGATATGTGGCAGGCCAACCGCAGGCTCCTGATCGAGGCGGGTATCCCATCCGAGCACATCCACGTCACCGCTGTCCCGACCGGCGGAGACGGCCCATTCTTCAGCGACCGTGCCGCCCGGCCATGCGGGCGCAACGCTCTACTCGTCCGCCTCCACCCACGCCCGTGACGTCCACACTGCCCCGGCGGCGAGCCGAGCGGTTCAGCTACGAGCGCCTTGAGGTCGACGAGCAACTCGGCGAGCTGCGCTGCCACTACTCCCTCGACGACCGGCATTTCGTCGAGCGGATCGGCGTTGGTGGCGTGCCGACCGAGCGGTGGGCGACGCCCGACGCCCGGGCCGCCGCCTTATGGGTCTTCCTGCTCGCCGGCATCTCGTACTACAAGGCCGGCGCGCCGCCAGGAATCGACCTCGGGGAGGTCGGGATCACGACACAAGATCTTGAGTTCCTCCGGACCTTCTACGTCGACGGACTCGGCGAGTACGCCTACCGCAACGAGCTCGACCTCTCGGGCCTCGAGATCGCCGGCGACAAGCCCGCAACGGCATCGACCGAACCAGCTGTCGCCACGGTGCCGGAACCACAACTGCGCCCGCTCGTCCCGTTCGGCGGCGGCATCGACTCCATCGTCACGACCGAGCTCGTGCGCGAGCGCGCCGGCGAGCAGACGGCGGTGTTCGTCGTGAGCGCGGCGGGAGACCGCTTCGCGGCCATCGAGGCTGCCGCAGCGGCGACCCGCCTGCCCGTGATCCGTGCCGAACGGGCACTGGACCCGGCGATCTTTCGGGAGGACCTCGGTTTCCTGAACGGCCACGTGCCCGTCACTGGCATCATCTCGGCGATCGCCGTGCTCGCCGCCGTCCTCCATGGCCGCGACGCCGTCGTCATGTCGAACGAGGCCTCCGCCTCGTCCGGGAACCTCGTCGTGGGCGGCAGGGTCGTGAACCATCAGTGGTCGAAAGGGGTGGACTTCGAGGAGGGTTTCCGAGGGGCACTCGCCCGTCACGGTGTCAGTGCCGAGTACTTCTCCATGCTGCGATCCGCCTCGGAGCTGTGGGTCGCCCAGCGATTCGCCGCCATGGGCCGGTATCACCACGTCTTTCGCAGCTGCAACAGGGCGTTCTACGTGGACCCGGCACTGCGCCTCGACCGGTGGTGCGGCGAGTGTGACAAGTGCTGTTTCGTCGACCTGGTGCTCGCCCCGTTCATGGAGCGCACCGAGCTCGAGGCGGTGTTCGCCGGCCACGAGCCCCTCGACAACGACTCGCTGGCGGATCGCTTCCGCACCCTGCTCGCCACCTCCTCCTCCCCGAAACCCTTCGACTGCGTCGGCGACACCCCCGAATGCCGCACGGCTCTGCGGTTGACGGCCACACGACCGGACCGGCGGGACTCGGGGCTCGTGCACCAGCTCGCGGCGGAACTGCCGGCCGAGCCGGCCGACGCCGGCGCCGAGGTCGGCCACTTGCTCCGCCCGGGCAGACATCACTTCATCCCCGATGCGTACGCGCCCAGCGATCTCCTGGTCTGACCTCGCCGGCGCCCGGGTCGGTGTCTGGGGGCTCGGGGTCGAGGGGACGGCCAACCTCCATCGACTGGTCGAGCTCGGCGCGGACGTCGTCGTCGTCGAGGACGCGCCGCCGCCCGGCGAGGCGCTCCGTCACCCGGTGCTCGCCCTCGCCAGCGGAGGCCTCGAGGCGCTCGCCAGCCAAGACGTGGTCGTGAAGACCCCGGGCGTGCGGCGCCGGCGTCCCGAGGTGGCGGAGCTCGAGATGCGCGGGATACCGGTCGTCGGCGGCCTCGGCCTGTGGATGCAGGAGGCGCCCCTCGATCGGGTCGTCGTCATCACGGGCACGAAGGGGAAGTCGACGACCACGGCCATCTGCGGGCACCTCCTCGAGCGCCTCGGGTACCGGTGCCTCGTGGCGGGCAATATCGGCAGGGTCCCCTACGAGCCGACCGCGCCGGAGGACTTCGACTACGCCATCGTAGAAGTCTCGAGCTACCAGGCAACCGACCTGGCGGTGTCGCCGCCGGTGGTGGCCGTAACATCGCTCCACCCGGACCATCTCGACTGGCATGGCGGTGTCGAGGAGTACTTCAGCGACAAGTTGTCGGCGTGCACGCAGGACGGAGCGGACCTCACGATCGCCGACGGGGACAGCTCGCTGCTCGTGGCGCGAGCCACCCTGCTCGGGCCGCGGGTCCGCTGGGTCCGGCACGACGACCCCGACCTCGGGGGCGCCTGGATCGATGCACTTGGCCTGCCGGGCGCCCACAACCGCCGCAACGCCATGATCGCTCGGGCCTGCTTGCGCGCCCTCGGCGTCCCTGAAGCGACCGACGCCGGTGCCCTGGCGTCGGCAGCCGAGGGCTTCGTGGCCCTGGACAGCCGGTTGCGCACGATCGGGACGGTTGCGGGAGTGAGCTTCGTCGACGACAGCCTGTCCACCAATGTCTTGCCTACGCTCGCCGCCCTCGACACGTTCGCAGGGCAACGGGTGGCGTTGATCGTCGGAGGGCACGACCGCGGAATCGACTATGGGCCGCTGGCGGAAGCCGTCGCCACCCGCGGTCCGGATCAGCTTGCCGTCTTCACGCTGCCGGCCAACGGGCCTCGCATCTTGGCTCGGATCCGGGAGGCCATCGGTCCGTCACCGTTGGAGGTGAGGGACTGCGAGGACCTTGACGAAGCAGTCCGGGCGGGCGCAGCGTGGGCGGCGGCTGGGCCAGGGTCAGAAGTCGGCGGCGTCGCTGGGGCGGCTGGGGCGGGCGGGGCGGCTGAGGCG
>JBEKLQ010000148.1:0-8926 GCA_050010115.1 Acidimicrobiales bacterium | reverse complement strand
TGTTGCCGGCAGGATTAGATGAAGACGGTTCGGCACCATTCCCTGGGGACGGTTCGGCGAGTCTGCATGCGGACGCGAAGCGGCGCCGATCGATGACCGTAGCCACCGACCGGCGCTGGAGTGAGTTGCAGACAGCAGGCTGACCTCAGATTCTCGTGAGCTCGCTCACCGCCTTCTTCGCGCAGACGTCGTCGACGAGCCCCTTGCCGTCGGCAGCTGCAGCCATGAGGGCAGCCGTGGCGGCGTTGTTGAGCGCACGAGGGATCCCGTTGGCGTAGCGGTGGAGGCGCGAGGCGGCGTCATCGGCGATGAGCGGGTCGCTTCGCCCTGCCAGCTCGAGGTGATGGCGCAGGTAGCCGACGGACTCGGAAAGGTCCATCCCCGTGAGGGCATAGCGGACGCTGATGCGCTGATCGAGTGCGGCGAAGATGCCCTGGCGGAGCCTGGTGGAAAGCGTCGGCTGGCCGATGAGGATTCCCGCGAACGGCGAGGAGCTGTCCATGTCTGCGTTGGACAGCAGCCGAAGCTCCTCGAGCTGCTCGGGCGAGAGCAGATGCGCCTCGTCGATGAGGAACAGCACGCTGCGGTGCCGCTCGGCCTGCTCGGCGGCGAGCAGGTTCGCCACCTGTGCGATCGCCTCCGCCTTGTGAAACCTGGGCGTCGCGCCGAGGGCGGTGGTGATCGCCACGTACAGCCCACGGCAGCCTCCCGAGGGGTTGGCCATGTAGACGACGGTGTAGCGGGTCCGGTCGAGACCGGCGACGGCAGCTCTCACGGCAACTGACTTTCCTGCTCCGACAGCGATGGCGAAAGACTGCAACAACTCCGCGAGTTGTTGCCGTGCGAGGTGACGGTTCTCGCGGAGACCGATCCGCTCTGTGGCGAGCGTCTGGCAGCGCTCGGCTTCAGGCGGCGAGGAGGTCGTCTACTGCTGGTCGTCCTGCTGCCCGACGGCACGCCGGGGACGATCGCAGCTGACGCCTGCGACATCTTCGGGAAACGACCCGAAGTCGGGCCGCCGACGGCGTTGTCGGTCGACGGCGTACGCCGCCTTCGCCACCTCGTGCAGCTCCATGGCCCAGCCGCGACTCCACGTCGGCAGCAGACGCGGCCGCGTCCCTGGAAGGTCGTGCGCCACGACCCGGGAGTGGATCCCTTCCATCGCCTGGTGTGGGTCTACTCGTCGCATACGACCGAGCTCGCCGCCAGCCGAGCCCGCGATCGCGTCAAAGCAGCCATGGTACGGGCGGCCGGTCATGAGATGGCGGCGCGCTGGACCTGGAGCGTGGTGAACGACCCTGCAAGCGTGCTCGTCAACACCAACTCTGCCGGAGAACTGGGTTCATGACGAGCGAAGAGCAAGACGCGACCGGCCAGAGACGCGCAAATAGGCTCGCCTCGCTGTATCCGTGCCAACGAATCAAGGAGATGAGCCTCTTTGCGAGATTTGAGATTAGCCGCGCCCACCCAGCTACGGCTGGGTTTGGCGGAAGAACCCGTCGGGTGCCGATGGGAGGAGCTGCCCGAGCTGACTCGTGCTGCTGTTCTCGTCTTGTTGTCGCGCCTGATCGTGAAGGGAGTCGTAAGCGAGGAGGGCGCGACCGATGCGTGAGCTGAGCAAGCTCCAACCGCACCACCTGTGCCGGCAGGCCTGGGTATACGTCCGCCAGTCGACGATGACACAGGTGCGTGAGCACACCGAGAGCCTCGAGGCTCAGTACGAGCTCGTCGAACACGCCCAAGGCCTTGGCTGGTCGCTGGAGCAGATCCACGTCGTGGACGAGGATCTCGGGCGGTCGGGGGCAGAGGCCTCGGCCCGGACCGGCTTCCAGTCGTTGGTGGCCGCCGTCGGCCTCGGCCAGGTCGGCCTCGTTCTCGGCAAGGAGGTGTCACGACTGGCACGGCGCAACGCCGACTGGTACCAGCTGCTGGACTTGTGCGCGCTGACCGACACGCTGATCGCCGACGGTGACGGCCTGTACCACCCCGGCGACTACAACGACCGTCTGGTGCTGGGGCTCAAGGGCACGATGAGCGAAGCGGAGCTTCACCTGCTGCGCTCACGCCTGGACGCAGGGTTACGGCACAAGGCTGCCAAAGGTGAGCTGCGTCAGGGCCTCCCGGTCGGTCTGGACTACGACCTTGACGGTCGTGTCGTGCTCACGGCCGACGAAGCGGTACGCGAGGCGATCCAGGTCGTCTACAGGCGATTCGGCGAGCTGGGCTCCGCCCGCCAAGTGCTGCTGTCGCTGCGTGCCGACGGGTTGTTGGTCCCGCGGCGCTCCGCTGGTGAAAAGCGGGTCCGCTGGGCCGAGGCGACGTATCCGTCCGTGCACCACTTCCTCACCAACCCCGCCTACGCCGGAGCGTTCGTCTTCGGGCGCTGCAAGCTGAGCCGTCACGTCGACGAGACCGGCAAGGTCGTTGCCTCCAGCCGCGAGCTGCCCATCGAGCAGTGGGAGGTGTGCATCCCCGGTCATCATCCCGGTTATGTCGACTGGGACACCTACCTCGAAAACCGCCGGATTCTCAGGGCAAACTGGCGAGCCCCCTCGGGAGAGGGTGGTGGTCCGGCGCGAGAAGGGCGCGCCCTCCTGCAAGGGCTCGTGCGCTGCGGGCGCTGCGGGCGCAAGATGATGGTCGGCTACTCCGGCGAGGGGACCCGGCCCCGCTACCTGTGTGCCGCAGGGCTGCGGCTGTACGGGTCGGCTCGGAGCTGCCAGTCGGTCGGTGGGCGACACCTCGACGCCGCTGTCGTGACCGAGGTGTTCAACGTGCTCGAGCCCGCGGCGGTGTCTGCCACGGCGGCTGCGCTGTCGCAGGCCGAAGCGCATCATGCGAGCCGTCTGCGGGCCTTCGAGCTGAGCGTCGAACGCGCCCGCTTCGAAGCCGAGCGCGCCAGGCGTCAGTTCGACGCCGTCGAGCCCGAGAACCGGCTGGTGGCCCGCAACCTCGAAGCTGACTGGGAGCAACGCCTCGCGGTGCTGCGCCAGGCGGAGGCCGACCTCGCCGCCCAGAGATCACGTCGCCCGCCCACGCTCACCGCCGACGAGGCGGCCTGGCTGCTGCGAGCCGGGGCCGACCTGCATGCCATCTTCGACGCCCCCACCACGACCGCCAGGGAACGCAAGCAGTTGCTACGGGTGCTCATCTACGAAGTCGTGATCACCGTCGACCGTCCCGCCGGAAACGTGACCGGGCGAGTCGTGTGGGAAGGCGGAGCTACCACCGACATCGCAATCACCCTTCCGCGTAAGGGCTTTGACTCGGCGCTCCACACAGAGCAAGAGACGGTCGAGGTGATCCGGCGTCTCGCCACTCACTACACCGACGCCGCCGTTGCCCGCCTGCTCGCTCGCCAGGGCCGCATCACGGCCGCAGGGCTGGCCTTTACGGCCGAGCGGGTCGCACATGTACGCCGGAAGCACGGCATTGTCGGCAATCAAGTCCTGGCCCGCAACAAAGCGGACAACGAGGACGCCTGTGAGACGGTGAGCATCGCCGAGGCCGAGGTACTCCTCGGCACTTCCAAGGCCACTCTGTACCGATGGCTCGCCGACGGCTTCATCGCCGGCGAGCAAGTCACGCCTGGCGCGCCCTGGCGGATCAAGCTCCATGCTGGGCTCCGTGCGTCGATCGCCCCGGAAGTACCGCCGGGCTACGTCGGGCTGGACGAAGCCGCTGCAGCTCTGAGTGTCGCACGCCAGACGGTGCTTGACCGCGTGCGGCGCGGCGAGCTCAACGCCGTGCATGTCAGTCGCGGGCGGCGAAAAGGGCTGGCCATCGAGATCCCGCAGCGACAGCCGCAGCTGTTCAGCGATGGCGGTCACCCGCCAGCAACGTCACGCAGCCGGACGCCGAACCCACAACGGGCCTGCTAGGACGTTGTCAGTCTCACACGGTCCAGGACGCGCCGGTCGTCCTGGCTGCGACAGTCGATACGTCGACAAACACCAGCAATTACAAGGAACTTAGGCCCTCATCTGGACCCAATGAGAAGACAAACGAAAGGAATGCGCAGTGTCAACCAGGCCCGACATCGCCCGTGATCACCCCGAGGGCGGACTCGGCGATGCAGTACTGGATGCGGGCGACCGCCTCGCCGTGAGCCGAACGCTGAAAGAGCTTGTCGGCGGGCACGGACTTCGAAAATGGCGTGCGAGTGAAGCCGAAATGGCTGGCCCACAGACCTGCCGGCGCGCTCATAGCGCCCCGCTCTCGGTGTCATCGGCCGAGAAGCCCGGCAGCGGTACCTCTCTATATGCGATCTGGCCGCCGCCTTGGGCTTGTTCCTCGGCGAGGCGGACGAGCCCGAGGTAATCGATGCCGGGGCCCTCATCTGGTTGTGGCTCAGGAGGCTGCGCCTGCGGGACCGCCGGGTGCACGTGGCGACCGATCACGAACGGGACGGCCTGGCCGACCGGCACCCCTTCGTAGAAGACGTCGATCACGCCCATGTCCTCGGGGTCGAATCTGAGCTCGACGTAGCGACCGACAAGGGCCGGGTCGACGGCGTAGCGGTTGGCGAGCACCGAGACCGTGGCGGTCTTTGTCACCCGGCGAGAGAGCGACCACCTGAAGGCCTCGCGGACCGTGGCGGGATCGGGACGCTCCGGCGGCCCGTCGGCGAGGAAGCGGGCGATCGGCGTCGTCTTTGTCTCGGCGTGCACCCTCGTGTTGGCCACCTGCTCGGCCCATGCCATGAAGGCGTCGTTCAGCTCCTCGAAGCTCGAGATGCCGGCAGCCTCTGCCTCTGCGAGGAAGCGCTCACGGATGTAGCGATTGAGCCGCTCCTGCTTTCCACGCCCAGCCGGCGAGTAGGGCTTCGAATGCACGAGGTGCACACCGAGCACCGCACAGGTCCTCTCCAGCTGGGACGACCTGTAGCTGCCGCCGTTGTCAAAGTACAAAATCTCAGGCACCCCACGGCGAGATATGGCAGAGCGGAGCACGTCTTGGCCGGCGCGGGTGTTCTCCTCCTCCATCCACCGGCCGTGCACCAACAGGCGCGAGTAGTCGTCCACGAGCACGAAGAGCTTGGCCCGGCGCGAGCCCGCCCGGCGTGGGTAGGGGACGAAGGGGCCGATAAGGACGTCGCCGATCCAGATCTCGTTCCGGCGGGAGGCCTCGAATCGACCGAAGGCACGAGCCGGCTCGCCAGTGAGGGCTCTGCGGCTCACACCCGAGCGGGCGAGGTGATCGCGCATGGTGCGCTCGGAGAGGATCACGCCGTGGGCTCGGGCGATGATGTCGGCGATCTGAGCGGCCGACCGCGTCGGGACCGCACGACGGAGACGCACGGCCTCGGCCATGAGCTCGGGGCTCACCCTTCCCCTGCCCTTGTCGGCGCGGGGCACCGGCCGCAGTCCGGCCAGGCCGTCGCGGTGGTAGTCGGCGATCCAGCGGTCGATGGTGCTGCGGGAGTAGTGATGCTCCTCTCCCTTCGGCGTCGTCCAACTGCGCGACGCCAACGCCCGCACGATGAGGCCGCGCTCTGCAGGCGACCGGCGCGTCCCCACCGCCTCTGAGATCACCGAGTAGCGGAAGAGGGCGACGAGCTCCTCGTCGTCGTTCGTCATGGTCCTTTTCTCCTCTCACACCGCCCAGTGGCGGCCGAGGAGATCAAAGGCGAGCCTCAGCTCGCGATCCAGGGTGGATCGCTGTTGGTCGACAGCAGGTGCCCGCCGACGATGCGATTGGCGATGCGCCAGTCATCACCATCGACCCCGAGGCGTCGCCGTGCGGCGCGGGCGACAGCCTCGACAGCACACAGTGCGATCTCGACAGCGCCGGCGGGCAGGCGGGGTGCCGGATCCCCGAGGGCGACCGTGGCGGCGAGGAACCCGACCGCCAGCAACCTCGCCCGGGAGGCGAACCGCCGCCGCCAGTCGCGGGCCGTCGTGTACGGGACGCCGGTCCTTTCTGCCGCCGCCATCGTCGTGGCGCCGTCTGCCATCTCTTCGATGCCGGCCCCGATCACCTCGATGCCGTCGAGGCGGCCGAGCACGACGAAATCGGGCAGGAGCGCATGTGAGGTCCGGCAGTGCCTGCAGCGTGCCCGTCGCATGAGAAGACGGATCTCCTCGCCGATCCGAAGCGGGCGGGTGTAGAAGCCCCAGAAGCTCATCGTCGCCGAGCATCTCGGGCAGTCGGGCCGCGGGACCTCGACTTCACGGCCGGCGGCGGCGTAATCGTGCGGAGTCATCGTGCAGGGCCATACGATGGCCATCGGGCTAACCGCCCTTCTGCACCCCTCCCTGCCACGGCGTCTAACTCGAAGCGGGAGGGGTGCATCGCGTCCAGTGATCGACGCGATCCTCGCCGCGGCGCGGGGGCGCCCTCAAACTCTCGTTGCCAAAGCGGAAACTCGCCGCTGCGCGACGCCGGACTCAAGCTGGTCGCCAACGCGAAACTCGCCGGCCGCGCGGTTCGTCGAGCTCACGTTCATTGCCGAATCGACACTCGCCTCGCTGCGGCGCCGTCCCCAAGCACATTGCCGAAGAGGACGCCGTCCTCAAAGATCCGCGCCGATCAGACCTCCGTTGTTCTCAGGAAGTCACGCCGGTAACAGGGTTCGAACATCGCCATTTGCCTCAGTCGGCGAACGGTCGCGAGAAACAACCATCTACCAGGGCATACGTTGTGATTCCTACAACGGAGTGGAGGTGATGAGACTATGTTCGAACCCCTCCTGGCCCGTTGACCTGGGGTGACCTGGGGGAACTTCTCCTGCCTTCTACTCATCGTAACATGATCGAAACAGAAACCGAGCCTCCGGCTCAGCATCAAAGGCGACTCCGACAGGACGAGGTTGCGCGTCTCGTCGAGGATTACGTGAGCGGCGCCAGCGTGGATGACCTCGTCGTCGCCCACGTCGTCAACCGCACAACTGTCTATGCTCACCTCGATCGCAACGGCATCGAGCGCCCGAGAGGCGTGGACAAGCTCTCCGCTGAACAGGTGCGCCATGCCGCCGAGCTCTACGAGAACGGCCACCCTGCGCCGCCCCTTGCACTCAGATTCGGGGTTAGCGAGGAGACCGTTCGTCGGGCACTTCGGCCTCTCGGCGTCCAACTGCGCCGCGGCTGAAGTACGCGACTGACCCCAACCCAGAGTCGGCTCAGCGCTGGAGTCGGAGAGACCCCGACCACACCTGTTGAGTGCATGCCCCCGTAACGGCACAACTGGGCAGCCCGCCTCAAGTCGCTCACCGAGCGGTATCCCGCAGTCGAATGCGGCCTGTTCACTCTAGAGGGGGCGCACAAGCAGGCGGTCCAGTATGGACAGCATCCCTCGAGGACAGCTTCGGACTCTTCCGAGGGAAGGCGAGAAGCGACAGGATCCGGCACCGCTGTGGAAGGCTGGGTGAGGTGCCCAATGTCACGTCGAACTCGGACTCAGGGCCTCAGCCATCATCTCGAAAGGTGACCAGGCGGTTAGGCGACTCGGAGTGGTGACCGCGCCTGACGTGGGAACACCGGGTCCGGCAACGGTCGATTCGGGGCATGACGGCCGAGGATCATGGATCCCCAACCGCGCCATGATCGCAACCAGGTTCATGGAGCTGCGCAAGCGTCGGGGACTCATGATCACGCTGATCGCATTGACGATCGGGCTCCCGACACTCTTCCTCGTCATTAAGCTGTTGCTGCACGTCTTCGTGCCGCAGTCGTACGGGCCGGCTGGTGGGTTCGACGTGTTCACCTCGCTCATCGCCGGCGTGCTCTACATCTTCGGGTTCATCGCCGCCATGACCTTGGGAGCCACCGCAGGTTGCTCCGACCTCGCCGACGGGATGTTCACGCAGCTGGTGGTGACCGGACGCTCGAGAGTGGCGCTCTACCTGGCCCGCATCCCGGCGGGCTTGGCCATCATCATCCCCATGGTGGCCGTCGCATTCACCATCATCTGCACGGTCTGCGTCTTCTCCGCGCCGTCCAGTTTCGACTTCCAGGGCACCACCGTGCCCCTCGGCCTCTCCCTCCATCGATACGAAACCTGGGCCGCCGATCATCCGAATCTGATCATCTGCGACTTCCCCTACAACGGGCCATGCCCGGAGAACGAACCTGAGCCAAACACCCCGCTGGCCAGGGCGCTGGCCGAGCGACAGGCCGAGCAGAACTATCCGACCTACGCTGTGACCTACAACTCGCCGCCCTATGGCGTGATGATCAGGGCGGGACTGTGGCTCGAGCTCGAGGTGATCATCGCGTTCGTCTTCGGTCTCGGGTTTGCGTCTCTGATGGGGCAGCGAATGGTCCCGATTCTCTTGATGATCGTGTACCAGATCATCTTCCGACCGTTCCTATTGTCGACCAAGATTCAGATTCCCCACCTGATCAACCTTCAGCGACTGCTGGTCATCGAACTGGCTGTGGCCCATTTCGAACCGACTGGGATTGGTATCAACTACGGGATCGTGAACGGACCCGCTGGGCTTCGAGACTCGTCGTATTTGCTGCCGGAGTCGACAACGGTGGCGGTCTTAGTGATCGCGGCCTGGCTGGTGGGTTGGACGGTACTCGGCGCATGGCGGATGGCGACTCGGGACGCGTGAGGAACACCTCGCTTCAATGAGAACTCGGGCCATCCCGTAGGTGTCGGATGTCGAGCCGCGTCACCCCAGGATGTGTCGATGCCGATCAGGTCCGAGGGTGCCCCAGTACGCCGGGACCTGGACACTGCCCACGGCCTGCGCCGCTGCTCGCCAGAGGGTTGGAGTAAGGCCCTCAAGGTTGTCGAGCGACCGGACAAGGAATCAGGGTGCTGAACAGCGAGAACGTTGTGAATTCGACAACGCGGTGAGGTGTTCACAAAAGGGTCTGAACTGCCGAGGAGCGCCACCCCTGAGGAGTTGACCACGGGCTAAGCAAGCTCCGGCCACGGTTCGTCCACAGCTGAGCGCTCAGCGTCGGGTGCTGCG
>JBEKLQ010000147.1:0-10388 GCA_050010115.1 Acidimicrobiales bacterium | reverse complement strand
GCGTGCCGTAGG
Organism: Acidimicrobiales bacterium; assembly: GCA_050010115.1. Lineage (GTDB taxonomy): Bacteria > Actinomycetota > Acidimicrobiia > Acidimicrobiales > Bog-793 > JAKACA01. The sequence goes on along the minus strand of JBEKLQ010000147.1, from coordinate 10,376 downwards.
GCGGCGTGCCGTAGGGCGGCGTGCCGTAGGGCGGCGTGCCGTAGGGCGGCGTGCCGTAGGGCGGCGTGCCGTAGGGCGGCGTGCCGTAGGGCGGCGTGCCGTAGGGCGGCACGGCGCCGGGATGCGGAGGGCCGGGCGGAAGTGCTTGCGACGATGGGGACCCAGCTGGCGGCCAGCCCGGCGACCCGGCAGAGGCAGTGGGCACCCGCCAGGCCGTGTTCAAGGGTTGAGCCGGCACTTGGGCGGTGGGGTGAACCGGAACCTCGGTCGTGGGCTGGGCGGCGGTGGGGTCCACGTCGCCGGAATCTGCCGAGCTGGCCGGCTCCCAGCCATGCTCGCCCGGCACCTGCGGCGCCTTTGCTTCTTCACGATCTGCATCGAATTCGTTCATGTCCTCGCCTCCTCGGCGACATCCCGCCTACGCAGCGGACCCGCACGTTGGCGGCCTCCACATCCGCACCACAACTACCTGCCACCGTCAGTATGCAGCGGAAGCCTGGGACGAACCTGTGTGACCTCTGTACGTATTCCATGAAAATGTTCAGGTGGCGACCTTCGATCGCTGGAGCGGCCGACGCCGGCGACGGCGTCCCTCAGACCCGTCGGTGTCACGGAAGCTCTGCACTGTGCAGACAAACGGTGACTCAGCGCCGTCGATTCCGCCACAACCGCGGCGACCTTACGCTGATGGCATGCCAGACAACGGTGACGGATACCTTCTCGCCAACCAGGCAGCCACCGGTGGTACCCGGTTGGAGGCGCTGTCGGCGATCTTCGACCCCTCGACCTTCCGCCACCTCGACGCCCTCGGGATCACCGAAGGCTGGCGATGCTGGGAGGTCGGCGTCGGCGGGACCTCGATCGTGGACTGGCTCGCCAAGCGGGCGGGGCGTACAGGCCAGGTGCTCGCCACCGACATCGACGTATCGTGGGCGGCAGCGGCCACGAGGCCGGCCGGCACCGACACGGCGGCCATCGAAGTCCTTCGCCATGACGTCGCTGCCGAGGCGCCACCGGCTGGTGGCTTTGATCTCGTCCACGCCCGCTTGGTGCTCGTCCACGTGCCCGAACGTGAAGCGGCGCTGCGATCAATGGTGACGGCGCTCCGGCCCGGCGGGTGGCTCGTCATCGAGGACGCGGACCCGGCGCTGCAGCCGTTGGCCTGCCTCGATCCGTCGAGTCCCGAGGAGGAGTTGGCGAATCGGATACGGAGGGGGTTTCGGGAGCTGATGGCGGCGAGGGGCGTAGACCTTTCCTACGGGCGCAAGCTCCCGAAGCTGCTGCGCGCCGCCGGGCTGATCGACGTGGAAGCCGACGCCTCGTTCCCGGTGGCCCTTCGAGCGTGCGACGCCCTCGAGACAGCCACGATCTACATGATCCGTGACCGCCTCATCTCACATGAGATCGCGACGGCCGAGGAGATCGACCGGCATCTCGCGGCGGTGACTTCAAGTCGGCTCGACCTGGCGCAGCCCCCGATGATCGCTGCATGGGGCCGGCGTGACGGCGTAACGGGCGCCATCAGGTGAGTGCTCGGAGGACGCTGTACGCGTTTTGTTCCGAGGGTGGGTACAAACCGCGTACACCGTCGCGGCCGGCGCCCTTACCGGAGCTGGAGCCGGAGAGCCCGTGCCAGTGCCAGTGCGTGCCGGAGTGCCAGTGCCAGTGCGTGCCGGAGTGCCAGTGCCAGTGCCAGTGCCAGTCCCGGAGCCAGTGCTACGCCCCAGGCGCTGCCACCCCTACGACAGCATCGCCACCGGCTCGTCGGCTACGACGCCCGGAAGCGTACCGGCCAACAGCTCGTCCGGCTCGATGGCCAGCCGAGGTAGCGCACGGTCGAGCCGCTTCGGGAACCACCAGTTCGACCTCCCGAGCAGCTGCATGATCGAGGGCACGATCGCCATGCGGATGACGACGGCATCGACGAGGATGCCGCCGGCCAGCCCCAAGCCGAACTCCTGGATGACCCGCTGTCCCCCGAGCATGAACGAGCCGAACACGAGGATCATGATCAGGGCCGCCGCGGTGATCGTCTTGCCCGTGGCCGCCAATGCGTTGCGTACCGCCACCCGGTTGTCGCCCGACTTGAGCCACTCCTCGTGGATGCGGGTGACGAGGAACACCTCGTAGTCCATCGACAGGCCGAAGACGATGGCGAACAGCATCACCGGGAGAAACGCCTCGATCGGTCCCGGCCGACTCACACCGAAGACGGCGCCGAGCCAGCCCCAGGAAAACACGGCGACGAGTATCCCGAACGCCGCCCCGATCGAGAGCAAGTTCATGGCTGCCGCCACGAGCGGGATCACGATGCTACGGAACACGAACGCCAGCAACAAGAACGACATCAGCACCACGAGCCCGACGAACAGTGGCAACTTGGCTGACAGCACCGATGCGAAGTCGACGAACAGGGCCGTCGTCCCTCCGACGTACACCGAGATGCCCGAGCCAGCAACGACCGACGGGATCGTCGACTGCCGCAAGTGGCCGATCAACGTGCTCGTCGCCACTGCCTGGGGTGAGGTCGCCGGGTAGACGACGATGAGGGCAACCTCGGTCCCGTTGTCGGCAGGGATCACGACCGGAGGTGCCACCCGAGCCACGTCCGGTTGCGCCGCAACCGAGGCGACAAGGTGCGCTAGCACTCCTCGGTTGATGGTGCCGTGATCGACCGCCACCAGCTGCAGCGGCCCGTTGAAACCGGGCCCGAAACCCGACGCCAACATGTCGTACGCCTGGCGCGTCGTCGTTCCCACCGGGTCGCTGCCCTGGTCCGATGTCCCGAGCTGGATCGAAAAGAACGGCAGCGCAAGTAGGACGATGATGGCGAGACCCGTCAGCGCCGGCCCGAGCGGACGGCCCTGCACGAGCCCGGCCCACCTCGGCCAGAAACCCGACCTCCCCTGCCCCACGATCCTCGGCCCGTCCTTGGCGAGGCTGGCCTTCTGGCGCCGACTCAGAGCGCGGGACCCGATGAACCCGAGCAGCGCGGGCAACAAGGTCAGGGCGGCCACCATCGTGAACGCCACGCCGATCGACGCCGCCACCGCAACGCCATAGAGGAACGACACCCCGAGCGCGAACATCCCCAGCAGGGCGATGCACACGATGATGCCGGCGAACAACACGGCACGACCGGATGTGTTCACGGAGTTCACGATCGACGACTCGACGTCATGACCGGCGAGCAGACCCTGGCGATACCGGGTCACGATGAACAGCGCGTAGTCCACGCCGACGCCAAGACCGATGAGCAGCACGAGCTCGGGTGCGAACATCGGCATCGTCATCACGTGGCTGAGCAGCCCGATGACGGCGGCCGCGGTGCCGAGTGAGGCCGTCGCAGAGATGAGCGGCAGCATCATGGCGAAGATCGACCCGAACACCAGCAGCAGCACGAGCCCGGCCAAGATGACCCCAAGGCCGACTCCGCCGATTGCCGTCGGGTTGGCCGCTTCGGCGAGCTGGCCGGAGACCGCCACCGCGAGGCCTGTCGCGTCGGCCGACCGAGCGGTTTTCACAAACGGTTCGTACGGGGAAACGATCTGGGTCACGTGCGAGAGCCGTCTCACACGGGCCAATATCGAGTTGACCCGGGCCTTCACCGCCGGCGACGTGACGAACTGGCCGCCCGACGTCTCGAACACGATCTGCTCGGTATCACCGGAGATTCTCGGCGATACGGCCTCGAGCAACTGGATCGCCTCGGTCGACGGCGTGTGGGGGAGCGAGAACGAGTTCGAATAGGCCGATCCGACCGAGCTCGAGATGGCGGTCATGGCGACCAACGCTCCCAACCAAGCGAGGACCACGAAGCGGCGGTGACGGACGCACCAGGTGGCAAGTGCGCGCATGACGATGAACTCTCCGGTGCTCGTGAAAAGACGGGATCAGGGCGGTGGGACCGAGCGGACCCGGGCCGAGCCAGGCGGTGACATCGGCGCACGGCTCCGACGCTCACGGCCGACAACGGAACCGTATCGCGCCATCGGATACCGAGCGCGGTCGCGTACAGGCGATCGGGCCAGGACCGGGCGGGCCGCACCAAGGCTGCAGCAAGGCCGCTGCCGGACCGTTACCCGCTCCGGGACACAACCTGTGGATCACAAACGGTAGGTGGAACGGGAAGTCGAAGACGCTCAATGGCACGGTGAGCCCACCCGCCGAAGCGCACCGCGACCCCCCGGACTTGAACCTGGCCGGGCGCTGGCTCGACTGCGTCGAGCGGCACGGCTACGGCCTCTATCTCGGAAATGGGCGGGACGGGCCCGTGTTCGCACGTCCCCAGCACGGGGCGCTCGTGCTGGGGCCACCGCGCTGCGGCAAGACCGCCTCGGTCGTGATCCCGAACGTTCTCGGCAGCTGCGGGCCCGTCGTCGCTGTGTCCACCAAACCGGACATCCTCGAGATCACCTCAACCCCCCGCCTCCGGGTCGGCCCGTGCTACCTCTTCGATCCCAGCGGCACCGTCAACGCCCCGGCGGGCGTCCAGCGCGTGGCCTGGTCTCCCCTCCACGCCAGCAGGCGCTGGGACGGCGCCATCGCGGTCGCCGAGGCCATGGTCCTGTCCGCCCGCCCAGGCGGCGATCGAGGAGAGAGCGCCCACTGGCTCGAACGGGCCAGTGCGCTGCTCTCCGTGGCGTTTCACGCCGGCGCCATTGGTGACCTGTCGTTCGCCGAGGTCATGGAGGCCATCGACCGCCGCCAAGCCGCTGACTTCGCCGATCGGCTCGCACGGGCGGACTCGGGCCGCCCAGCGTCGGACCCGCCAGCGTCGGGCCGGGCAGATCTCGCTCGAGCCGACGCCAACCGGGCAGGCCAGCTGCTGGCAGGGATCAGAGCCACCGACTCGCGCGAGCAGAGCGGCATCTGGTCCACGGCCTCGAGCGTCCTGTCGGCCTACCGGACCCGAGCAGCCCTCGACAGCACCGAGGGGCCGGCGCTCGACGCGGCACGCCTCGTCGACGAGCGCGCCACGCTCTACGTCTGCGCCGGGAGCGACGAGCAGCGCCAGGCAGCTCCGCTCGTGGCCGGAATCCTGCGCGATCTCCGCACCGCCGCCTACCGGCGGCACGCCACCTTGCACCAGCTGGGTGGATCGGGCCCACCGTTGGTCTTCGCCCTCGACGAGGTTGCCAACATCGCCCCGCTCCATGACCTCCCGACACTCGTGGCCGAAGGTGGCAGTCAGGGTGTCGTCACCCTGGCGTGCCTGCAGGATCTGTCGCAGGCGGAGGGGAGGTGGGGTCGAGTGGCGGGGGGTTTCTTGACGTTGTTCCAAGCGAAGCTCATCTTCCCGGGCATCGCCGACACGCGTACACTCGAGGCCATCTCCCTGCTCGCAGGCGAGGTCGACGTGCCGCATGTCTCCTCGACGCGTTCGCCGGTGCTCGCCCGGCTCTGGCACCAGAGCCCCACGCGAACGACGACCGTGTCCACCCGGCGCGAGCGGCGCTTCCCCGTCGACGTTGTCGCGCAGCTCGAGCCCGGAGTCGGGCTGCATCTCGACGGGACGCGCCCGCAGCCGGTCCGCATCACGCCGTGGTTCGACAACGACGACCTGCGGGCGATCGTCCAGGCGCACCTCGTCCGCGAGCCTGCGGGCCGCTCGAGGACGAGGCCGGAGCCAGATGAGCGGTCCCGTGGGCGCCGGATCTAGCGATTGACCGGTCAGCGACCGAGACCGAGGCTCCGCCCTTCGATCCCGCGACCCAGGCTCGATCGCTCGGCCTGCAGGGCTTGCTGCACGCCAGCGCGGTCTCCGGCGCGCTCGCTCGTGCCGTGCTCGAGCCCGAAGGGGTTGCGGAGGTCGGCGATCCCGAACCGCAGCCGGTGGGTCTCGATCAGGGTTGCGCCGCCACGCCAGGCGTCGCGCTCGCTTACCAAGGCCCCCGGGGTGCCGAGCGCCTTGGTGAGGTAGGAGGGCCGTGCCGCCTCGGCGGCCCAGCCGAGCGCCTCCGCCGAGCCTGCCCGCACTCCTGGGGCGACGAGGATGTGCGAACGCTCCACGCCGGCAGCCGCGGTCGCCCCCTTGCGGAGCACGGACGCGCCACCGAGGACTACGAGGTGCGGCGGCGGGCCGGGGGTGCCGTCTGCCCTTGCTGTGAGTACGCGCTCGACGTCGCAGGCGTGGACGACGTCGCCGGCCTCGATGCCGGGACAGGCCCGCACTGCCGTCACCAGCGCCTGGTCGGCGGTGACGAGGAGTGCGGCTCCCGGCACCAGCCTGCGGACCGCTTCGTCCAGGGCGGCACCGAGCGATGGGACAATCGTCACGTCGACGCCACCGAACCACTGCGCCGGAGCTTGCGGGGAGTCCGCGGTCCGCCCGACCGCCGAAGAGTGCGAAGAGTGCGAAGAGTGCGGAGAGTGCGGAGAAGGCGGAGAAGGCACAACGGGCAGAGAAGGCGGAGAAGGCAGAGAAGGCGGCGAAAGCGGAGAAGGCGCAGCAGGCAGCCGTCCGTCCGCCAGCGCCACGACCTCGCCGAGGGCGGGCCGGCGCTCCATCGCCCGCTGCGAACCGAACAGCACGACGGCGGCACCTCGTGCCTCGCACGCCTGCATGATCTCCTCGAGGGCGACCGGTCCGTAGCACTGGACCTCGGCCAGCACGACCACCGACCCCGGTCCGACCGGTAACGCGCTCCGCGGCTCCAGCCGACCGCGACCGCTGGCATCTTCAACCGAAGGAACACCCAGCCGGACGATGGTCTCGATCCCGCTGGCGGCTTCAAAACCCGCCGCCGAGAACCGTCCCGGCGCCACCGCGACGACCTCGCGTCCCTCAGCCTTCCAGGCCGCCGCCGCCAACGACAGCGAGTCCAGCGCCTCGACACGTTCGTGTGACGCGTACCCGACGAACGCGACCTCGTCGCTCCGGCCGGCCACGACCGCCAGCAAGCGGTCCTCGGCATCGGCGGTCCCCTGAGTCATGTACCGGGGCTCCGACCGTCCGAGCGGCAGCGCGCCCGCCGGTCCCTTCAACGCGAGAGCCCGCTCACCTCGTGCGACCACCCGTTCATCGGCCGCCAGCTCGGTGGCGGCGTTCAGGACGTCGGCGACGCTCCTGCCCGCTCGAGCGGTGGTGCACGTCGCTCGGATGAGATCGTGCTCGGTGAACGACCCGTCCTCGCTGAGCAGCGCTGCTCGGTCGAGCGCGTCGCTCTTCCAGGTCGCGTCCAGCTCCGGAGGCCCGGCCACGCGACCGCACACCCCGACGACTCGAGCCTCTGACAGCCCGACCCGGTAGGCCCGCTCCCAGCACTGCTCGATCACCTCTTCGTACGGCACGCTCAGGTCCTTCGGTGGCCTCGTGACGTCCGCCATTAGCCGCGTTGCCGCCCGGCCCTGCAAGCCCTCAGCCGTCACAGCGTCCAGGATCTGCTCGCGCCGCTGCGAGAACTCACCGATGACGGCTGCGTCGATCCCCTTCAGATCCGCCCACCACCCGCGCAACGGTTGCCACTCGACGCCGAGGCGGAGGGTCAGCTCGGAGCGGAGGTGGGTTTCGAAGAGGGCGCACGCTGTACGAGTCTCGTGGAACAAGCCTCGTGCATCGAGGGGACGCCCCCGCTCCGGCTCACCGCTCGGATCACGCACGAGGTTGGCGACGAGCACGTGCGTATGCAAGTGCGGGTCTCCAGCCCGGCTCAATCGATGCAAGAAACCCACCGCCACCATCTCCCCACCCCAGACCACCCGGGGACCGTCGGCGGTTCGCAGGCCCACGGCGATGGCGACACGCTCCAGGTACTGGAGGATCATCCAGACTGCGCTCTCGTGGGCCCGGCGGACGTGTTCGCGCACGTCAGGATCTGGGTGCAGCGCGTACAAGATGCTGACGGACTTCGGCGTCGAGAACGTGCAGTCGTATGCGGCGACCCGCCGGCGTTCGGGAAGAGGAAGTAGCAGCTCACCATCGCCAGGGTGCACGCCTGCGAGCAGTAGCCGCACGGCGTCGGGCTCGGCCTGGCCGATCAATCCCAGATGCTCGGCACCTGAGCCGAGCCACGAGCCGGCCGCCTCGACGAGGCCGGCGCGCTCGGCCCCGGCTGTCCTCAGGTAGTAGTCCTCCCCGCCGAGCGGCACTTTGCAGATGCTGAGCATGCCGCAGAGCGTATCTGCTATTTCATGCTATTTCAGTCGTTTTCGACCTCGCCAGATGCTCAGCCCGAGCACGATGAGCACGGCGGCGAGCAGGACCAGGATCGAGACGACCCGCTGGCGGTGTAACACCACGGCAAGGCCGATGACGACGAGGGTCGCGACGAACAGCTCAGGCGTGTCGCCGACGAGGAAGTCCCACCAGAAGTGCCCGAACACTGCCAGGCCCCGCACCACCGGGTTCGGGGCCCTGGCCCTGCGGGACTCGCCCGCGTGCTGGTCAGGATCGCTCACGCCACGCCTGAGGGCAGCACGCTCCGCATGAGCCTGATCGCTGTCGCCGCCGTGGCGGCGAACAGGGCGATGAGCGCCAGCAGGAAGAGGTCGCTCCCGGGCCAGGCCAACCCCGCCCCCTCCCCCACCCAGAACACGCCGAAGCTCGTCAACATGATGCCGACGGCCATCTTCATGGCATTCTCGGGCACTTCGGTGAGCTGGCGCCCGACGACGACGCCGATGATCCCGACGATCACGACCGCAGCCGCCGCCGAGACCGCCGCCAACGCCAGGTGGCGGGAGCTCGAACCGAGCGTGAGCACGATCATCACGACTTCGAGGCCCTCGAGGAACACACCCTTGAACGCCACGACAAAACCGACGCCGTCCCGGGTGCTCCCGGCCTTCCCGGACTCTGTCAGCGACGAGACGGTCTTTCGGTAGATCTCGTCCTCGTCGTGCATGGCCTTGTGGCCACTCGCCCGCAGGATCGCCTTGCGCAGCCAGTTGAGGCCGAGGACGAGCAGCAGGCCGCCGATCACGACACGCAGCAAATCGAGCGGTACGAAGTGGATGAGCGGGACGCCGACGGCGGCGACGAGGACCGTCAGGACCCCAACGGCGACGGCAGCTCCCTCCAGCGCCGAGCGCCACCCGCGGGAGACACCGGCCGCCAGGACGATTGTGAGCGCCTCGACCATCTCGACGGCACTGGCGCCGAACACGGCAAGAGCGAGGATCAATGATGAGGTCATGGCGTGCTTCCATCTTGCCGGACCGGCGTGGGGTGGCCGGCACTCTCGGCGTAGCGGTCGAGGGCGCGTCGGGCCATGTTCACCCCCGCGCCGCGCAGCTCCGGTGGCGAGAGCACCTCGGTCCCGGGCCCGAGCCGGAGCAGCAACCGGCCGAACCAGCCCTCCGCATCGCCCACGAGGATCGTGGCCACGAGGCGCCCGTCGCCCAGCGCTTCGATCGGGCCGGCGGCCACCTGTTCGACGGCGAGCTCCGAGCCCACTGGCAACGCCACCCGGGCAGCGACCGCGTCCGGCCCGCCGAGGAACGCCCCGGGGGACCGCAGCTCGTCGGAGAGGTCGGTTGGGCGGACGAAGTGCTCCCCGACCGCTCGCACCGATCGCACCCGGTCGACCTGGAAGCGCCGCAAACCGTTGGCGGAGTGGCACCAACCGTCGAGGTACCAGTGGCCCTCCCGCAACACCACCTGATACGGGTCCACCTGCCGGGTGCTCGGTGAGGTGGCCGAGCTGCCGAAGTACTCGATCTCGACGGTCTGGCTCGCGCGCACCGCCTCCTGCAGCGCCGGCAGATGACCGGGCTGATCGAGCTCGACGGCGAGTGGGGCGGCGCCGAGCGCTGACTCGAGCTTGCCGAGGGCGGAGCGCAGCGAGCCCTCATCGTCGGCACCGGGCACCGACAGCAGGGCGCGTGCCGCTGCCGCCAGCACGAAACCCTCATCGGGTGTCAACCGCCTCGGCCTGGCGAATTCTCGCAGCCGCTCGGCGACGACCCGGTCCCCATCGACAAACAGCTCGATCAACTCGTCGGGCGAGTACGGGGGCACGCCGCAGCAGGCGGCCAGCTCCAGCTCGTGCACGAGCTCGTCCTCAGCGATGGAAAAACGCTCCGCCACGTCCTTCAGGCTCGCCTCGCCCACTCGGGCGAGGTGGACCAGGATCGCCAGCAGGCGCCGGAGACGCTCGCCCGCCATCACGGCGCTCGTCTGGCGGGCCGGCGGCGGGGCCGGCGGCGGGGCCGGTGCTGGCGCCGGTGCTGGCGCCGGTTGTGCGGCCGGAGCGGGAGTACTCGCTGGCGTAGTCGCTGGCGGCTCCGGTGCGGTCCCGGCTGCCGAGGCTGGCGGCTCCGGTGCGGTCCCGGCTGCCGAGGCCGGCGGCTCCGGTGCGGTCCCGGCTGCCGAGGCCGGCGGCTCCGGTGCGGTAGCGGCTGGTCCATCAGCTGCGAACTGCCGAAGCCGATCG
>JBEKLQ010000146.1:0-6958 GCA_050010115.1 Acidimicrobiales bacterium | reverse complement strand
ATGCGCGACAGCCCGCGACGCGCAGGCTCACGTTGCGATCGCCGACGAGAGTACGGCGCGAGCGCTTGCCGAGGTTCACCGTGTTCGCACAGAACTGCACGCGCTGAGGGCGACCCGCACCTTCAGGTACACCGCGCCGCTACGAAATATCTACAGCACTCTACGCCGTCGTTCCTCCGGACCGGCCCCGAGGCGGTAGGCTGCTCGTGTTCCTTGACATCGCGCTTTGACACCGCGCCCGTCGCGGCGCATGCTTCCCCCGCAAGACAAGTGCGGCGGCCGGGCTCAAACCCCGACCGCCGCTGCCGACAACCTGATATCGAGGTCGCCGACATGGCGAAAGTACCAAACCCCATCCAACTCCCCGACTGGCTCAAGCTCGACATCGGTGGCCACCAGCTGGATGAGGAGGGCCACTGCGAATTGTGCGTGGTCGAGGTTCTCGCCGTCATGGTCGGCGTCGGCGTGACCGACCAGTTCGAGGGCGTGCACCCGATCATCCGCGGTGCGCTGAACACGGCCAACGACGCCGAGGACGACACCGCGGTCCGTACCCGCGAGATGATGACCCTCGGGTTGCGTGCACGCCACACCGCGAGCGACGACGAGGAGTTGGCGCGGCGCCTCGCTGCCAGAGCGTGCACCCACGCCGCAGACCAGATGCCGGAGGGCGACAAGCGTGTGACCGAAGCCCTCCGGGCCGCGGCTGCGTGCCTCCTCGACCCGTCCGACGAGACGAGAGCTGAGGCAGCTGAGGCAGCTGAGGCAGCTCAGGCCGCTCAGGCCGCCTGGGCCGCTGAGGCCGCTTGGGCCGCTGCGGCCGCTGAGGCCGCTGCCCACGCCGCCCACACCACGGCCAACGCCGCCCACGCCGCTTGGGCCGCCCACGCCGCTCGGGCCGCCGTGGCCGGCCACGCCGCCGCCCACGACGCTGAGGACGCTGAGGACGCTGAGGACGCCACCCGCGCCGCTCAGGCCGCTTGGGCCGCTGAGGCCGCTGAGGACGCTGAGGCCGCCACCCGCACCGCTCGGGCCGCTCAGTCCGCTTGGGCCGCTGAGGCCGCTGAGGATGCTGAGGCCGCTTGGGCCGCTCAGTCCGCTCAGGCCGCTCAGGCCGCCGTGGCCGGCCACGGCGCTGCCAACGTCGCTCGGGCCGCTTTCTACCGCTCCCTCACCGCGGCCCTGCTCGACGAGTACGCCGCCGCCACCACCGGCCGCACCGAGTACGACCCGTTCACCGCCGACGAGTGGGAGCGAGTGAGGGTGGTGATGGGCAGGTGACCGCGCGGCTCCGCACTTCCGCCGCGTGTTCATAGCTCGTGCCCCTCTCTCGATCTGTTGCCGGAGAGCGCGCCGATCAGCGCGGCCAGCTCGTCGGTCTGCTCAGAGGCCGCCTAGCTCAGGGCTAGGCGGCCCTCAGCGGCTGTAGGGCACCAAGGACCCCCGATCAGGTCTCTGAGCTGGCACTGCGCATCGACGTCCGCATCCGCCGCCGTGGCCGTCTCCCTGCTCTACTTTGCCTTCTGTCGGATCCCGGCCTTGTCCGGTCTGCCCATCGATCAGAGTCCGTTAGACGGGGGCGCGAATGCGCAGGCCAGGCACGGTCTCGAAGTCCCGCCTGTTTCTCGTCGTGAGTGTCAGGTTGCGCTCAAGGGCAGTAGCGGCGATGAGGGCGTCGGGAAGTCGGATGCCCGTCTCGCGCCGAATCCGACCGGCACGTTCAGCGACTGCCCGATCGACCGGGATCTCCCGAAATGGGGCAAGGAGGCGCACGGTCAGATTTGGAGCCGAGTTGCCGGCGAACAACTCTGCTCTCGTGATCACCGAGTAATGCAATCTGTTCCGGCCGGTCCTCAGCTCTGCGGCGCCTCGGAGGTGATCGATGAAAACGTCGGTATCGATCAGCAGATCAGCCACGGTTCCACTCGTCACGTGAGGGCACGCCAAAGTCGGGAGCGGTGCCGAAGGTTGCTTTGAGCGCCGCTGTGGGGTCCGCTTCGCTGCTGAGGTATGCGTTCAGAGCTCGACGTACAACCTCGGCCATCGTCAATCCCTCGGAGGCGGCGATCCGATCAACCAGCTCGCGCTGCTCCTCGGTCAGGTAGATCTGAGTCCTCGTAGCTGCCATACAGCACAAGTGTACAGCACTGGTGGCACCGAAAGGCCGAAGATTCGTACGCTCCGGACAGTTAGTCGGAAGTGAGAGAGCGGGGAGTGCGAAAGTGGCAGACCGTCTCTGCCGGACGGCGGGTTGAAGCGTCCGGGAGTTCTCGATCCACACCGGACGCGTCCCACAAGTAGGAGCGCGACCGGGTCCGCCCTGGTCACGGTGTTGACACAACCTCCTCCTATGGTGCGGTACAGATCGAGCGGTCCCTGATCCGGTTTGCCGGGCTATATCGACCCTCCTGAGAGCACCGCCACGTCCGGAGGGAGCCTTCCTGTGATCGCCGCTGTTCCATCCGCAACACTGCTCGGGGTCGAGGGTCGCAAGATCCTCGTCGAGGTCCACGTCTGCAATGGCCTGCCAGGGTTCACGATCGTCGGGCTGCCCGACGCCGCGTGCCGGGAAGCACGGGACCGTGTGCGGGCGGCGTTGCTGTCGAGCGGTCTGTCATGGCCGATGCGGCGAGTGACGGTCAACCTCGCGCCATCGGGAGTCCGCAAGGCGGGCGCCGGCTTGGACCTGCCGATCGCGATCGGCCTGCTGGTCGCCACCGGCGAACTCGAGGCGGGTTCGGTCGCCGGATGTGGCTTCGTGGGGGAGCTCGGGTTGGACGGGACATTGCGGTCGGTGCCCGGTGTGCTCCCCGTCGTGGCGGCTGTCGGGACCGATGCCGTCGTCGTGCCGTGGGGCGGCGTGCACGAGGCCCGGCTCGTCGGCGGGCCGGTCGTGCGCACGGCCCGATCGCTCGGTGAGCTCGTCGAAGCGCTCCGCGGCCGAGCGCCATGGCCGGACGTGGCTGAGGCGGACGGATCTGGGCGCCGGCGGGTTTCGTCTTCGTCCGGGCTCGCCGGCAGAGAGGACGGGCGGGCGCCGGACTTGGCAGACGTACGTGGCCAGGTCGTCGGGCGACGGGCGGTGGAGGTGGCTGCGGCCGGCGGCCATCACCTCCTCGTGTCGGGTCCACCCGGCTCTGGCAAGACCATGCTGGCCGAGCGCCTCACGGGCATCCTGCCGCCGCTCAGCCGAGCTGCGGTCATCGAGACCTGCCGCATTCATTCATCAGCCGGTCTGCCACTTCCTGAGCGGACGCTCGCCGGAGAGCCGCCGTTTCGCGCTCCGCACCACTCCGCCTCCGCCGTGGCCTTGCTCGGTGGCGGTACGGCCTACCTCCGGCCGGGCGAAATTAGCTTGGCGACCAACGGCGTGCTCTTTCTCGACGAGCTGCCGGAGTTCCCGATCGCGGTGCTGGAAGCACTACGCCAGCCACTCGAGGAGGGCGTCGTCAGGATTGCCCGCGCCCGGGCGACTGTGACGTTGCCAGCGTCGTTCCTCCTGGTGGGAGCGATGAACCCGTGCCCGTGTGGGGAGGGCTCGCCGTACAACCCTTGCGAATGCTCGGAGTCACAGCTCGACCGGTACCGGAGGCGGTTGTCGGGTCCGTTGCTGGATCGCTTCGATCTGCATGTGGCGGTCGAGTCGCTGTCTACGAACGACTTGTTCGGGACCACCAGGGGGGAATCGACGGCGGTGGTGGCCGAGCGGGTCGCTGCCGCACGGCAGATGGCGGCATTCCGCGGGGTGCGGTGCAACGCTGCCATCCCTTCGCACCGGCTCGACGAGCTGGCGGTGCTCGATCCGAAGGCCAAGGCCTTGCTGCAACGGCGTGTCGGCCGGAGCGAGCTGTCGGCGCGAGGTCTCGATCGGGTGCGGCGCGTCGCTCGCACGCTGACCGACCTCCAGCAGGTCGAGGGACCGATTCCAGCCGACGCAGCTGCGACGGCGCTCGAGCTGCGTGCCGGCCGCCGCACTCTCCTCGGGAGGGGGTGGGCGGCGTGAGCGTCGGTCCGGATGAGTCCGCCGCTGGAGGCGGCGCGGGGGAGACGGGTTCGCCGGCTGACGGCGGATCTCGTGTGTCCGGACCCGGGGGTCCGAGCACCCCGCCTGGGGGCGGAGAGCTCCCTGATGTGGCCTACGCGGTGGCGATTGCCGCCTTTCGCGACATGACACCGGTCCGTCTGCGGCTGTTGCTGGACGGGATGCCGGCTCGAGACATCTTCACCCAGGTTCGAGCTGGTGATCCCGGCTTGATCGATCGGCTGGCCACCCTCGGGGGTGGAGGCACCGGCGGTCCCCGGCGGGGCGATTCAAGCGCCGACATGGAGGCGAACTGGGGAGCATCCGGCTCACTTGGCGCCTTGGAGCGCGGACGGGCACAGGCCCGTGCCCTTCTCCGGACGTGGCGAGCTGAAGCCTCTCGGGTGACGGTGGCCCGGCACTGGGACGGTCTGCTCACCCGAGGTATCCGAGCAGTGCGCCGTGGCGACCCGGGTTATCCCGAGCGGCTGTTGCGAGCGAGGGCTGTCCCTGAGCTGCTCTACGTCCGAGGGGGCATCGATCACGCAGCGGCTCCGTGCGTGGGGATTGTCGGGACGAGACGAGCGACTCACTATGGGCTCGAGATCGCCAGCGAGCTCGGTCAGGAGCTGGCGCAGCGAGGGATCGTCGTCGTCTCCGGCCTCGCCCGCGGCATCGACGCCGCCGCGCACCGCGGCGTGCTCGCCGCCACCGATCGAGTCAACGGGCCGCTCGCTGTTGTCGGCGGGGGAGTGGACGTCGTGTTCCCGCAGCAGAACCGACGGCTGTGGGACGACGTAATCGAGACCGGCGGTCTCATGTCGGAGGCCCCGCCGGGCGCGGCGCCGGAGGGTTGGCGGTTCCCTCAGCGCAACCGGATTATCGCCGCGCTGAGCCAGGTCCTGGTGGTGGTTGAGTCGTCCCGGCAAGGTGGTGCGATCCACACTGTGCTCGCAGCGAATTCGTACGGGGTCCCGATCCTCGCCGTGCCGGGCTCGGTGCGGAGCCCTCAGTCGGAGGGCACGAACGCGATCATCCAGGAGGGTGGCGCTCACGTCGTGCTCGACGTCCACGATGTCCTCGCTGTCTTGGATCTGGTGTGCGCAGCCGACGGGACGCCGAGATCGTGCTCGGGTGGGCGCCCCGCCGGCGACCCTCGCAAGCGGATCAGAGCGTCCTGGGACACTTCCTCGAGCGAGGCGCCTGCCGCCGGCGCCGGTGAGGCCGATGAAGCGCGTAGAGCGGGACCCAACCCGACGCCAGGGCCGAATGCCAGAGAGCCCGAGACTCGTGCGGGACCTCCGGCGGCCGGCGGTGTGCAGCAGTCCCTCGACATCGGGTCCGCGATCGGATCCCCGATCGGCGGCTCCGCGATCGGCGGCTCCGCGATCGGCGGCTCCGCGGTCGGCGGCTCCGCGATCGGAGGCGGCACCGCCTCCCGATCCAGGCAGGAAGCGGCACGGCGGCTCCTTGCCGGATGCAGCCCCATCGAACGAGCAGTATGCGCCACGGTCGACTACACGCCCACGATGCTGGAGCGCGTCTGCATCCGGACCGGTTTGGACCTCGGCGTGGTGGCGCTCGCCATCGACCGGCTGGAAGAGCTCGGCCTGGTGCGTGCCGAGGGACCGTCGTGGGTCCGTGTCTGAGGCGCGTCGGACGGGCTCGGGCCTGTCTCGATCCCTCAGGGCTCCTTGACGCCCAGCAGTTCCAGTGGGTCGCCCGCCTCGATGCCGAGCGCCTCGGCGACGGCTGCGTTGGCGCAGGTGCCGCCTACAGTGTTGAACCCACCTCGGAAGTCCGGGTCACCGGCGGCTGCGCCGGCGACGCCGTTCTCGGCGAGCGACAGCACGTAGGGGAACGTCGCGTTGGTTAGCGCGTACGTCGACGTGTGCGGCACCGCAGCCGGCATGTTGCCCACCGCGTAGTGAAGCACGCCGTGCACGAAGTAGGTCGGGTCCTCATGGGTTGTCTCGTGGGTCGTCTCGATGCAACCGCCCTGGTCGACCGCCACGTCCACGATGACCGAGCCGGGGCGCATGTTCGCCACCATGTCCTCTCCCACGACGACCGGAGCACGGCCCCCGGCCACGAGTACCGCGCCGATGAGCAGGTCGGCCTCAGACAGCGCCCGCTCGATCGAGCCCCGGTTCGATGCGAGCGTCATGATCCGACCCTTGTGGATCTGATCCACCCACCGCAGACGATCGACGTTCTTGTCGAGGAGGAGCACTTCGGCCTCCATGCCCTGAGCGATCCAGGCGGCGTTCCACCCCACGTGACCGGCACCGATCACGACGACGCGAGCAGCCTGCACACCCGGCACCCCGCCGAGGAGGATCCCCCGGGTGCCGTTGCGCTTCTCCAGCAGGCTTGCACCGACCTGCGTCGCGATCCGGCCCGCCACTTCACTCATCGGTGCGAGCAAGGGGAGGTCGCCATTGGCCGCTTGCACCGTCTCGTAGGCGATGCCGGTCGTCTTAGCGTCGAAGAGGGCCTTGGCGACCGTCGGGTACGCCGCGAGGTGGAGGTACGTGAAGAGCACGAGGTCTTCCCGCAGGTAGTCGAATTCAGACTCCTGCGGTTCCTTCACCTTGCAGACGAGCTCTGCCGACCAGGCTTCCTCGGCACTCACCATCGCGGCGCCGGCGGTGACGAAGTCCGCGTCAGAGAACGACGATCCCGCGCCAGCATTCGACTGCACGAGTACCCGGTGACCGAGGGCGCTAAGCCCGCGAACGCCGTCGGGCGTCATCGCGACCCGGTTCTCCGCCGTCTTCACCTCGGAAGGGATACCGATGATCATCTTCGCGATCCTCCTAGTGGGGCTGCTTGCTCGGTTGCTCGGTTGCTCGGTTGCTCGGTTGCTCGGTTGCTCGGTTGCTCGGTTGCTCGGTTGCTCGGTTGCTCGGTTGCTCGGTTGCTCGGTTGCTCGGT
>JBEKLQ010000145.1:0-7286 GCA_050010115.1 Acidimicrobiales bacterium | reverse complement strand
ACGATGAACAGCGATGACACCAGGAGCGACGCAGCCACATCGAGTGCCAGCGCAGCGAAGACATTGGAGACGAAGATGAGCGCAGTGACGAGGCCGAGGTACATAGCGACATCCCGAGCGAAGTACGACATGCCCTTCCAGGTCGGGTTGTCGTAGACCGAGGCGGGAAGGACGTCGAGAACGGGCTTCAGCGAGCCGCGCTTGACGCCGGAACCTGCCTCGGCATCCTCGTCTGCTGCGTCGCCACCAGCATCAGAGGATTGGGGACGCTCCTGAACGGACATCGAGCTAACTTACGGTGCCGTAACTAGTTGTTGCAGCCCGACCGTCCACGGCATTTCGAGCGATCATCGACCGCCAGCCTACTCCTTGGTAGGGACCCGTGCATGCGCAACCTTGCGGGCGGTTTTCGGAGCCGGCCATCCACCCTCGTACGTGGCAGCGAAACAGTCGAGCGCTTCATCCACTGCCGCCTGATCGCCAGTGGCGAGGTAGTCGAGAGAAGCCCACGGATCACGGCCAGGCCGAGCCGGGCATGTGCCCGCGCGATCTCGACGAGGATGCCTTTGGAGGCCAAGGCGGTGGCGCCGGGTTGACCCACGACGAGACTGGCGCGCTATCGACGGCTTGCCCAACCTCCACAATTATAATTTGCGTCCGTCGTCACGATCGTGGCGTACTCGATGACCGGAGGCTCCGGGGGGTGCGGACCTGACCGTTGCCTTGGGCTCTCGGGCCGAACCCACGAAAGAAGGCACCGCGGATGGCGAGTCGTTCGCAACGGAGGCGGTGGAGGATTGAGGGTCGTCGACGGCGGATGGCTGGTGTCGCCGGCGTCGCCGCAGTCGGGCTGCTCAGCTCCGGCCTCCTAGGAGGCGTGGCCGAGGCGGCCCCGGCACACGCTCGGACGGTGTCGCACTCGTACCGGTACGCGATGATGCCGACGCGCTCGTACTTCGTCACGCACCGGGCGCAGTTCGCCCTGCCGAGGAAGGGCGCGAAGAACGTCAAGTTCGGCGGCGGCGTGGACGGCGTGGGGGTGACGACAGGCGCGCCCAAAGTGTACGTCGTGTTCTGGGGCTCGCAGTGGGGCACGGAGTCGGTGAGCGCAAGCGGCTACGACACGTTCGCCGGTGACCCGGATGGCCTCGCCCCGGACCTGGAGGCGTTCTTCGCCGGCCTGGGGTCGGCAAACGACACCTGGAGCGGTGTCGTCACCGAGTACTGCCAGCGTGTGGCGACGGGCGCGACGACCTGCCCGGCGAGCAACACTCAGCACGTGGGCTACCCGACAGGCGGCGCGCTGGCGGGTGTCTGGGAAGACACTTCGGCTAAGGCTCCCAAGAAGGCGACCGGTGCCCAGATCGCCGAGGAGGCGATCGCGGGCGCGACGCACTTCGGCAACACGACCGAGGCGTCCCAGCTGAACGTCCAGTACTTCGTCGTGTCGCCGGCCGGTACGCACCCCAACGGGTTCAACACCGCCAGCGGTGACTTCTGCGCATGGCACGACTACAACGCCGACCCGGGGCTTCCCGGCGGCCCAGTGACCTCGCCCGACGGCAACCTCGCATTCACGAACATGCCGTACGTGGAGGACGCCGCCGCCGGCTGCGGTGAGAACTTCGTGAACACGGGTACGGCCGGCCTCAACGACGGTGTCACCATCGTGGGCGGCCACGAGTACGCCGAGACCATCACGGACCAGTTCCCGACCGGTGGCTGGATCAACAAAGCCGGCCAGGAGGTCGCGGACCTGTGCGCCTGGAAGTCCAGCGGCACCGGCAAGGCGAGGGACATCACGTTGTCGACCGGCACCTTCGCAGTGCAAGGGATCTGGGCCAACGACGCCAAGAGCGGCGCAGGCGGGTGCGAGACGTCGCACCCGATCGTCAGGGACCCCTGATCCGCCATCTGCTGATGCACGGCAAAGTCGATCGGCACCGTCATCATTGTGGGAGGGCCAACTCAACGTCAAGTATGTCGCTATACGTATAGTGGGCAGGCCGTACAGAGGCAACCTCGGTGGTTGGAGCCGGGCTCCCCGAGACACGAAACGGACCACTTCGCTGTGAACATCACGCTCTCCAAACGCGGCGACTACGTGATCCGATCGGCGATCTGCCTGGCGCGGGCGTCGCACGAGGACAAGCCGGTGAAGATCCGCGAGCTCGTGGCGGATACGTACGTGCCGTCGACGTACGCATCGCAGATACTCGGCGACCTCGTCCGGGCCGGCATCGCCACATCGCGGGCCGGCCGAGACGGTGGCTACCGCCTCGCCCGACCGGCGGAGACCGTCACCGCTCTCGAGGTCGTGGAGTCTGCCGAAGGGCCGCTGCGACCCGACCGCTGCGCGCTCGGCGACGGACCGTGCCGCTGGGAAGCCGTGTGCCCCATGCACGAGACGTGGATGGCCGCGACGGCGGTGCTCCGCGACGCCCTTGCGGCCACGACGCTCGCACTCCTCGCACAACGAGACGCTGATATCGAGTTGGGGCGGTACTCGCCGTCCGACTTCCACCGGAACCCGTGAGGACGGATCGAACGTGGTCCAGCTCTGGAAGGCCCGGACGAAGGTCTCCGACGCCAGTTCGTCAGCTACCCCTGCGCCCACCCTGCGGTAGGCATAGCGACGCACGTCGGAGAAGTTCCCTGCGAAGGCCGGTTGCGAGGTTTGCCACGGCCCTCAGTGCGAATTTCCTTGTCCTCAGGAGGGCGCGGCGGCTCCGAACTCGCGCGTCTCACCGACGGCGACAGGCCGCCCTCGACGTCGGATCTGTCATCTCTGAGGTGATCAAGCACGAGACGGACAGCGAACCTGACATCCGTCGACTCGCCCGGACTTGATGGTCCCCGGGATGGACATCGTGAGCGGAGTGACAGCGCGCGCCCACTCACGCCGCTGCCCCGCTCCTGCTACCAGCCCACGCTCCCGTCGATCAGCTCACGGATCAGGTCTGCGTGCCCGTTGTGGCGTGCGTACTCCTCGATCATGTGCGTGTAGATCCACCGAAGCGAGACCGGCTGCCCTCGCCTGAGGCCAGTGCCATCGAGCCCGTGACCTGCTGCCGCCTCCCGAGCCGCCTCGCACTCGGCCTCCCACACCGCCAGATCGACCTCCCAGTCCGCATTGTCGAGCGGGAAGAAGTCCCTCTCCTCATCGCCTTCGGCGACCCAGATATGGGGAAGCTCCGGTTCACGAAGCAGCGCCCGGCGGAACCAAGCTCGCTCGACCTCGGCCATGTGCCGTACCAGCCCGTGCAGCGACAGCTTGGACGTTGGCACGGGCCGACTCTTCCGCCCGGCGTCGTCAAGCCCTTCGCACTTGAGCAAGAGCGTCATGCGGTGGAACTCGAGCCACCCGTCGAGCATCTCCCGCTCGGTGAGGACGAACGCCGGCTCGCGCCGGCGAGGATCCTCGATGTCAGCGACCATGGTGAGCCTTGCGGTCAGGACTCAGCGAGCTCGCTGATGAACATCTCCGCCCCGTTGGTCGCGAAGCTCGCCACATCTGCAGCAGCTGCCTGACCCTCGGGGCTTGCGAGACCTGCCCCGAAGGCCTCCATGGACTCGAAGGTGAGCTGAGCAAGGAGCGCGTAGCGCGGAGGCTCACCGGTCGCGGTACCCACCACCTTGGACCATTCGAAGGTCTCGACGCCCGGGATGGTACGGGCCAACGCCGTGTGCACGTCCTCATAGTGCTCGAGGAACGCGTCGGCGTCGGGCGGCTGATTGTACGCAACGGTCAGTCGGATCTTGGGCATGTCTGCAACCTAGCCCTGCGGCCAACCAGACGCTGCCCCGTCAGCTTTCGGGCCAGCGCCTGAGGCCGCGAGAGCTACATTCGAGAGCAGCATCGCCTGGGTCATTACGTCGCTGCTCGCGAGGAAGCGCTGGTCCCGCGCTACCAAGGGCTCGAGTCGAGCTCCGGCCCGAGTTGATGAACATTGCATGGACAACCGAAACTGTCCCGCCCATCTTGAAAGCGTATGAAGTGAACTACGCCTAGCCTGTGAGACCGCCCGAGCACGCCGCGAGGCGAGCTGCGCGACCCTGCTGCTGACGAGCAGAGGCACGCCCGATCCGTCTGATCGGTGCGGGTGCTAATGCCGCGTCAGGCAACGTTTGCGCTGTTCGCCGGCCGTGGAGGGAGGGCCAACCGGCCGTGCAGAATCGGGAGGGGGCAACTCTGGCACAGGTGCAGCCTCTTTAGCGTGTCATGGAACCCGTGCGCGAATTAGATAGGGATGCCCTCCACGAATCGAAGAACGCACAGGGGCATCAAGTCCGTCAGGGAATCCACACGTCGTGGTGTTGCTCGGCAAATCGCCTTTCCTCATCAGTCAAGTCTGAGTCCTTTACGGGAGTGACGAGAGTCCAGTGTTTGCCGACCGGACAGCGCTGCAGCCTGGCCCAGCCGAGGTCCAGTGCCTTGAGCTTCACGCCAGGAATCCAGATTGTCGTGAAGAGGTGGCCCTTGCGACACCGCACGACAACATTGCCGCCCAACTTGTAGCCGAGAAGCCGCGCGACGAGAGTTCCCCCTACGATAAGCACAACTATGAGGATAACGGGGCGATAGCGGGACCACATATTGTTATTGTGTCTCGCCACCTATGGCGCGCGCTAGGGCCTTTGGACCCGAAGGAGGGAGCCGCCCGTCTGACGTCCGCCAGCAGGCAGACGTCGCCTGACGCGGCGCCAGCTCGGGCAGCCTCGGCGCGTCGGCGTCCTAGACCAGAGGATCGGTATCGCCGGCTCGGCAGAGACAGGTGTCCGACGTGTGAAAGGTAGGTGCGGTGCAAGCAAACCCGCAGGTTGAACTCTGGCGGTGTGTGTGGCCCAGTGGCGCCGCCGAGCCTCTTGGCCTGCAGCCGGTAGCCCTATGAGATGCTCGTGCCGAAGCGGACCCGCACGGTCTTCCCTCCGACAACGCGCACCTGCTGAAACCCGCTACAGGACTGTGTGCAGACGAGATAGACGCCAGGGACAACCGAGAAATGGAATTCCTGACTTTTGGCAACCTGCTCCGAGACGACGAGGCGACCGCGAGGGATTGCCTTTCGACCACCGCCTGGCTCGACAAGAACCTTCGCCACAGGGCCTTCGAACACCTGCACTTCACCAGCGGAGCCATAGGTGGCACCAGGTTTGGGACCGCCGACCAAGAAGAAGCCGCCAACGATCATTCCTTTCGCGGCGCTCGGGGTGCCGGCGCACGCAGCCACCGCCAGCGCGACGGCCACTAATCCAACGAAGCGCTTCAACCGCATGATCTTCAGCTTGTCACGAAGCGCCTCGGGGCCGTCGTTCGTGCGCCCGCGGACTCTCCCACCCCCTTAACGAATGGCCGTATTGCGGGCGCTCATCGCTCCGCACTGGGTCCCGCCGGCAAGTCGACTTCGTCGACGTCGCCTTGGATCAGTGAGTAGATCAACGCGTCGGCGCGGATCGTGTCGAAGCCGAGGTACGCCCTCAACAAGCCCTCGCGGCGGAAGCCTGCACCTTCGAGGACGCGGATCGATCCGTCGTTGTCCGGCTCGACGAGTGCTTCCAGCCGGACGACGGCGGGCAAGCCCAGCGCCCAGCGGCTCAGCAGGCTGAGGCTCCTGCGGGTGAACCCTCGTCTACGACGACTCGCCACCGTCCAGTAACCCACACCAACCACGCCTAGCTGTTGTCGGTGGAAGAGCCCCATCAGACCGATAGCGGTGCCTGTTCCTGCCTCTGCCAACGCCAGGCTCAGCCCCATGCCCGATGCTGAGCGTCCCCGCTGCCGCTCCACGAAAGCGCGACCGGCCTTCTCGGAGAAGGGGCTCGGCACGCTCGTGCCGGCTGGGATGACCGGGTCCCGGCTTGCCTCCTCGATGCAGGGGAGGTCACGGTGCGACCAGCTGCGTAGGAGGACCTGCCCGTCGCGCAGCTCTGCGGGTTCCGGAATGACGCCAGGCCGAAATATCGGGTCCACCGCTACATCGTCGCAGCTATCCGCTTGGAGTCGGCGTTCAGGGACTGCCGGTGCCGGCAGTCGTCACCGGCGGCACTGCCGATCAGGCCGACTGCGCGACAGCACCCAGAGAGTGGAGCCTCTGGCCTCATTGACGCATTGCCGTATTGCCGTACTGCCGTACTGCCGTATTTTGTCGCGGCGCACCCGAGTTCCCCCGCTCAAGGCACTTCAGTGACGCGGCCGACCTATCGTGGGAGGCGGAGGTGCGATGAACGAGCGAGCCGAGTCTCCGGAGCGAACCGCCTCGAAGCACTCGGCAGTCTGGCGGATTCGACACTCTCGGGCCGTGCCTGCCGCAGCGATGCTGCTCTTTCTCGCCCTGTCTGTCCTTTGGCTTCGCGCGGCGGGAACGGCGCAGGTCTATCCCCAACGTGTCATCTTCTATCGTCCCCCGTCACCCTCACACCCTTATGGCGTTCCGTTCGGGGTCGCTGGTGCCGTCCTCACGCTCGGCTCGGTTGTCTTACTCCTTCGTCGAGCCATCGGTCTACGCCTCAAGGCGGAGCATGCAGACCGCATACCGATGCTGGCCGTCGTGGTCGTCGGATGTGTTGGCGTCCTGGCTGAGATCATCGTCGTGCATCTGGTCACCCAGCACGCATTTTCGACCGCCCCGTTCGGGTACGACGACTCGGGGGAGCAGGCCGCCCCCATCGCCGCACTCGCGATCGCCCAGCCACTGCTCGTCGCCAGCCTGGCCGGGGCGTGGGCTGTGCTCGCTCCGACAAGGCCGCCGGACCGTCGTCGCAACTCCCGCCGGATCAGACTCGTGAGCGCGCTGCTCGCCCTCGGCGGCATGATGGCCAGCTGCACGGCATTCGCCCTGTGGAGCCTTCACGCCACGGACCTCGTCGTCAATGCAGCTCTCATCGCGGGGGTGTCATGGGTGACCAACGTCGGGGCGTGGTGGCCTGGGCTCTTCGCCGCCATGATGGCTCTGACGATGGTGGTGGCAGTGTGCACACCGGCCTTCTTCTGGAGCGTCGAAGGCTGCGAGCTTTCAGCCGCGCCTGCAGCGACCGAATCTGACACCGAGGCAGCGGGTGTCAATCCGCCCTAAGCAGCCTGATCCAGGCTGCGCGCCTCGCGGAGCGACTGTCATCTATGGTTGCACGGAGCCGATCTCGGGTCTCGCAACCCAGCCTGCTATAGCCTCTGAGACGAAATAGGCCCCCAAGTTCGTCAGGATCGGGGCGAAGCCCCGAAGCGTCGGGGACTCCTCAGGCAGCCGGCTCGACGTTCACACTAACTCCGAGACGCTGCAGTTGGTGGA
>JBEKLQ010000144.1:0-7744 GCA_050010115.1 Acidimicrobiales bacterium | reverse complement strand
TCGCGTCGTCGCCACACGGTGCACGCGGCGTCACGAAGCTCAGCCGTGAAGGCCGAAGCGAACCGCCGTCGCTTCATCACGCTCGTGGAACACCGTGGGGGGCCGCCACGGCCTATCCGGCCAGACGATCCCGGCGAGCACAGCCTTCGAGCGACGCTCTCCATCTCCGATGTCGCATGGGAGCTGGGCGTCTGTGCGGAGACCGTCTACCGTCGAGCCAAGGCCGGTGAGCTACCGGGAGCCTTCAAGATTGGACGGACCTGGCGCGTCTCGCGTGAGCCGTTCCAGCGTTGGCTTTCGAGTCGCTAGGACGAGTCACTCGCCGGGCATCTGCATCTTTGCGTCAGGTTCGGACAGGTTCCGAGGCATCGATTCGGCCTTGCCACCTATCGAATAGGACTTCCCGACCCTCTTCAGTTTCGGATCAACCTCCGAGCGTACGGCGCGGTGATGTCGCAGCGAGTGCAGCGTGGCGTCGAGATCAAGGCTCTTCATCACCTGCTTGACGAGCCGCCCGAAGTGATCAGGGCTGACGTGATCGAGTCCCATCCCGTCGGGGGAAAAGAGCCAGCCGTCGGCGGGATACGTCGTCCCACTGTCCGCGGCGCGCTGACGTTGCCGCTCACGGAGCTCTTTGAGCACAGGCACGAGCGCCTGGTCGAGATGTTTGGGCGGCGGCACCGGCTTGGTGCGTCGGTGCTTGGCATGGTCGACCAGCACTGGCTTGCCGCCGACCACGTTGATGACGCGGCGGATGGAGACAAGTCGGAGGTCGTAATCGATGTCCGACCAGCGCAGTCCACAGAGCGCCTGGCGACGCAGCCCCGTGAGCGCGGCTGTAGCGAGGAAGGTGTCGAGGTCGACGTGCACGTCCTGGGCCGCCACGAACGCCTCTTCCACCTGCTCGCGTGTCGGCGTGGCGCGACGACGTGTCGGCGGGCTCGGCTTCTCCCGCACGAGTGCCGCAGGATTGAGCGTCATCCATCCTTCACCCATGGCGTGATTGAACGCCGCCCGAAGCGCCTTGTGCACCTGAGCCATCCGGGCGGCGCCCAAGACTTCACCGAGGGCTTCGTAGGTCTCCTCGACGGGTCGTCGGGTCGTGAGGCGAGTGAGCGGCATCGACGAGAGCTGCGTGGCCTTCAGGGTCCGCACCTGCAGCTCGTAGTTGTTGTAGGTGTTCTTTTCGAGTCCTGCTCTTCCAGCCTTGTCGACTCGCCGCTTGCACACACCCAGCCAGTCATCGAGCAGCTCACCGACGGTCATGGTGGATCCGCCGTGGACGCCCTTGGCGACTTCGCTTTCGAGCTTGCCGTGAAGGTCGCGCGCCGCCCGGATTCCACCACGGATGACCCGTTCGATCTGCTTCGGGCTGCCCGTGAGCGGGTCACGGCTCCCCGTGCTCACACGAACGCGAAAGACGTTGCGTTCGACCTCGCGGATGCCGCGCTCCGAGCGAAGCGGCTTGCCATCGGCGGCGACACGCGCTGTCGTGCCGTTGTTCTCGCCCTTCGCAGTGCCGATCGTCCGCCGATCTGACGGAGCGACCGATCCCTCGTCCAACGCACCTGCCGTCATCAGTTGGACTCCTCCCTCTGGCGGAAACGACTGGGTCACCGATCGGCGGCACCCGAGTCTTCTGCGCAGGGCTGCCGAAGGAAGAATACCAGGAGATTGTAGGGCTGCCGTAGGGGAAAAGAGAAACGGACAACCTCTCCGGCGGTCCGCTTCAGCCTTCTACCTGGTACTATTCAGTCGGGCTGCCGGGATTTGAACCCGGGACCTCTTGACCCCCAGTCAAGCGCGCTAACCAAGCTGCGCCACAGCCCGTACCGGCAAATACCCTAGTCGGAGCCCTGACGAGAACCAAAGTCGGCCAGTTGAGCACGGGTCTTGCCGCCAAGTTGACCGCCAGACGCAGGCGTGCACCCGTTCTGTCCGAGGAGCTATTAAAGCTGTCTACTCAGTTAGACTTGAATGTTCTAGGGCGTTAGACTTAGGTTGCGTGAAACGGAAAGACTTGCTCGGCTTGATTCGACAAGCTGCCAAGTCGGCCGGTCTGGACTGGGAGATGGTGCAAACGAGCGGGCGCGGCAATCACGAGAAGTGGCGGCTTGGGACGAACGTGCAGGTCTCGATCCCCCGTCACCGGGAGATCAACGAAATCACCGCGACCGAGATCCTGAAGGCCACGCAGGAGGCGCTTGGGGCAGGGTGGTGGAAGTGACGGCTCATCGTGTTGAGGTCCGGCGTTCGGGCAAATGGTGGGGCTTTCGCGCCATCGATGTACCGGGGGCGGTCGGGCAGGTCCGCAGGTTGGGGCAGATCGATATCGAGGCACGAGACGTTCTCGCAATGATGCTCGATGTTCCGCAGGACGCCGTGGAACTGGAAGTTGTGGTGCGGCTGGACGACGTCGCATCGGACGCCGTCGAGGCCGCCAAAAAGGCACGCGCCGAAGCGGAGGCGGCGGCGGCGGCCGCTCTTCGCGCGTCGGTCGCAACGGTTCGTGCGCTCCGAGCCGAGGACCTCTCCCTGCGAGACATCGCGGAGCTTCTGGGCGTCTCTTATCAGCGTATTTCTCAGCTCGAACAACAGAGTGACCGGACGCCTGCGGAGTACCGGAACGGAGAGTTGTTAACAGTCCGACCATCACTAACCGTCGAGGGGTCTTCGCAGGCGGTTCGATCCCGCGGTGTCGTCATACCGATCGGCACCGCTCTGCGGCCTAACGCAGCTCGAGAAATCGAAGCGAGGCTGCAGTCCGAGAGAACGGCGGTACGCCAATGAACGACGACGATCGAGTTATCAGGCGCCTTGACAAGATCTCGGCTCAGCAACAGAGCGTCAGTGGCCTGCTTGAGATGGTTGCCTCGATCAGCACCAGCCGCGGGGGCGTGGCGTTCCCGATCGGCTTGCTAGTGGACGGGACGGTCATCCGGGGCACCGTGGGTCCGGCCGACTTAATGGCGGATGCGGTCGACAACGCTTACGACCGCATGATCGCCGGAATCACCTTCGAGGATGAACCAGCGGGCAGAGAAAGGGTGCGCGAAGTGCTTGTCGGCGCCTTTCGAAAGCAAATCGAGGTGTGGGAAACAGCTCACCAGGAAGCGCGGGCAGCCCTTGAGGCATACGACGAAATGCCGACCATCGATGACGTCAAGCCGCAAGACGTTGACGCCTTTCTACGAGAAACCCACTCGCCGTTAGCTATCGACATTCGGGACGCTCAGCTCTCGGTCGCTGGCTCGATGATCAGCTTGCGTGTCCTCCGCGTCGAACTGGCGCATGTCGCCGCGTGGTGGCCATTAACTGAGGAGCCAGATTTGCAGCTGCACTTTTCATCCGGAGAACACCCGGTCTAGACACTTTCCGATCTCGCCGGCCCGGCTCGGTCGAGGGGCTTGGAATACCCCAGCCTGAGGGCGCCAGCGATACCTGTTGCCCTTCTCTGTTCGCCTGAGAGCTCGCCAAACGGGAGCGGTGGCCCCAAGTACCAGGATTAGCGGGGGTGTAAGGCAGCGACTCAGGCGTCGGAGCTCGCCGTCCGATAAAGAGCTGCCGATACTGCTGCAATCGCCCGCTCTCGCTCGTCCGCCACGAGGTGCCCGTAAACGTCCTTTGTGATGGCGATACCGGAATGGCCGAGCACCTCTGAGACGACATAGAGCGGCGCTCCGTTGGCGAGCATGAGTGATGCCGCGGTGTGTCGGAGCTCGTGAATCCTCCAAGTGCCCACATCGGCGGCCGCGCAAAGATGAGCAATCGCTCGGCGCACATTCGACGGATCGAGCGGGCGTCCGAGCGTCGTGGCAAACACCTGATCGAAATCCTCCCAAACTGCGCCGGCGGTCAGCCGCTCCTCCAGCTGCCGCCGGCGGTGGCTCCGGAGTCGCGCCGCCAGTTGCTCGGAGATCGGGACGGTTCGGCGGGATCGCTCGGTCTTTGGCTCGCTGCTGACGAGCTCGCCGTCCACCCGCGAGAGCGTGCGGGAGACGTGAAGGCTCCGGCCGTCGATGTCGACATCCTGCCAGCGGAGGCCTAATGCCTCGCCCTTGCGGAGCCCGGTTTCGAGCAGTAGCGCCACGAGCGCGCCGAGCCGGTCGGACGATGATGCTGCGAGCAGCCGGCGCGCCTGGCTCTCCGACATAGACCGCCGATCCGAGCGCGGGATTCTCGGCCCGTCGACGATGGCGGCCACGTTGCGCGAGACGTCGCCGCGGCGCTCAGCGTCTCGAAGAGCTCGACGCAGCACGGACCGGATCAGCCGAACGGTGTTCGGCGAGAGCCCGGCGTCGCGCTTGCGGGCGAGCAATCGCTCGACGTCCTCGGGCGTGAGCTTCGCTAGGGGAATGCTCCCGAGTTCCGGGATGACGTGTGTGCGCAACAGGGTCCGATAGTTGGAAACCGTCGCCGGCTTCACGGTGGCCGGGAGCACGGCCGAGCACCAATGCTCAAGGAATTGCCCGGTCCGCTTCC
This sequence comes from Acidimicrobiales bacterium, assembly GCA_050010115.1. Classification (GTDB taxonomy): domain Bacteria; phylum Actinomycetota; class Acidimicrobiia; order Acidimicrobiales; family Bog-793; genus JAKACA01. The sequence goes on along the minus strand of JBEKLQ010000144.1, from coordinate 3,262 downwards.
GCTCGTCGGCCAGCGGGAGCCCGGCGTCCTGGCGGGCGTGGGCCGCCCTGAGTTTGGCGACGGCCTCGGCCTGAGTCGCCCCGTAATAGAACTTCCGGCGGCGCCGGCCATCCTGGTCGCCGAGGTCGATGGACGCCTCCCAGCGACCGTCTGGGCGCTGGCGAACTCCGCCCTCGCCGTTGGCGCGTCGTCTTGTCGTCATGTGCCACTCCCCTTTCGCTCGTCCGGGTCGATTTCTTGCGGTTCCGTCGCTGCGAGCTCGACGGCGGCTTCCCGGTCAGCCGCGGTCGGGAGCGCGTAGCGCCGGGTTGTTTCGAGGCTCCGGTGCCCGGCGAGTTCGGCGACGAGCACGACGTCGACACCGGCTCGAACCATGCGCGTGACGAACGTGTGCCGGAGCACGTGCGCCGAGAGCTGGAGCCCGGCGGCTTCGCTCACGCGCCGGACCGTGCGATCGAGCGCCCGCGGCGAGAGACGGCCGCCGGCCGGGTTCACGAACAGAGCCGGCTCGCTGATGTCGGGGCGTTCGCGGAGCCATGGCTCGATGCAAGAGCGAGCCTCGCTCGACAGTGGCACCGTGCGGCCGACATCGCCCTTGCCGCGGCGCACCGTGACCAGCCCCTTGCGAGCCGAGATCGCCACGTCTTCCACGTCGAGATCCGCCACCTCGGCCAGGCGTAGCCCGGCGAAGGCCATGAGAGCGACGATGGCTCGGTCTCGTGGGCGCTCGCGGCGCTCGGCTGCGCGTAGTACCGAACGGAGCTCGGCGTCCGACAGCGCCCGCGGTGCGAGAGCTGGCAGCGGCTCGCGCCGGACGTCGGGACGGCCGAGCCGAAGGAAGCCGTACAGGTGGTCGATAGCGGCGAGAGCCGCGTTCACGGTCGCCGGCTTGAGTCGCCGATCCTTGAGCGATGAGCGGTAGTCACGGACGGCGAAGTCCCGCCCGTGTGGGTCGCGGAGCGCGTCGAGCACGTCGCCCCGCTGGCTGAGCCATGCGAGATAGGCGCGCACGTGACGGCGATAGGCCGCCCGCGTCGAGGCCGAGAGCGGCGACCGGTCAAGGTGCGAGCCGTAGGCGCGCTCGGTCAACTGCACCGCCGCCGGGTTCGAGTCCGGATCTGTGGCTTTCGCCGGCGGGCTGCCGATCACGCGAAGCGCCCTTCGCTTTCGGTCGGTGGACGGGTGCCGGCGCCGGCTTGCGGTGCTGTCGGTCATGGCTTGGCCTCCCAGAAGTCGACACATCGGCGAACAACGGCGAGATATGCGCCCTTCGGGTCTTTCCGGCTCTGCCCCGGCCGGTAGGCGGCCCAGATCGCATCGCGGAGCTCTCGCGGGAGCTCGAACCAATGAGCGCGACAGGCGAGCATCCGAGCCGGCACGGTGGCCGGGCAGCCGGGACGGGCGCATCGGTGAGCGATCACCGGGGCGTCTCCGAGCGCCGGGCGTTGTTATCGGACACGGCGAGCGCTCGATCCGAGCGAACGCTGACCGGTGTTTCTCGACGACCGGAGCTCGGCGGCGTCCGGTAATGGGAAGTATCGGACGCGGCTGTCGTGAGCTCGGCGAGGGTCACGCCGCCCTCTCCGGGTGCTTATCGGGGAGCCGGAGCCGGTTCGGGCACTTCTCTAGAACGCCCTTGTGCCGACGATCGAGAAACGTCGTCAGGTCCAAGCCGGTCGGCTCGTTCACGGGGCCACCGCGGCCAGGCCCGGGATACCGAAGGCCGAGCCCGTTGGGGGAAAGGGCAGGATCTCGCAGGCCTCGAATGGGCTCAGCATGGCGACGAGGCTCTCCGGATCGCCGAAGTCCCACCAGGCGGCGTCATCCTCGTCATCGCTTAGCTGTTGAAAGATGACGAACTGAGCCGGACGGCTCGTCCAGTTGGCCTCGGCCGTCGCCCATAGCCGATCGCCGAAGCGGAAGTGCATGCTCCGGTGCCCATCCGGCGCGAGCCCGAGCTCCCAGCCGGGCCGGCCGGCAATCGCAGTCGCGAGTGCCACCCACGGCTCGACGGCTTCGGCGCCGAGCATCCCGGCCACGAGGGCGGCAAACGGGAGCGTCGGTAGCGCGGGAGCAGGCTCCGGCTCGTCATGGCCGAGCTCGCGCAAGATCACCTCGCCGATCGATGTCAGCCGAGCGCCCGTGACCCGCGTATAGCCGGCTGTCGTATCGGGGTCGGCATGCCTGGCGAACTCCTGCACGCCCCGGAGGTCCCCGGTCGCGTCGTTGGCGATCGTGAGGCACGTGTGCCGGAGCTTGTGTGTATAGAGGCCTTCGATCCCAGCATCGGCGCCGAGGTCGCGCACCCAGTTCCAAACCGTCGTCGGGTTCACGTGCTTGCCGGGAAGCTGACCGGGGAACAGGTACGACGACGAGCCGCGGGGCAGCGCTGCGATGCACTCCCGGAGCATCGGCGGGACCGGGAGCGAAGCATCCAGGTCGCCCTTGCCGACGAAGCGCACCCAGCGCCCGTCCTCGTCGAAGTCGTCGAAGCGGAGCTTTGCGATCTCGGCACAGCGCAGGCCGAGCAGCAGCCCGAGCAGCACGGCGGTGCCACCCTTGCCCGTGTCGGCCCGGGCGAGCTCGAAGAGACGGCGAGCGTCGATGTCCTCCAGCGGGTGAGCCACCATGCGCCGCTTTGGACCGACCCTGATCGCGCCGATCGGCGGATCGATGGTGCCCGTGGCGGCGTAATAGTGCCGGAGCGCCGAGCGCAGGCTTCGCCGGCTGGCCGCCCCGAGCGTGTCGGAGTAGTCCCCGAGCTCGTCGGCGTCGAGCTCGGCCAGCGACCGGCCCCGGGCTCCGGCCCACCGCTCGGCACGCCACAGCATGCTCGAATAGTGGCCGATCGTCCTCGGGCCGAGTCCCTTCCGGCGCATGTGCACACGGGACGCCCGGACGCGCTCAGCGGGCGGCCCTGGCTCTCCCTCCCACTCGTGGCCGAAATGTGGGGAGCCGGCCTTGTGTCCCGGACGCTTCCCGGCTGGCCATCCCTTTGCTTGGTGACGGGTCGCACCGAACGCGGGCGGCAACGTTGCCGGCCGACCGTACAGACGGAAGAAATGCCGGAGGGCCGGCCTTGCGTTGCGTCGCATCTGAGCCGAGAGCGAGAGCGCGTAGCGGGCGAGCGTCTCGTCGGTGGCAGTCAGCACGGTTGTCCCCCGCGCCCTGAAGTACTCCTCGGCCTGGATCGTGTAGGACGCGTACCTCGCGGCGGTGTTCGGGCTGAGACCCTTCTCGGTTAGCTCGGCGGTGAGCCCGT
>JBEKLQ010000143.1:0-7440 GCA_050010115.1 Acidimicrobiales bacterium | reverse complement strand
CTGCATCCGTACCCTGAGCTGCGCTTTGTCGCTACTACCCGAGGTGGGAGCCGAGTGCGGTAGTTCCGCACGCTCGGATCTGTGCGGGGGGCCGCCCGCAAGGGCGGTCCCTACCGCAATCGGGACTCGGGACATCCTCACGCCGAAGACCTTCAGCACCTTGGCCTGCAGGGCGGAGAAGAAGCCCTCTTTGATCGCCGTCGTGAAGCACCGGGCAACGCCCGAGTCGCGAAGATCCTGTCGGCGGCAACGCCGATCTTGGCCGGGTTGCTGATCCGCCCGGAGGCGACGCGGCGCTCCAAGAAGCGACGCTCCCTGCGAGCATCCGCCGCGATTGCGATGATGCTGACCTTCCTCTGGTCGCCCTGGGCAGCGGCCGGATGCTTCAGTGGACTACTTCCGCTGCAGCGCGCCCTTGGCCTTGTCGATCACTTCTTCGACTTTGTCCTGGGTCTTGTCGATCGCCTCTTCGACCTTGTCCTTGGCGTGGTCGAGCTTCTCTTTGGCCTCGCCGGCGCGACGATCGGCCTTGCCTTCGGACTCGAGGTCCTTGTCTCCGATGAGGCTTCCGACGGCCTCTTTGGCTTGGCCCTTCACCTGATCAGTCTTTGCACTCATCGTGCACCGTCCTTGTTCGTCGAGGAATCGGCACCTCACGCAGATCGGCCGTAACCTCAGTTCCTACTGTGCACCGGCCTCTCGGGCCTCGCCAGAGGCGAAAGTCCCTCATGCACGCGGATCCCCCGCTTCGGCGAACCTCAGAGAGGATCGGCGGGTCACACGTTTAGGGCGCTAAGTGGGTTCTCGTACCCGAGGTTGCAATCCCAGACTCGGGCCGTTGCCGGTCCCACCGCGGGAGATGCCGACCTTTGATGAGCCGGTAGGGCATCCGCGTGAACAACGTCGTTGGGTGCAACATTTACCCGATGCTCGAGATGTAGAGCTTGCCTAATCGCACGACAAGGCCGACCGTGGCCGCCGGTGAGGCAAGGACCACAGTGCTCACGTTCGCCCCGTGCACGGTGATGGTGACGTCGAAGTCGCCCGCGACCGAGAGCGAGTAGGGCATTGCTACACCGGGCAGGGCGATGGCTGACCACCAGGTCTTGTTCCCGGCGCTGACGGTGAGCTTGGCGGCGGCCAGTTCGTCGAACGCAAGGCGGGTGGCACGCAGCGGGTCGGCGCCCTCCGCCCACGATCGATCGGGCTTACCGGTCAGGTAGAGGTGACCGACGAGGAGACCGTTCTGCGCCAAGGAGAGTCCCTGGGACGCCACTGCCGCGGGCACGGGAAGGGAAATGTCTAATGGAGGGGCCTGGGGAATGTTTAGCGGCTGCGTCGACTGCATGCTCACGAAGCTGGCGAGAACGACGAGACGATCAGGTGTCCAGAAGAGTGCGTTGGTGGGCCAGCACGTAATCAGCGCCACGCCGATCCCGTTCGGCGATGGCGGGAGCGACGCGCCGGGCCGGGTGACCTCGACACGGTCCACCCTGAACACGACCCTTCGGCAGTCGTCGATCCAGGACACCTGGTCACCGGTGCGGACTGCCACCAACCCCGAGAAGTAGCTCACGTCGTGTGCGAGCAGGATGCTGATCCCGTTGCTGCCCGGCCAGACAGAGGCGGGGACATGGCCCACCGCCTCGCTGAGCACCGGGTCGCCAACGCCCTGCAGGACGGGAGCTTCGAGCCCGATTGCAGGAACCGCGAGGATGGCCGGCAACCTCGGTGCCGAGTCGCCACCGCCTGCCCGACTGGCATCACAGGATGCCTTGACGGAGGGGCCGGATCCCGATCGGGAGCCATCGGCCACTCCCTCACGATGGCTTGCTTGCGTTAGAAGCGCCTTCCCGCTTATGTCGGACCGGTGCATCCACCAAAGGGGGTAGCCGATCCCGGCCGCGCATGCGATAAGCAGCACCCCCCCGCCCGCGAGCAGCGGCCAGGACCGCTGACGCTGATGACGCGGACGGTGAAGATCACGCTTTGTCGTGAACTATCCCCTCCGACGCCGGATGCGCACCGCCCGCTCCATGCTTGCGAGGCCGAAGAGGCCGACGAGGCCGACGAGCAGCCAGTACGGCCAGCCGGCCCAGGGCTCGCCCGTAGACGAGGAGGGAACCGTCGTCGGTGTGATGACAGTGGTCGTCGACGAGGTGGTCGTCGAAGTCGTGGTCGTCGACGTCGTGGTGGTCGAAGTCGTGGTCGTCGACGTCGTGGTGGTGGTGGTGGTGGGCGGGGGTGACGTCTTACAGGTCGGAACTGTGATGGTGTTGTCATCCAGGCTGACTTGGCCGTTTCGGGCCAAGACCCGCCCGTCCACCGTGGTCCCGGTCTGCACCGACGCCGACGTCAACGCCAAGATGCTTCCGACGAATGTGGTGTTGGTGCCCAAGGTCGCCGAACTCCCCACCTGCCAGAACACGTTGCATGCTTGAGCCCCACCGGTCAGCTTGACCGTGCTGCTCGAAGCGGTGATCAGGGTAGATGCCGCCTGGAAGATGAACACCGCGCTGGGATTGTCATGCGCGTTCAAGGTGACTGTGCCGGTCAGACCCAGGCCGGAGGTTGCCTTGTACACCCCGGGGGCCAGGGTTTGCCCACCGAGGTCTTTGGACACCGTGGTGGCCGGGGTCCGGCCCGCCGCATCGTTATACGCGGTAGTCAGATCCGATTGGGCCTGCGACGCGACAGCATCGGCGGCGTGCTCTGATCCGTGGATCACCGTTCCCGGTGGGAAGCCGGTGATCGCGCTGCCCGGGCTGACGCCCAGGTCACCAGAGATGACTGAGGGACCCGTGTTGGTGACCGTTTGGCCAGCCAGCACCGCGAAGGACTTGGCAGTGCCCAACCCGACTGGGGGTTGAGCGTCTGGTGCCGCCCCCGCCCCGACGGCCCAACCCAAGATCACCATCGTTCCGACCACAGCCAGGACCGCCGCAAACCGACGGCGGGCGCGAGCCAAAGGGATCATGAGTTCACCAGCCTCCCTGCTCGCCGCGAGGAAAGCGACGAGCCATCAAGGAATCGAGGAATCGAAAACGCCCACAATTTCGGGACACAAAGGTCATCCTACGCCCTTTTCGCCAATTTCCCTAGGATTAGTCGGCCCCGCTGACAGCACGGCTGGGCGATCATGATCTAACGCGGCCCGCCGCGAGAATCAGAGGGCGTCACCCAGAGAGCGAACCGTACGTTGTCCGCCCTGAGCTCGGGCCTGAGGGAATCAGCAGCATGCGGAAGGACCGTCCGGCTGTCCGCCCCTGAGGCAACCACCGGTCGCGCGGGGCCATTCCCCGAGGGACTCACGGCAATCGCGAAAGTTGCGACTCCAACGGACGCGATCACGGTGCCAGCGGCGATACCCCAACAGCACCGCAGGAAGCGACGGCGCACGATAAAGAATCGAGCGCGATCGAGCAACGCCTTGACGAGATCCTGGATGTCCCGCTGATCATCCGTCAACCCTTCGGCAGGAAGGTTCAGCCAAGTGTCCGGGAGATGCTTCCAGCCCTCCTCGCCTCCGGCAGCTCGTAAGAAGGCTGGGTTCTCCTTCAGCTCGTTTCTCACCCAGGCGTGGTCAGAGTCCCACAACTCGCTGATCGTCAGATACCCGGCATAACCCAACATCCAGGCAGCTTCGCCCGCTGCGAACAACAGGCCGAACACCGTGACACCAAAGCCGACGAGTGCCATGAGTCGGTGAGAACCCGACACGGTACCAAGTCCGGTAATGGAGAGTCCTGAAATGACTGCAGCGGTTCCACCCCCGATTGTGGCCATCAGCCACTTCGTTGTCTCCCGCATCTGTCTTATAGGCTCAATAGAGATGGGTGGATCAACTGTCGTCAGGTGTACCTCCGACTAGGGCCATACGTGCCTGGAGACATTCACCGGCAGGATGGCGATCATGCCTTTGTCAAGGTGGGAAATCTGCTCGAACTTCTCCCAACTGTCGATGATCTGCGCGGGATTCCCAGACTGACGGAAGAGCAGCGTCAGAGCGGTGTCGTCGTCGTCGAGAGCAACGTCGCCTTTCCCGGCGAGAGCTGTCGTGTCGCCGAAATTCCGTGGTGATCGCTCGACTTTCAATCCCTGGCCCGGAACGAGGGGCTCAGAGGGCGCTGGCCACGATTGAGATCCCGTCGGCTCTCCGGAGCTCGGTGCCTCGTTCCACACGGCCCTTACTAGGACCTGACAGTCACCGCAGGTGATCAACCTGCTCTCGCCGACCGGGATCACGACGCTTGTGGCATCACTGACTCTCAGCTCACCCATCCTGTTCTGCCTTTCTGCTACGCCGACGGCTCGTATCTCTCATCAAGCCGTCGGTGTGGCCCTGCCCTGGTATCGGGGATGCGGCCTGCGATTCGCACAGTTTGGGTCGGCAGATGGGGGGCGCGCAAGGGCCGGCTGCTCAGGCGGCACCACCTGCTGGTCTCTCAGGTAGTCGAAGAGCGGAGCCGAGCTGATGAGCGTCGGTGGCCACCGTTGCCGGTACCCGCTGCCGGTACCCGCTGCCGGTACCCGGCGGCGAAGGGGGCCGGAGTGCCCTTCCCGCGCGTGCATGCGACCGTGCCCACGGCTCCTCCTCCTTCTGCGGAGCGTCACGCTCCGGCGGGCAGAAGCTTCAGGGATGCTCGGGAGGCGAAGCACCGGTGTCTTGCAGCGCGGAGCGCAGGTGGGAAACCTCCGGCCGAGCGACGTTCGCACCTGGCACGCGAACCTGCTGAGCTCAGGGGTCGGGCCGGTCAAGGTGGCCAAGGCGTATCGACTGTTGCGTACCGTGCTCGGAACTGCGGTGACTGACGGGATGCTCGCGAAGAGCCCCCCGCTTGAAGCGCTCCTCATAGCCGTCGTCATTCGCTGGCAGACAGGGCTGGGCGACCGTCTCGGAGCAGAGCGATGACGGGCTTGGCGAGTGCGCCGCAGCGCTGTCCATACGTGACGGTGAGGCGCTGGCGACGCTTCGGATTCGATCGCCTCTGTCGCCAGTGAGGTCGTGGCTAGCAGGTGACCTTCGTAGCACCACCGACCGGTGCCGGTGACCGGCGCGGTCGCGGCGCCCGCGACCGCCAGCGCGTCAATCCGTCCGGTCGACGCGGTGGTAGGTGTTGGCGAGCTCGTCCTGCAGCACCGTCGCGACGCCTTCTGTGCTCAGCAGCCGCAGCGGCCGGTCGGCCACATGGGTCGCGAACGTCCAGCCGTCGGGCAGCTCGAGCCGGTCGGCGAGGGACTTCAGGGAGTCGAGCGTCTGGCTCGGGTCCACGTACAGCGCTATCGCCTGCATGACGTAGACCTTCCCGTCAGGCGAGGTCAGCTGATAAAGCGGTGTGCCCGCGGCCCACTCGAACACCGTGTCGCGGGCGACGCTCCGTTCGGTGTAGGCGATGGGCGACGGCGGCGTGGACCCGAAGTCCACGGTCGCAGCGAGGAACATCTCCAGGGTGCCGAACTTGGTCGTTGGCGCCGTTTCGCGCATCTGCGCCTCGATCGCGTCGAGCACCCAGTGGCGGGGGCCGTTCTTCAGTGCGACGAGCGCACAGCGCTCGGCCGCGATCGCCCTAGCGTCGAGCTCGGCGAACTCGGTGGGCGGGCAGTCGTTGAAGCCCATCGTGTTCCACACCTCGGCGCTGAACGACGTGCCGTCGAAGCGGGCGAGGAGGATCTCGCCGTACCGGACACCCCACAGCCCGTCGATGCGGTTCCTCGCCGGCTCAGCCATTACTCATCCTCCACCATGGCGGCTGACGCACCAACCGGCCAGTACCGCCCGCCTCGAAGATTCTGACACTCACTGCGTCAGATGTTTACCATGCGGCGTGGACGTGATCACCCTCGGCACCGGCAACCCGCTCCCCAACCCCGACCGGGCGGGGCCGGCGACGCTCGTGCGAGCGGTGGGGCAGAACCTGCTCTTCGATGCGGGCCGCGGCGTGCTGCTCCGACTCGCCGCGGTCGGGCTCGGCCTACCGGCTTTCTTGCACCAAGTGTTCCTCACCCACCTCCACAGCGACCACACGACCGACTTCGGCGACCTCGTTACGACGAACTGGATCACGATGCCAGCTGACACACCACTCAGGGTGACCGGGCCGGTCGGCACGGAGCCGCTTTGCGGACCTGACTGTTGCGTCGCTTGGCGCAGACGTCGGCTACCGCATGGCCCACCACCAGGACCTCACCAGTCAGCCGAGTGTCGCCGTCACCGAGGTGACCGACGGCCTTGCGTACGAGCTCGGCGACGTGCGAGTGAGCTGCGCCCCGGTGCACCACTTCCCCGTCGACTCGGCCATCGGCTACCGCGTCGAGGCGGAGGGGAAGGCCGTCGTCATAGCCGGCGACACCCGCCCGTGCGACAGCCTCGACCGGCTTTGCTCAGGTGCCGATGTCTACGTACAGACTGTCGTGCGCACTGACCTCGTGAAGGCGATGCCCGCCCCGCGCATGCAGGACGTCCTCGATTACCACTCGAGCTGTGAGGAGGCCGGCGCGACCGCGCAGCGTGGTGGCGTGAGGATCCTCGTGCTCACGCACTTCGTCCCGGGTCTCGCTCCGGGCACCGAAGAGGAGTGGCGGGCCCTCGCCGGCAAATTCTTCGACGGCGAGGTCGTCGTCGCGAGCGACCTCACCAGCGTCACCGCCTGACGTGTCGCCCCGCGCGCAGTGCCGTCGCTACTCAGCTCGGACCGACGGCGGGGCGACCGGGTGCGCGGCGTCCTGTCGGGAGGGTATCGCCGTGCTGATGTGGCTGTGGGCGCGCCATCTGGGCAGCTTCTCGAGGAGAGCATGTCTCTCCTCGGCCTTTCAGTTGGTGCGCGGCGGTCCGAGGATCCTCATGTCGGCGTTCTCGGAGAGGACGCGGAAAGCGTGCGGCACGTTGTGGGGGAGGAAGATGACGCCGCCCTCTCCCAGTTCATGGCGCTCGTCGTCGAGCCAGAAGACGGCCTCGCCGGCCAGCATCAGGAACATCTTGCACGCGCACTGGTGTGCCGTGGCCAGCGGGCGGTCGGCTGCGCAACATCGCGAGCTGCCCATTCGTGGTCTTGCCGTCGAGCAGGATGGACGTGACGACGCCATTGAGCCACTCGAGGCGTTGGTGCTCTGCTCCTTGGGCCAGATAGAGAAGGCCTCATGGCCGCTCCATTTCCCTTTGTCGTGGCCTGGATCCCGTATAGGGCGTTCGTTGGTCGCCGTCAAGCGTCGGAGACGACAAAGCGGCGCCCGGCGTGGCTGTACCCGATCAGGGCTTCGGTGCCGACGACTTCCAGATCGAGCGGGATCTCCGCCGCGGCCTCGCTCTCACCGTGGCCCCGGGCGCTCGCCGTCGAGGAGATCGACGCACTCGTCGAAGGTGCACGGGCGCGCGAGCAAGTACCCCTGCGCGTACTGGCATCCGAGGTCACGCAGTGCCGCGAGTTGCTCGGTGGTCTCGAC
>JBEKLQ010000142.1:0-7562 GCA_050010115.1 Acidimicrobiales bacterium | reverse complement strand
CCGACCGCATGCGTGCCGGAGTCCAGTAGGCGAGCGTGGCCTTTACGTTGGCGCTGGGTATCACGTGGCCCACGACCGCCGCAGCTTTGTGGGTGACGGCGCCAGAGGCGCCGGAGGCCGTACCGGTCAGCGCCATCGCTGACATCCCCAGCACCGAGACGGCCGCAACCGCTGTTCTAATGTGTCTTTTCACTCAACTGCCCCCTTCTTTGGTGGCGAAGCGGTGCCCCGCCAGCTCCTGCCAGCACAAAGTAAAGCTCATCGACGCGCCGAACGCAAGAAGAACTTGTCCCACCCGAACGCCCTGCCGACGGCCGAGCTTCATCTAGAGTCGCGTTCCTCAGCCGGGGAGTAGCGCAGCTTGGCAGCGCGCCTGCTTTGGGAGCAGGAGGCCGGGGGTTCGAATCCCCCCTCCCCGACCACACCACAGTGCTACCGCTCGACATCGGAGACCGCTCTCGCGAGAGCATTGGGACGATGCAGGTGCCGTCGCTGGAACCACAACAGGTCCTCGCCGAGCTGAAGAGCTCGCCCCGAGGCCTGTCCGCAGGCGAGGCAGCCAAGCGAGTGGACGAGGTCGGTGCCAACCAACTCCCTACGGCGCACAGCCGATCAGTCCTCGCCGAGTTCGGGTCACAGTTCTCCAACATGTTCGCGATCGTGCTGATGGTCGCCTCCGCCATCACCTTCTTTGCTTACGCCTTGAGCACTCCTCGGGACCCCGCCAACCTCGAGCTCGCGATCGGAATTCTCGGCGTCGTCGTCCTGAACGCAGCCATCGGCTTCGCGCAGGAGCACGCGGCGGAACGAACGGCCGAAGCGTTGCAAGCCTTGGTGCCGTCCACGGCGCGCGTCATCCGCGACGGCGAGCTGACAGAGATCGCCGCCGCCGACCTCGTCCCAGGCGACCTCGTGGTGCTGGATGCGGGAGATGCCATCTCGGCCGATTGCCGTCTGATCGAGGTGCACGACCTGTTGGTCGAGATGGCGGCCCTCACCGGAGAGAGTCGTCCCACGCCGAGGATCTCCGAAGCAGTGCCGGAGACACCGATATCCGACGCTCGCAACTGCGTGTTCATGGGCACGTCCGTCGTCAACGGTGGGGGCAGGGCTGTCGTGTTCGCGACCGGCCTCGCGACGGAATTCGGGCGCATCTATCGCCTTACGGCCGAGATGCCGCAGGAAGACAGCCCCCTCCAGCGCGAAGTGACAGTGATGGCGAGACGGGTCGCCGCGGTCGCGATCGCGGCGGGAGCCAGCCTGTTCGCCCTGCGTGCCCTCGTCAGCCACTCCGTGGTCGGGTCGTTCGTCTTCGCCCTCGGCGTCATGGTGGCGCTCGTGCCCGAGGGGCTACCGGCCACGATGTCGGTGTCGCTCGCTGTGGCCGTGCGCCGGATGGCGCGTCGCAATGCCCTGATCAAGCGGCTCACCGCGGTCGAGGCTCTCGGGTCGACCACTGTCATCTGCACTGACAAGACCGGTACCTTGACCAAGGCTGAGATGACCGTCCAGGTCGTGTGGGAGTCCGGCCGGTCCCACGGCGTGACCGGCGTCGGCTACGGACCCGAAGGAGAGGTTGAGGAAGCTGACGGCGTCGCCGATCTCCTGAGGGTCGGCGGCCTCTGCGCCGATGCTCGCCTCTTGCGACCTGACCCGGAGCGCCGCCTGGGTTGGAGAGTGTTGGGCGACACGACCGAGGGGGCAATCCTCGTCGCCGCCGCCAAGGCCGGCGTTGATCTGGCCGCAGAAGCGGCACGCACGCCTCGGGTCGCCACGTTCCCCTTCGACGCCGACCGGAAGCTGATGACCACCGTGCACCGGCTCGGGGACGGATCGTACGAGGCTTGCGTCAAGGGATCACCCCAAGCCGTGCTCGAGCGCTGCGTCGCTGTCCGTTGGGAGGCTCACGATGTGACGCTCGACGATACGTCACGGGCGCGGATGTCCGCAGCGAACGACATGATGGCAGCCCAGGGGCTCCGGGTGCTGGCGGTGGCAACCCGGGAGCTCGCGACCGGTCATCCGAGGGTCTCCGACGCCGAGCGCGAGCTGACGCTGCTCGGCCTCGTCGCCATGTCGGACCCGCCGAGGACCGAGGTCGTAGACGCCGTGGGCGCATGTCGGCGGGCAGGAATCCTCATCTACATGATCACCGGCGACTACGGGCTTACGGCCGAGGCCATCGCTCGGCGGGTCGGCATCGTCGGCGACGGCCCCGTGAGGATCCTGAGCGGCAGCGAACTCGACGCGATGAGTAACGAGGAGCTCGCGAAGGCGACCTTGGAGGGCGAACAGCTGCTGTTCGCGCGTGCGACGCCGGAGCACAAGATGCGCATCGTCGCCGCGCTCGAAGAGCGGGGGGCGGTGGTCGCCGTCACTGGAGACGGCGTCAACGACGCTCCGGCGCTCAAACGGGCGAGCATCGGGGTGTCGATGGGCGAGGGCGGCACCGACGTCGCACGGGCCGCTTCGGTCATGATCCTGCTCGACGACTCGTTCGCCTCCATCGCCGCAGCCGTCGAACTCGGCCGCGGCGTCTACGCCAACATCCGAAAGTTCCTGATCTACCTCTTCAGCCACAACCTCGCCGAGCTCGCACCGATTCTCGCGGCGGTGTTCGTAGGGTTTCCTCTGGTGCCTCTCAGCGCGCTTCAGGTCCTCGCGATCGACCTCGGCTCCGACGTCATGCCGGCTCTTGCCCTCGGAACCGAGCGATCCGAGCCGGGCACGATGTCACGGCCACCCAGGCCGTCGAGCGAGCACTTGTTCAACTGGGCCGTCGTGAAGCGATTCTGCTTCCTCGGATCGATCCAATCGGCTGGCGTCGTGGCCGCGTTCTTCTGGCGCATCCATACCGCGCACATCCCGTTCAGCGCATTCACACGGACCAACCCCATCTATCGAGAGGCGCTCACCATGACTCAGGCCGGGATTGTCGTCAGCCAGTTCTTCAACAGCTTCGCGGTTCGCACCGAGGAGCAGAGCATCCTGCGCATCGGCATCTTCTCCAACAAGCCACTCGTGTTTGCGGGGTTCTTCGGGATCGCTTTCGTCTCGTGCGTCAGCTACGTGCCGGTTCTGCAGTCGGTGTTCAATACGGCGCCACTCAGGCTCAGCGACTGGCTCGTGCTCGTTGCGATGGGAGCGCTGTTGCTCATGGCGGAGGAGACCCGAAAAGCCCTCCTTCGCGCAAGACATCGGGCACGCGACGCCAGGCCGCAACAGGCAAGCTCGCCGGGCGGTCCCCTGCCCGGAGAGGAGGAGCCATGCAAGTTGTGATCATGGGAGGCGGGAGAACCGGCTCGGCGCTCGCGACCAGATGCGAGGCGGAAGGCGACCAGGTCGTCGTCATCGACCTGGACCCAGCCGTCGAGAGCCGCCTGCCCTCTGGATTCGGTGGCCGCTTCGTGCTGGGGAGTGGAATCACCCCACGCGTGCTCAAAGCGGCGGGCATCGCGGACGCCGAGGCGTTCGTCGCCCTCACGCCGAACGACAACGCCAACATCGTTGCCGCGCGGGTGGCCCGCGATGTCTTCAAAATCCCGCGAGTGCTCGCGCGCCTCTACGATCCCGCCCGCGCCCCTGTCTACAGCGAGTTCGGCATCGCCAGCGTCGGGTCGGTGCACACAACGGTCAACCGGGTGATGCAACTGCTGCACCATCTGACGCTCGAACCTCAGCAGACGTTCGGCAACGGTGAGACGCTGCTCGTGCGATCGAGGCTTCCGGACTACCTGGCCGGGCGTGGGGTGTTGGAGCTCAACGTTCCCGGCGAGATCCAAGTCGTCGAGCTCTCCAGGGCAGGGCACTCTAGAATCCCCGAGCACTCTACGCCGCTCGAAGGTGGCGACGTCGTGACCTTCATCGTCGCCGCAGGGTCGCTTGGCCGACTGAGGAGCTTCCTCAACGGGAGGTTGTCGTGATGCGGATCATCGTGATCGGTGGAGCGGGACTCCCGGAGCAGGTGGCCGTGGCACTGCGACAGGTGGGCGACGAGGTCACGGTCATCGAGACGGACCCCGGACGGGAAGCAGCGCTCGCCAAGGCCGGCTTGCGCTCAGTGCGAGGCAACGCAGCGGTTCCCTCGACGCTCGAGGCTGCGGGAGCACTCCGAGCGGACGTGCTCGTCGCCTGTACACGGTCGGACGAGGACAACCTCGTCGTCTCCCTCCTCGCTAAGCGACGCTTCGACGTCCCCCGAGTCGTCGCTCGCGTGAACGACCCAGCGAACGAGGAGCTCTTCAACCGGTCTTGGGGGGTCGATGCGGTGGTGTCACCATCGACGGCGCTCATCTCGATCATCAAGCAGAGCTGAGGTGCCCGGCTTCGGCTCACCAGACATCTGAGGGGTGCTTCAGGCGTTGCGGATTCTCGCTGCGGCCTGCAGGCCGAAGATCTCGACCGACCGCTCGCGCATCTCGATCTTGCGAACCTTGCCGGTCACCGTCATCGGGAACTCGTCGGCGAGGTGCACGTAGCGAGGGATCTTGTAGTACGCCAGCCGTCCGCTGCAGAACTCCCGGAGCGACTCGGCGGTGAGGGCCTCGGCTCCTTGCCGCAGTCGGATCCAGGCGCAGAGCTCCTCCCCGTAGCGCTCGTCGGGGACCCCGACGACCTGCACGTCGACGATGTCGGGGTGCGCGTATAGGAACTCCTCGAGCTCGCGCGGGTAGATGTTCTCCCCGCCGCGGATGACCATGTCCTTGATGCGCCCGACGATGTTGACGTAGCCGTCGTCCCGCATGATGGCGAGGTCACCGGTGTGCATCCAGCGAGCCACGTCGATGGCGCCGCTCGTCGCGGTCGGGTCAGCCCAGTATCCCAGCATCACCGAATAGCCCCGGGTGCACAGCTCGCCTGGCTCCCCCCTCGGGACGACCAGGCCGGAGACCGGGTCGACCACCTTCACCTCGAGGTGTGGCATGACCCCGCCGACTGTGGCGGTACGCCGATCGAGATCGTCGTCAACGCGGGTCTGCGTCGAGACGGGCGACGTCTCGGTCATGCCGTAACAGATGGCCACTTCAGCCATGTTCATCTCGGCGATGACGCGCTTCATGACCTCGACCGGGCAGGGCGACCCCGCCATGATGCCGGTTCGGAGCGAGGAGAGATCGAGCGACGAAAGGCTCGGATGGTTGAGCTCGGCGATGAACATCGTCGGCACGCCGTACAGCGATGTGCAGGCCTCAGCAGCGACCGCCTCCAACGTCGCGCCGGGCTCGAACAAGGGCGCCGGGATCACTATGCAGGCGCCGTGCGAAGTCGCCCCGAGATTGCCCATGACCATCCCGAAGCAGTGGTAGAAGGGGACCGGCAGGCATACCCGGTCGGACTCGGTGTATCCGAGGGCTTCGCCCACGAAGAAACCGTTGTTGAGGATGTTGTGGTGCGACAGCGTTGCGCCCTTCGGGAATCCGGTTGTCCCCGACGTGTACTGGATGTTGATCGGGTCGTCGAACGCCAGCGTGGTTGCTCGGTCCGCCAGGGCGCTCGGATCCACGCCGGCGGCTTGGCTCATCAGCGTCTCCCAGCTGTCACTCCCGATGACCACGACGTCGCGGAGCGCGCGGCATTCGTCACGAACCGACGCGACGATCTCCGGATAGTCGGCCCGGTCGGTCTTTCCGGCCGTCACGAGCAACGACACCCCGGACTGGTTGATGGCGTACGTCAGCTCGTGTGCCCGGTAGGCCGGGTTGACGTTGACCAAGATGGCGCCGATCTTCGCCGTCGCATACTGGGTCAGGACCCACTCGGCGCAGTTGGGTGCCCAGATGCCCACGCGATCACCTTTGGCGATGCTTCGTGCCAGCAACGCCCGGGCGAGCAGGTTCACGTCATCATCGAGTTGCTCGTACGTCCACCGCCGCCCCGTCGGTCGATCGACCAGGGCCTCACGCGACCCGAACCGTGCCACGGTCCGCGCGAGGTTGGCCCCGATCGTCTCGCCGAGGAGTGGGACATCCGAGGTCCCTGAGGCATACGACGGCTCTGAACTCACTCGACCTCCTCTGGTCCGCCTGGGCAATCGAGACCCCGGCACCGCTCACGCCGAACCTACGCCTTGGCAGGGCACTCGTGCCGGGCGACCCGTCCCTGAGGCACCGGAGAAACCCGGCTCGGATGCTCAACTGAACCATGGCCGACGTAGAGGGCGACAGATCGGCGAGCTCGACCGGAGACGCTCGCCCGGTCCGACTCGCCGCCCCGATCGAGGACCTACGAGAACGGGAGTTCCAGCTGCTCTTCGGAGCTTGGAGCGGACTCGAACCGGCGGCGGTGGGCGAGTTGTTGAGCGGGGTGGGGTTTCGATGGTGGATCGCCGGCGGGCATGCCGTCGAGGCAGCGGGCGGAGCCAGCCGACCCCACGGCGACTCCGACGTCGCTGTTGGACATCTTGCTCTCGTCGTTCGAAGAAGAAGCCTCGGCTGACTCACACAGGGTCTTCATGAGTTGTCCCTCTGGCGCCGAGCGTGATCCAGCCTCTGAGCATGTCGGTAGTCATGGCGCGCGCGCTCGTGTGTCACCGGGGGTCGTGGGCGTACCAACTCCTCCCGAATCGCAGCGACGACGCAGCCGGTCCCGATCAGGATCAGGTAGAGGTCACGGGAGCCGATCACCAGCAAGACGAGGAGGCAGACCAGGCCGATGGTAAGAAAGACCACCGAGCGCTACCTCATGAGTTGTCCCTTGGCTGGAGGCTTGGCATTCCCCATAGGTGCCGACTTTACCGCCAGCGTCACAACGAGTACGAAAGCGGCGACAGTCCTCGTCGTCAGAGCGATACCGAACGGGTATGGACACTCGATCAGCGTAGGCAACCGCCGATGGAGGCATGAGGGTCTGCGGGGGCGGCTGAGGACTCTCGGTGGGTTTCGGGACACATGTGCCCCAATCTCGCCCGACAGTCAGTCACACCGGCGCCAGCCACGACACCGATGCCGGCTTTCACTGACGTCTCCGACACCGCGCACGAACACGAACGCGGACGCGGAGCGCTCAGGGGTGCTGTCACCTCCAGCTCACTGGGCGCTTGAGACTAGATGCCCTCCCGGATGGCGACGAAACCCGAGCTAACGTGATGCCGCCCGCGGGCGTAGCTCAATGGCAGAGCCCCAGCCTTCCAAGCTGGTTATGCGGGTTCGATCCCCGTCGCCCGCTCCCCTTGTTTTCCCTGGTCAACCGGCATTTCAGCCTTTCACTACCGTTAGGCGTGGTGGTTCCGTGCCGGGAACGAATTGCTCGGTTACCGATCATGTCCCCGAGTGCAGCAGCAATTGCCTTGTCGCGCTCGGCCGTGGCGTGCTGGTAGATGAGCGCCGCCCTCGGGCTGGCGTGACCCATGCGGTGCATCAGTTCGGCAGTGCTGGCTCCCGTCGCAGCGGCGAGGGTGTTGCCCGTGTGCCGCAGGTCGTGGTTAAGCCGAATTCGGCTTAACCATGATTATGCCGACAGTCGCGTTATGCCGACGTTCTCAAGAAGCTGCTGGCCGACAGGGGTAAAGGGGTTGAAACTGTCGGCATAACGATGCCCGGCGCGGTCATTGTGTGCTCCTCGTA
>JBEKLQ010000141.1:0-7857 GCA_050010115.1 Acidimicrobiales bacterium | reverse complement strand
AGACAATCTCTCGCTGGCAGACCGGTCGGGCGGAACCCCAGCCTGACGGTCTACAACGACTGCTCGCTCTCGAGTGGCTGGTCGAACAGCTCGCTGACCTCTACTCGCCCGATGAAGCTCGGCTCTGGCTGTTTTCGCGCCACACGCTCCTCGGCGGGCGTCGGCCCGCGGACCTCATCGCCGAGGGTCGTACCGAGGAGGTTCTCGCCTTGATCGACCAGCTTCGCGACGGCGCGTACTTGTAGCGGCGCCTCCTTAGCGTGGTTTACGAGCCCGTACTTCTCGACCAACTCGAGGCTGTCGGAGGGCTGGCCTTCGACGGCATCGTGTGGCGTCATATGTTCAGCAACCTTGTGCCTGCCCGAACGAACACCCGCGGAGCGCGGTGGAACCCACCCGGCGTCTCCACGATCTACACCAGTCTCGAGCGAGAGACGGCTCTGGCCGAGGCTGAGTACGCGATCGCCAGCCAACCCATCAGGACTCGAGCGAGTCGGCAGCTGTATCAAGTGCACGTGACATTGAGCAACGTGATCCACCTCACTGACAGGGCTCTACTCGCGCGTGTCGGCATCGACGAGACGGAGCTCGGCGCAGTGGACCACTCTGCCTGTCAAACTGTGGGAGGAGCTGCATACTGGCTTGGCTACGACGGCCTCCTAGTGCCCTCCGCCCGGCTGTCGACGGGAGTGAATCTGGTCCTCTATGCCGATCGCACGGATGTGGATTCCGCGTTCGAAATCGTGCACCGCGAGGACTTGCCGTAACCGTGCCGCCGGGGAACTGTCGGCGCCAGTCCACATGCAGGCGTGAGCCACCGCGCTGTCAGTCTCAACACCCTGGCGATTGGCCAGCAGCGTCGTACGGGAGAGCGGGCCGCTCCCGACCGGCGTCACCTCCACAGGGCCCGGCCTCCCGGTGGCGTTGGCTCATATCGGGAAGGTCAGCTGAACGGGCGAACGGGACGGACGGAGAACGCCCCGGGAGACTCCTACCGCGAGACTGCCAGACCGGATTTGGCTGTCCACGGCGTGACGTCTCTTCGGATTTGGGCAGCTCAGGTCGGGTGCGTCGTTCCATCTGGTAGGCGTCTGTACACCTCGTAAACGGCAATCTGCCGGAGTTGGGTTGGGTAAGTAGCCGGGGGGAATTTCACCCCCCGGCTCTCGCAGAACCGTACGTGACAGTCTCCCGTCATACGGCTCCCACAGGCCGGCGTTGGGTGCGCGGCAGCATGTGCCAGTGGGCGAAGAGCCGAGGGAAGCGCTGTCGGACAACGCTCAACCAGGCCCATGCCTTGACTGGCTGGCCCCGCAGTCGCTTGAACTTGTGCATTGCCCACCGCACGATGTGTCGGTCGATGCGCGTTGCCAGGAGGTACAACCGGGAGCGATAGAAGGCCCCGTAATAGTTGATCCAACCTCGGACCTGGGCGTTGATCGCCCGGGCGAGATCGGACAGGTCCGAACCGGTGCGGCGCCTGAGGTGCCAGTCCCTCACCTTCTTGGTGACGGCCTGCATCGCCGGATCGCTCATGGCCGGCGTGAAGCCGATGGAACGGCCACGGCGGCTACGGATCGAGCGGCCCCGGAAGCGGTAGCCGAGGAAGTCGAAGCTGGTGTGCTCCGAGGTCCCTCGGCGTCTCGTGTCCTTGCAGTACACGACCTTTGTCTTCTCAGGGTGAAGCTCGAGGCCGAGGGTCCCGAGCCTTACGGCGATGGCGGCCCTAAGACGGCGGGCCTGTTCCTCGGTGTCGCAGTGCACAACGATGTCGTCTGCTTATGCCGAGGACCGAATTATGCCGATGAATGCTTCGAGTTGGCGTAGCTCGGCGGCGATCGGGCGGCGATCCTCGGCATAATTCAGAGCGCCTCGAGGAAGGCGAGCAGACGGTCAGACGGTCGGTAACGTCCTGGATCGGTCCCCGGTGGTGTAGTGCGGGCGAGGGCTCGTTCCTTGATGCTCATGTCCGCGTGGAGGTAGATGCGGACCGTTGTCTCGATATCTTCGTGACCCAGCCACAGTGCGATGACCGCCACCTCGACCCCGGCGCGGAGGAGGTTCATGGCACAGGTGTGCCGTAATACGTGTGGCGTGACTGTCTTTTCGCCCAGCGACAGGCAGTGCTGCCGTGCAGTAGCGGCGTGCTTGGCGACGAGCAATGCGACGGCGTCGGTGCTGAGGCGACCGCCACGGCTCGTCGAGAACAGCGGCGTTTGCTCCTCGACGCCGACCTCCTCGCCCCAGACCCGAAGCACGGCGACGGTCTCGGCAGTGAGCGGCGTGGCTCTCTGTTTCCGGCCTTTGCCAATGCAGCGGATGTGCGGCCCTCTCCCGAGGTGCACGTCCCCCCAGTTCGCGGCTGTGAGCTCGGACACCCGCAGCCCGGTCTGGACCCCGACAAGCAGCAGCGCATGGTCGCGACGACCCACCCAGCGAGTGCGCTCCGGTGCCGCCAGTAGGGCCTTCGTCTCGTCGGGCTCGAGGAAGCACACTTCGTAGCGGTCGGTGCGCTTGGTCGGGATTGCCATCACCCGTCCGAGCAGCTCAGCATGCTCGGGGTGCTGGAACGCCGCGTAGCGATACATGGAGTGGATTGCGGCGAGGCGCGAGTTGCGCGTCCGGGCGCTGTTCCCCCGTTCTCTCTCCAGGTGGTCGAGGAACGCCCCGATCACGCCGGCGTCGAGGTCCTCGAAATCGAGATCGCAGGGGGCCTTGCCGCTGCGCTCTGCGGCGAAGACGAACAGCAGGCGGAAGGTGTCCCGATAGGCGGCGAGGGTGTGCTGGCTCACACGCTTCTGGTTGATAAGACGTTCGGTGAAGAACCCCTGAACGGTCGGGGCGATGGCGCTCATGGCTGCTCACCCTCAGTCCGCTCGAGACGCCGCGCCGCGAGGGCGAGCAGTTCGGGGACCGCCGACAGGTACCAGTACGTCGCCGCGATGTCCACGTGACCGAGGTAGGTGGACAAGAGCGGCATACGGGCCGCGACGTCGCCACCGTCGCGATACCAGGAGAGCAGCGTGTTGACCGCGAACGTATGCCTGAGCCCATGGATCCTCGGCTGTGGCGAGGAGGGTGGCTGGACGAGGCCGGCGCGGCGCACAAGCTGGCGGAAGGCTGGCTGGACCGTCTCATGGCAAAGGCGGCTGCCCCGTGACGAGACGAACAGGCTCGGGGTGAGCCGGATCGGTCCGAGACGGTCTCGCTTGGCGCGATAGGCCCGCAGCGCCTCGACCGTGGTCGGATGCAGGAGCAGCTCACGGGACTTGTTGTATTTCGAGTTTCGCACGGTCACGAGACCGTTCCGCCAGTCGAGGTCGCCGTCATCGAGGGCCATCGCTTCGCTGACGCGCATGCCGGTCGCTGCCAGCAAGCCGATCAAGCTCTCCAAGGTCAGCGCACGCAGCGGCGGCCCAAGCGTGCGGGCGGCACCCATCAGTGAGAGGACGTCGTCGTCGGAGTAGATGTACGGGACCGGCCGGTGCTTGCCGGCGGGGAAGAGGTCAGCCGGGGGCACCTCGGTGCTCGGGTCGAGCGAGTGGACGTAACGGGCGAAGCCCCGTGCCACCCGCATCCGCCTTGCCAGGTAGGCGGTCGAGCCAGTGACGGTGCAGGCCCAGGTCACCGCCACCTCAGTGCCGATACGCGAGACGCCCGCCTCCTCGAGGGAGGTGACGAAGCTCGCCAGCAGCCGGGCCTCTCCGACAAGCTTGTAGCCAAGCGCCCGGCGCAGGCTGAGATAGTCCTCGGCGTGGCGGCGTAGCTCGCTCATGGCCGTGCCCCCGGCCAGGGCCGGACGACGGCTGAGAGCGCTCGGCGGTCGACCTTGGCGTAAATCTGGGTGGTTTGCCGTCGCTCGTGGCGGAGAACCTGCCCCACCTCGTCGAGACTTGCTCCGCCCCGCAGCATCGCGGTGGCCGCCGAGTGCCGTAGGCGATGCGCCCCCACCGTGGCCAACCCAGCCCGCTGGCAGGCGCGCTGGACGATGGCTGAGACGCCGCCGGCCGAAAGGGCACGATGGGGGGCGCGGACGCGCACGAACACCGAGTCACTGACACAAGCGGGCCGTCCGCGCTGCAGCCAGGCGACGATCGCCTCGCCGACCTCGACGGGAAGCGGGAGGCGCTCGGTGCGCTGGCCCTTCCCGCGCACGGTCAGCTCACCGGCTCGCCAAGCGATGTCTGAGAGCCTGAGACCTGCCACCTCCCCGGCCCGCATCCCGAGACGCGACAGCAGGCTGAGCACGGCGAAGTCGCGTCGCCCGAGGGGCCTTCTGCGATCGCAGCTCTTGAGCAGACGGGTGACCGCCGTCGGGGGAAGGCCTCGTGGCAGCGAGCCGAGGCTCCAGCTCGCCACCGAAGGCACGGCGTCGGCGAGCGCGCACGTCGTCAAGCCCTCCACGTACACAAAGCGCAGCAGCGAGCGCAGCCGGGTGGTCGTTGCCTTTGCCGAGGCGATCTTCATGCGCCGGCACTCGGCCAGCACGAAACTGGTCACCACGGCCGCTGTCACCGACCCGAGGACGGGCTCTCCGTCGGCGTGAATCGACAACAAGAACGTGTCGGCCACCTCGAGGTACGCGCGCACACTCGGCGCGGCGAGACCCCGCTCGGTGACGAGGTAGCACCGGTAGCGTTCGATCAGTTCCTCCACCGGAGTTGCTGGTCGAGGGGCCTCGGCGCTCGTCACGGCGCCGATCATCACGAGGTAGTCGAGCGTTTGCGACATCCGTAGCGAGGACAGTTCGCTCACATAGCCCTGAGCGCGCCGCCAGTCGGGGAACTCCTTGAGCACCGAGGAGGCCGACAGGGCCGACGTGGAAAGCCCGCTGTCGAGCAGAAAGCTGCTCAGCTGAGCCATGACGTACAGGTGATCGCTCCCGGAGCTGTAGCCCTGTTCGGCCAGGTGCCGCTCGAACCCGCTGCCGTATTGTGCCAGCGGTCCTCCAATCCGCACGTGCCAACGGTTCGCCACGATGGACTCCTCTCTGTAGATCCAGAGAAGCAGTCTCGTAAGGAAGACCCCGAATTATGCCGAGTGCACGGATCCGAACGAAGGACCTAGCAGGTCAGATGCGCGTCCAGGACCTACTCATCGGCATAATTCGGTCCTCGGCATAAGCGGACTTATGCCGACGTCGACATAAGTCGGCGTAGCGCTCGAAGGGACAGCCCGGGAACTCCCGGCCCATCCAGCGGTCGAACGCGTAGTGCATGAACAAGTTGGCGAGCAGCGGCGAGATCGGGGAACCCTGCGGGGTGCCCTTCTCCCTGGCCTTGAGGGTGCCGTCGGGCATCTGCATGGGGGCTGTGAGCCACCGGCGGATGTACAACAGGACCCAGGCCTCGTCGGTGTGGTGAGCTACCGCCTTCAACAACAGATCATGGTCGACGCTGTCGAAGAAGGCCCGGATGTCGAGATCGAGCACCCAATCCTTCTCCCAGCAGCGCTTGCGCGTCACGGCCAGGGCGTCGTGGCAACTCCGGCCAGGACGGTAGCCGTAACTGTCGGGGTGGAAGATCGGCTCAAGCCTGTCCTCCAGCAGCCAGGCGGCTGCGGTCTGAGCGATGCGGTCGGCCACGTTCGGCACGCCGAGCACCCTTGTCCCCAACCCGTGATCCTTCGGTATCTCCACCGCCCGCACCGGCTCGGGGAAGTAGCTCCCCGAGCTCATCCGGTTCCAGAGCTTGTAGAGGTTGGCCCTCTCGTTGCTCTCGAACTGCTCGATGCTGACGGCGTCCACGCCCGGCGCACCGCCGTTGTCGCGGACCTTCTCCCACGCCCCGTAGACGAGGCGCTTTGGTATCTCAAACGACTTCACCTTCTGCTTCGGTCCATCCATCAGCTCATCCCCCTGAGGGTTGGCGTCTGGTCGACCTGGCCTGCCCGGCCCCTTGGCTCGGGGACCATTACAGCCCCTTCATCGCTACTACGGGCCGGTCCGCCCCTGTGCCTCGCATCGGTACTCTGCCCCTCGTGGTGGTTGCCACTTGGGGTCCTCCCTCTCGGCGAGCCAGCCAGCTTCGGCTGATCGCCACTATCGAGACGACAGGTTCTCCCCTTCCCTGCCAGCGCCTGCGACGAGCTCACGCCACCTATACACCGGACACCACCGGGGCCACATACAGGCAGCTCCCCGGCTCGGGGCACGTGCACGAAAGCGCGTGCCTTTATCCCGAGGCCAGGTCCCGCCCCGGTTTCGGTGCCATCTTTAGATTTTCGATGCGTCAGCAGTGGTTCACACACGTTCGTCTTCTCGTCGCATACCTGACCCGCTCTTGGCGGGCCGTTTCCGCAGTCGCTTCCCACCCCGGCTCTTGACCGGCATGACACTGCGGTGGTTTGGGATCTCCGCCTGTACGGCGAACCCGGAGGGCCTACCTCCATCACTGGCACGGCACGGTTCGTGGTGCCGATCTTCTACATCAGCCTCACTCCCCTCAAGGACACACCAAAAATGGTTGCAGTGGGGCCGCCGCCCAAAGATCACGTCGATCGATCCAGCCACCGGATTGCGCACTCCGCGTGACAGATCGAGGTGGGCGCGACGCGTCTGGAGCGTGACGGCGCGAGTCCAATGGCTTCGACCTGGCGCGGCTAGATGGACCGCGAGGCGGCCCATCGTGTGACACCCCCCGGCTCGGCGCTCACGCAGACGTCCCCGGCTCGCAAGCTGAGGCGAGCGACGGACGTCCATTAGGTGTGAGGCGATGGAGCGCTGCCGCGGCCGTGTTGGCGGGGGCACTTTGCTGCCTGTCCCTCGCGGGCTGTGGCCCTGGTCGCGCAGCCGTCAAGATCGCCCCATCGCACACACCGGTCACGCCGACGACTCTCGCGGTCACGACGACCTCCAAGGCGACGCAGTCCGGACACCAAGGCAGTGCCAGCTGGGGACCCTCGGCCGAGCTCACCGACGTTTCCTGTTGGGGCCAAACCTGCGTCGCCGTCGGGTCGTCGACGGCCATGAGGACAGGCGACCCTGTCGCAGCCCGAGCGCTTTACACCACCGACGCCGGCGCCGTGTGGCAGATAGCCACGCTGCCGAGCGACCTCATTGACCTCGACGCCGTTGACTGCGTGTCGGTCACTCGCTGCTTCGCCATCGGGCAGGTCTCCGGCGGATCGACACAGCAGACTCGCTTTGTTACGACGAACAACGGTGGCGCAAGCTGGGACGAAGGACCGTTGCCGTTTCTCGGCAGGGCGGGCGGGTACTCGATGGCCTGTGGCAGCACGTCCTGGTGCACGGTGGTTGCCCTCACCTACTCGCCGCCGCCTAGATCAGAGGTGCTGGTCACTCGAGACGCGGGTAGCTCTTGGACGGCAGCCAAGGTTCCTCTGGCTGCCGCGAGCGTGGCCTGTTCGGCGGACGGTTCCTGCCTCGCGCCGGCCCTCAGCACCGAGAGCGTCATGGCGAGCGCTGACTTCGGACGCTCCTGGCGCGTCGTGTGGGTGGCGCCGCCGAGCCTCAAACTGGAAGAGCTCGGCACCGTGTCTTGCCAGTCGTCGTCCTGGTGTCTCCTGTCAGCCGGCGCCTACGTCGGCGTCCCCTACTCGCACGGCGTGATCCTGTACACGCGCGATGGTGGCCTCGATTGGAAGCTGGCCGCCGAAGCACCGGCGGAGTCGGCCGCGAGCATGCCGAGCTCCATCAGCTGCGCTGGCACTGAGCACTGTCTCGCGACCGCCAACCTCGTCCCGACCCGATCGGGAACCGACGTGTTCGTCACTGCCGACGGTGGTGTGCGGTGGGCAGAGGTCGGTAGCGCCGGCCGGCCGTCGAACCTTGACCAGGGCGTGAACCCCGTCGATGCCGTCGTCGCCTGCGCGAGCGAGACCACCTGTGTGGCGGTC